>CAYUAH010000091.1:0-2825 GCA_964442375.1 uncultured Hydrogenophaga sp. | reverse complement strand
GCCTGGCCGGGCGCGGGCAAGCTCATCCTGGACAGCATCAACACCCTGGACCGCCCGGTGGTGGTGGCTTACTTGATGGTGGTGGTGCTGATCTTCGTCACGCTCAACCTGGTGGTGGACGTGTTGTACCGGCTGCTGGACCCACGCGTGCGGCTGGAGGTCGCGGCATGACGAACCCGACCCCTTCTCGCGCGGTGCAGGACCACTCGCTGTGGTGGCGGGTGTGGAGCGACTTCGCGCAGTCCCGTGTGGCCCTGGCCGGCCTGGTGGCGCTGGCCCTGGTGGCCCTGGCCGCGCTTTGTGCGCCCTGGATCACGCCCCAGAACCCCTACGACCTGATGCAGCTCGACGTGCTGGACGCCCGCCTGCGCCCGGGCAGCCGCAGCGGCGAAGCCGGCTACCTGTACCTGCTGGGCACCGATGGCCAGGGACGCGACCTCTATTCGGCCATCATCTACGGCCTGCGCATCAGCCTGCTGGTGGGCGTGGGCTCGGCCCTGATCGCGGCGGTGCTGGGCACGCTGGTGGGCCTGCTGGCCGCCTATGCCGGTGGCCGGGTGGACGCCGCCCTCATGCGCCTGGTGGACCTGCTGCTGTCCTTTCCCACCATCCTGATGGCGCTGATGATCCTGGCCTACATGGGCAAGGGCATCGGCAACGTGGTGCTCACCCTGGTGCTGCTGGAGTGGGCCTACTACGCCCGCACGGCGCGTGGCCAGGCCCTGGTGGAGGCGCGGCGCGAGTACGTGGAGGCCGCGCGCGGCCAGGGCATCCCGCCCTGGCGCATCGTCACCGGCCACATCCTGCCCAACTGTTTGCCGCCGCTGCTGGTCATCGGTGCCTTGCAGGTGGCGCGCGCCATCACGCTGGAGGCCACGCTGTCCTTCCTCGGTCTGGGCGTGCCCATCACCGAGCCCTCGCTGGGGCTGTTGATTGCCAACGGCTACCAGTACCTGCTGTCCAACGAGTACTGGATCAGCGTCTTCCCTGGCCTGGCCTTGCTGGCCACCATCGTCGCCATCAACCTGGTGGGCGACCAGTTGCGTGACGTCTTGAACCCGAGGCTGCAGAAATGAGCGCCCCTTTGCTTGAGGTGCGCCACCTCGTCACCCGTTTCCACACCCGTGCCGGCGTGCTGCCGGTGGTCGATGGCGTGTCGTTCACGCTGCAGCGTGGGCGCGTGCTGGGCCTGGTGGGCGAGTCGGGCTCGGGCAAGTCGGTCACCGGTTTTTCCATCATGGGCCTGGTGGACGCGCCCGGCCGCGTCGAAGGTGGTGAGGTCTTGCTCGACGGGCAGGACGTGCTGGCCATGACCGAGGCCCAGCGCCGAGACCTGCGCGGCCGGCGCATGGCCATGATCTTCCAGGACCCCATGGCCACGCTCAACCCGGTGCTGCGGGTGGACACGCAGATGATCGAGGCCGTGCGCGCCCACGCCCCGGTGTCGCAGGCCGAGGCCCGCGAACAGGCGGTGCGCACCCTGGCGCTGATGGGCATCCCCAGCCCCGAGCAGCGCCTGCTGGCCTACCCGCACCAGCTCTCGGGCGGCATGCGCCAGCGGGTGGCGATTGCCATCGCCATGCTGCACCGGCCCGATCTCATCATTGCCGACGAGCCCACCACCGCGCTGGACGTGACCATCCAGGCGCAAATCCTGTCCGAGGTGCAGAAGCTGGTGCGCGAGCACCAGACCTCGCTGATCTGGATCAGCCACGACCTCTCGGTGGTGGCCGGCCTGGCCGACGACATCGCGGTGATGTACGCCGGGCGCATCGTGGAGCAGGGCACGGTGGACCAGGTGCTGGACCACCCCCAGCACCCCTACACACAAGGCCTGATCGGCAGCCTGCCCAGCGCCAACCGGCGCGGTCAGCGCCTGCGCCAGATTCCCGGCATGGCGCCGCAGCTGCTGGACATGCCGGCCGGCTGCGCCTTTGCCGCCCGTTGCGACCGCGCAAGTGCCGCCTGCGGCCAACGTCCCGATTTGTTGCCCGTGGACGCAGGCGCCCACCAGGTGCGCTGTTTTCACCCAGGCGCAGCCTCTGCGTCCCAAACCGAGGAGGCCCGCTGATGAACACGGCCATGGATGCGGGCGGTGCGGCCGTGCCGCTGATTGAACTGCGCGGCGTGACCCAGCGTTTTGGCCAACGGCCGCCGCCGAGCCCGCTGCGGCGCACGCTGGAGCGCCTGAAGCTGGCGCACGCGCCGGCGGTGACCCATGCGGTGGATGGGGTGGACCTGGCGGTGCTGCCGGGTGAGGTGGTGGGCCTGGTGGGCGAGTCCGGCTGTGGCAAGTCCACCCTGGGCCGCATGGCCGCCGGCCTGTTGGCCCCCACCGACGGAGAGGTGTGGGTGGGTGGCCAGCCCCTGCGCGCGCTGGCCGGCCCCGAGCGCCTGGCCGCGCGGCTGAGCACCCAGATGGTGTTCCAGGACCCTTTTGGCAGCCTCAACCCGCGCCTGCGCATCTCGCGCATCGTGGGCGAAGCCGCGCGCCTGCACGGCCTGGTGGACGCGGCGGGCGAGGACGATTACGTCTGCACCCAGCTCCAGCGCGCCGGCCTGGACCCGGCGCTGCGCCACCGCTACCCGCACCAGTTCAGCGGTGGCCAGCGCCAGCGCATCGGCATCGCGCGCGCCTTGGCGGTACAGCCCAAGCTGCTGGTGTGCGACGAGGCGGTGGCCGCGCTGGACGTGTCCATTCAGGCGCAAATCCTCAACCTCTTCATGGACCTGCGGGACCAGCTGGGCCTGGCCTACCTGTTCATCAGCCACGACCTGGGCGTCATCGAACACCTGTGCGACCGCGTGGCCGTGATGTACCTGGG
>CAYUAH010000090.1:0-12305 GCA_964442375.1 uncultured Hydrogenophaga sp. | reverse complement strand
GTGGCCATGGCGCCGATGTCGGCGCCGGCGGCGAAGGCTTTTTCGCTGCCGGTGATGACCATGCAGCCGATGTCGGGGTCGGCGTCAAAGGTCTTGAGCGCGGCGCCCAGCTCGTTCATGAGCTGCTCGTTGAGGGCATTGAGCGCCTTGGGGCGGTTGAGCGTGACGACGCCGACACGGCCTTCGGTGCGGACCAGAATCATTTCGGGGGTGGTGCTCATGTGTGCTTGCAACTGAGGCGTGGGGAAGGGGCTTCAACTATAGCGAGTCGGGCGTTTCAGCCCAGCCAGGTTTTCCAGGGGGCGCCTTCGGCCGGTGCGGTGGGCAGAGCGACCTTGAGGCTGGTGGCGGGCGCCGGCCAGTCGAGGGCCAGGCGCAGCAGGCGTTTGTCGCGTGCCACCAGGGCGGTGAGGTGTCGGCGCGGGCCCAGGTACATGGCCACCTCGTCCAGCTTGTGCACGCGCCAACTTTCGGCGTCGCCACCCTCGCTCAGCGGTGCCAGCTCGATGCCCAGCCATTCGTCGCCAGCGGCCAGGCCGGCGGCGGCCGCCACGGAGCCGTGCAACACCGTCTTGATGGCGATGCCGTCTTTGCCTTCGGTCACCCGCAGCCCCAGGCGTTGGGCCAGCGCAGCGGGCTCGTCGGTGGCCAACAGGCCCAGGGCGCGCAGCTTGTCGGGCAGGGGCAGTTCTGCGGTGCCGTGAGCCCATTCGGTGATCTCGCGGCTGAAGTCGCGC
Organism: uncultured Hydrogenophaga sp.; assembly: GCA_964442375.1. GTDB lineage: Bacteria > Pseudomonadota > Gammaproteobacteria > Burkholderiales > Burkholderiaceae_C > Hydrogenophaga. The sequence goes on along the minus strand of CAYUAH010000090.1, from coordinate 11,568 downwards.
CGGCCCAACTGGCGCAGCACGGCCAGCAGGTCGGCCTCTTTCATGGGGCCGCCGGCGCAGCGCTGCCACAGGGCGCGCATCACGTCGTCGAGGGTGCTGTGGCCCTCGGCGCGCAGGGTGAGGTCCAGACATGCCGCCACCAGCGCGCCCTTGGTGTAGTAGCTCACCGTGGCGTTGGGGGTGTTCTCCTGCACGCGGTAGTACTTGGTCCAGGCCTCGAAGCTGGCCTGGGCCACGCTCTGCACCGCGCGCCCTGGCGTTTGCAGCACCTGGTTGGCGGTTTTGGTCAGCAGCTGCAGGTAGACGGCGGGCGTGATGAGGCCGGCACGGCGCAGCAGCAGGTCGTCGTAGTAGCTGGTGAAGCCCTCGAAGAACCACAGCAGTTCGGTGTGGTTCTCGCGGTCGTAGTCGTAGCGTTTGAACTCGGCCGGCCGCAGGCGCTTGACGTTCCAGGTGTGGAAGTACTCGTGGCTGATGAGGCCCAGCAGCTGGGTGTAGCCGTCGGTGGCCTTGAGCGCCGGTTCGGTGGCGCCGGGAGTGGCGTCGGGCCCGGGCAGGCGAGGCAGGTCGGCGCGCTTGGCGATCAACGCGGTGCTGTGGCGGTGCTCCAGGCCACCGTAGCCGTCGTCGGTGGCGTAGAGCATGAAGACGTAGCGATCGAAGGCGGGCTTGTCCTTGGTGCCGTGCCAGAAAGCGATCTGGGTTTCGACGATGCGCTGGGTGTCGCGCAGCAGCCGTTCGCCGTCGAACCAGGCACCCGCACCGCTGACCACGAAGCGGTGGGGCACGCCACGCACCTTGAAGCTGCCGCTCCAGAAACGGCCCAATTCCACCGGGCTGTCGGCCAGTTCGTCGTAGCCGCTGGCGCGGTAATTGCCGAAGCCGCTGCGTTTGGTTTTGAGCGGTGGCAGGCTGGTGGCCACCTGCCAGCCTTTGGTGTGGGTGTTTTCAGCCAGCTCCAGTGTGTGGGGCAGGTCTTCCTGGCCGAGCACCCGCAGGCACAGGCTGGTGGGGTTGAAGAAGCCGCGCGAGGCGTCCAGCCAGGCGGTGCGCACCGAGGCGTCGTAGGCGTAGAACTCGGCGCGCAGCACCAGCGGGGCATCGGGTTGGTTGGCCGCCTGCCAGGTGTTCTTGTCCAACTGGCGCAAGGCCACGGCCTGGCCCGTTTGTTGGGCGCTGATGTGCATCAGGTGTTGCGAAAACTCGCGCACCAGGTAGCTTCCCGGTATCCACACCGGCAGCGCCAGGCGCTGTTGGGCGGCGGGCTGGGCGATGGTCAGGGTGACGGCAAAACGGTGGCTGTGCGGGTCCAGCACTTCCACGCGGTAATGTGGGCCGGCGTCGGTGGGGGTGGCGGTGGTGGTGGGCATGTGCGGGGCAGAGCGTGTCAGAGGGCACCGGCCGCCACCAGGCAGCTCAGCGTGGCCACGGCGGTGAGGCGAAACCGCAGCGTGAGCCACTGGCCCACACCGGCCGCCGGGTAGAGCCGGCGGTCCACCAGGTAGCACAGCACCAGTGCCAGCGCCAGCCACACCAGACCGGCGTGCGGCGGCATCAGCACGCCGGGCCAGGCCAGCAGCGAAGGCACCACGCCCCACAACAGGTGGGCGCGCTGGTGGTCCACGGGCGCGTCGGCCAGCTTCCAGGCCAGGCCCCAGTGGATGCCGCCGAGGTAGGACACGATCAGGGCCGCGTAGGCGGCCATGGCCATGGCCGCCCAGGGTTGCAGGTCGCCGTCCACCAGCCACACCGTGGCGGCCAGCAGCACAAAAGGAATGAGCCCGGCGTGGCCGAGCTGGCGGATCAGGGGCGCGTGGGCGGCGTGGTCGTTCATGGGGTGGCTTTGAGCCCTTGTTCGATGCGCTCCAGCGGCACGGCACCGGCCACACGGGTGCCATCGGCAAAGAAGGTGGTGGGCGTGCCGGTGATGCGGTGCTGCTGGCCAAAGGCCACGTTGCGCTGCAGGGCGCCGGTGTCGCAGCTGGCCTGGGCGGGCAGCACGCTGCGGGTCATCCAGTCGCTGAAGCTCTTGCCTTTGTCGGCCGCGCACCAGATGTGTTCCGACTTGGTGATGGAGTCGGGCCCCAGGATGGGGTAGAGGAACACGTGCACCGTCACGTTGTCCAGCTTTTCCAGCTCGCGTTCGAAGCGCTTGCAGAAACCGCAGTTCGGGTCTTCAAAAATGGCCAGCTTGCGCGCGCCGGTGCCGCGCACGATGGTGAAGGCATCCTTCAGCGGCAATTGGTCGAAGGGCAGGGCGGTGAGTTTTTCGACACGTGCCTCGGTGAGGTTGGTGCGCCCTTTGGTGTCGATCAGCTCGCCCTGGATCAGGTAGTTGCCGGCGCGGTCGGTGTAGAAGATTTCGGTCTTGTTGACGCGCACCTCGTACAGGCCCTCCATCGGCGTCTTGCTGATCTCGTCGATCTTGGGCAGGTTGGGCAGGCGTTCCGTCAGCGTCTGGCGGATGGTCTCTTCGGGTGGCACGCTGGAGCAGCCGGCGGCCACCAGGGCGGCACACAGCAGAGCGGTCCAACGGCCGGGGCGAGAAGCAAAAAAGGTGGGCATGGCAGGACCTGGGTATGTGAAAAAGGATGCGATCCGGAAAAGTGGGCGCGGGTTCAATGCCCGGTCTGCAGCGGCGCGTGGCCGGCGGCCTGGCGCACCACCCATTGCTTGAGGGTGCTGCTGCGGTCAAAGCCTTTGAGGCCCCAGCGCCGCAGCGCCTGCAGGCGGCTGTCGTTGTGGGCGAACAGGCTGTACAGCCCTTCGGTCACCGCCCCCATGGCGCTCACGTCGGCCTGGCGCGCGCGCTCGTAGCGGCGCAGCAGGCGCAGGTCACCGGGTTCGCGCCAGGGCTCGCGCTGGTGTACCACGTGGGCCAGCTCGGCCACGTCGGCCAGGCCCACGTTGAGACCTTGCCCGGCCAGCGGATGCATGGCGTGGGCCGCGTCGCCGGCCAGGGCCACGCCCATCGCGCCCAGGCGCATCACCCAGCGCCGTGCGCGTGAAAGCTCCAGCGGCCAGCCGGCGGCAACGCCGTCGAGCTGCATCGCACCCAGGGCCGCATGGCCACCGGCCTGCACCGCCTCGGCCAGCGTCTCGGGTGCCAGCGCCAGCAGTTCGGCCGCCCGTTCGTGCGTGACCGACCACACCAGCGCCACGCGGTGGCCCTGCGGCCCGTCCAGCGGCAGCCAGGCCATGATGTCGCCCTGCGCAAACCATTGGCGCGCCACGCCACCGTGGGGCAATGCACAGCGCAGGCGCGCGGCCACCGCCGTGTGGGGGTAGGGCCGGGTGTCGAACTCGAAGCCGAACTGGGCGCGGCTGCTGCTGCGCTTGCCCTCGCAAACGACCGTGAGGCTGGGGGCCAGGCCGTCGGCGCTGTCCAGCACCTCGATGCCGCTCTGGTAGCCCACCGCCTCGCGCAGGCGCTGTTCCAGCGCCGGCACATCCACGATCCAGGCCAGGGCGGTGTCGGCTGCGCCGTCGAAACGCACGGCGGCGTCGGGCGGCGCGTTGCCGCCGTCTTCGCAAATCTGCATGGCCACCACCGGCGTGGCCGAGGCTTCGTCGGGCCACACGCGCAGGCCTTGCAGCAGCTTGCGCGACGCGGCGTTGAGGGCGTAGGCGCGGATGTCGGCCAGCGCGCCGGCCGGCGTGGGCTGGCGCACCAGCGCCACCCGCAAACGGTCGCGGGCCAGCAACAGGGCCAGCGTGTGGCCGACCACGCCGCCACCGCGCACGCACACATCGAACTTTTTGTTCATCCACCGATTTTAGGCACTGGCCTTGCATGCCTTTTTCAGCGGGCACAATCCCGGGCTTGTCAGGATGGCGAAAGCAAAGATGAAGCGGTGGTGGAAGTGGGTGTTGGGCGGTGCGGTGGGCGGGCTGGCGGCGGTGGCGCTGCTGGGGGCTGCCGTGGCCTGGCGCCTGCACGCCTTGCCGGCTGAACAGGTGCAAGGCCTGGCCCGCACCCTGGGGGCGGAGCACGAGGCCATGTGGGCTTCGGTGTGGGGCCCGATGCCGGCACCTGCCAACGAGGCGGGCACCTACGAGTCCTTGGGCTGGAGCCTGTGGCCGCGCCCGCAAATCCACCTCCACGGCGTGCGCTGGGCGGTGCCGGCCGAGCTGTCCAGCGATGGCCAGCTGCGCATCGAGCGCCTGAGCCTGGGGCTGGACTGGCGCAGCCTGTGGCGGGACGCGCCCCGCCTGCACGACCTGCGGGCCCAGGGCCTGCAAGGTGCGAGCCGCCACGCCGCCTGGGGCTTGCAGGGCGAATGGCGGGTGCAGCAGGTGTCGCTGGGGCCGGCCGATGCGGCTGGCGCGCGCGCACTGGCCTGGACACTGGACGCCAGCCTGCGGCCGCAGCGCGAGGCGGACGCTGGCATCGACCCCCGTTCGGCCTGGCTGGCAGGCCAGTGGGAAGGCCGTGCCCACTGGCACCCGGCGGCCGACGGCGAACCGGCCCACTGGCGTCAGGTGGAACTGCGTTTCAAAGGACAGCTGGCCGGGCAGCCGGTGCCCAGTGCGCGGCTCACCCTGGGGCGCTGGTTGCATCAAAGCGACCAACAACGGCTGGCCTGGGACGATCTGTACCTTCAGGCGCAGCTGGGCGAGGCGGCGCAGGCCGCCCACATCGAGTGGCGCGTCGCCGCGCTGGACCTGCGGCCCGACAGCGCCAGCGGCCAGGGCATGGCGGGCAGCTGGAAAACCGCTGCGCCCCTGTCGCTGACCTGGCAGATGGACAGCGCGCCACCGCGTGGCCGCTATGCGGCGGTGACCTGGCCCCAATGGCGGCTGGTGCCCAGCGGGCGCGATGGCGCCCGTGCCGGTGGCCAGCTGCAGGCCGATCTGGGCTGGCTGCCCGACCGCCGCGCCCTGCGCTGGGACGCGTTGCTGGGCGAAGTGAGCGTGCAGCCGCGTGGCGAGGCCGAACGACAGTGGAGCCTGCGCGGGCAACTGGAGCTGGGGCTGCGTGTGTCGTCGTGGCAGCTGGAAGGCCAGGCCCAGGGCGGTGCCCCTGACGCGGCCTTGTGGGACGGACCCTTTGCCACCGAAGGCGAATGGCGCCGCTGGCCCGTTGCAGGCGAGCGAGCCCAGGTCGATGCCCGCTTGCGCGTGGCCTCGCTGTGGCCGGACCGCTGGAGCGCTGCCAGCCGCTCGGCCACTTGGCCGGCCCTGTGGTCCCAGCTCGACACCTGGCCTGGCCAGCTGCAATTGCACGTTGGCCAACTCGGCTGGAACGGCCTGCGCCTGTCTGGCGCCGCAGCCCACTTGCACAACCAGGACGGGGTGCTGCGTTTGGCCAAGCTGGATGCGCGCCTGTGGGACGGCCTCTTGAACGCCAGCGGCGACTGGCGGCTGGCCGATGGACGCTGGCAGCTTGCGGCCCGCAGCCGCGACGCCGACCTGGCGCTGCTGCGCCAGACGCTGGACGAGCGCCAGCCCGGTGGCCCGCCCAAACCGCGCCAGGCCGACGCGGCATCGGGCCGCTGGAGCGGCACGCTGTCGCTCTCCGGCCAGCACAACGATGCGCGCGCCTGGCAAGGCCAGTGGTCGGTGGATGCCCGTGCCGGCCACTGGCAGGGGCTGGACCTGCGTGCCGCCCGCCAGGCCGCCGATGTGACGCCGCGCACGTCCCAGCCATTCGAACGCACCGACTGGCGCCGGCTTCTGGCGGCGGGCACGGTGGCCGGCGGTGTGGCCCACATCGACCAGTTTCAGTTGCAAACCCCTGCCGGGCGTTTGGCCGCCGACGGCACGCTCGACCTGCAAACCGGCGAACTGGCCCTGGCCTGGTCAGATCTGGTCGGCACGCGCAAACGTGGCCCTGTGCTCGGCATGGCCGGCCCCTGGCGCGCGCCACTGACCCGATTGCCCTGACGCTGCTCACCGCCTCCCTGTTGCCTGCACCCTCACCCATGAACACCTTGCCCGAAAACGCCGACCAGCCCTTCCACATCGCCGAGTTGTGGGTGTATCCCGTCAAGTCCTGTGCCGGTGTGCGGCTGCCGCGCGCCACCCTGCTGGACACCGGCCTCGAATGGGACCGCAGCTGGATGGTGGTGGACGCGCAGGGCGAGTTCGTTTCGCAACGCGAACTGCCCCGCATGGCGCTGATCCAGCCCAGCTTCAAGCTGGGCCAGCTGGTGCTGCGCGCCCCTGGCATGTTGGCTCTGCACCTGCAGCTCGACGCCGCCGAGGCGCCAGCCCGCGTACGGGTGTGGGATGACGAGGTCGAGGCCTACGACATGGGCGACGTGGCCGCGCAGTGGTTCAGCGACTTCCTCTCGCCTGGCGCGCCGGCCGGCTTGCAGCGCCTGCGCCTGGTGCGTTTCGATCCCGAGGTGCAGCGCCTGTCCAGCCTCAAATGGACCGGTGGCGTGCCGGCGCCGGTGCACTTCGGCGATGGCTTTGCGGTGCTGGTGGCCAGTGCCGCCGCGCTGGACGATCTCAACACCCGGCTGGCCGCAGCCGGCCAGCCGGCCGTGGACATGCGGCGCTTGCGGCCCAACATCGTGCTGGGCGGTGTGGCCGCCCACGACGAAGACCGTTTCAGCGACCTCTACCTGCCGGGCAGCTGCGCCGCAGAGGCGACCACGCACCTGCAACTGGTCAAGCCTTGCGCGCGCTGTTCCATCCCCGACGTGAACCCCGACACGGCCGCCACCGGCCACGCCGTGGGCGACGCGCTGCGCGCCTACCGCGCCGACGCGCGGGTGAATGGCGCCATCACTTTCGGCATGAACGCCATCGTGCGCGCCGGCAGTGAGAACATGCTGGCCGAAGGGCAGACCGGCTGGGCGGCCTGGGGCGTGTGGGACTGACGGGGGTTCAGCTGCGGGCCAACACCCGCGCCGGGTCCAGCCTCACCTTCACCTGGTCGGGCGATACGGAATCGAGCACCGCGTAGGCGGGCTGCGCGGTGTCGCGTACCGTGGGTGCCGACAGCGGGATGCCGTCCTTGCCCACGATGGCCATCACCCTGGGGCGGTTGGCCTGGGCCGTGCCACGCGTGACCACCGCCAGTTCGCCGTTCTGCAAGCGCACGTAGCTGCCCGGCAGGTACAACCCCAGGTGCTTGACCAGCAGCGCGCCCAGCGGGCTGTTCTGGCGCTGCATCTCCAGGTAGTGGGTGCGCACCGCCGCGCGCGCCGACAGGCCTTTGCGGCCCTTGCGTGGGCTGATGCGCGCCACAAAACGGTCGGACAGCTGCAGCAGCATCAGCGGCAAACCCTCGGCGCGCTTGCCGGTGGGGTAGCCACCGCCCACCACCGATTCATGCGAGTCTGCCACCAGGCCCAGCCAGCGGTCGTTGGCCACGCCCAGGGCGTGCAGGATGTCGCGGCCACGGTGCGGGTGCTGCTGGATGTCGGCCAGCTGGTGGGTGTCGGGCGGGGGCTTTTGCTGGGCGAGCTGGTCCTGCAGCCGCGCCATGCCCACGTTCATGGTGAGTGCGGCATTGAACACCGCGTGTTGTTCCCTGTCGTTCAGGCCGGCGGCCGGCGCGATGACGTGGCACACCGCCGCCGCAGCCAGCGCGTTGCTGGCGCAGTAGCCCAATTGGGCGTCGTACAGCAGTTGCACCAGCACGAACAGGCTCTCGTCGGCTTGCTGTTCCAGCAACTGCCAGGCCTGCTCGCGCACCGCTTCAAAGCGGGGCATGAAGTCGCGTGCCTCGGCATGCTGGTGAAGGAGCACGCGCCAGCGGGTGTGAAGGTCCAGCCAGGTGGAGGCCAGACCGGTGGGCTCCGGCTCGGGCGTTGCCTCCAACGGGGCGGGGCGGCGCTGCGGGCGCAGCACCGTCATCCAGAGGTCGCGGTCCTGCGAGCGGATCACGGGCGCGTGCCGGCTCAGGGCCAGTTGCCTGTCCAGCGAGTCCAGGGCCTGGCCCTTGGGCAACAGCAACATGCCACGGGCATTCAGGATGTCCACCGGCAAGGGCCGGCTCACATCCACGCCGCTCAATGACACGGGGATGAAGGTCGCAGCGGTGGGGTCTGCCGGCGGCGGGGCTGAGCTTGCAGTGGGGTACAGACGAAGGTCTTCCATGGTGGTGGGGACATTCTCTGTGGCGGGGCCGCCATGTGATGGGCGGAACAAGGGGGGCTTCCAGGCCCTGTTCCGCCGCACCGGTCAGTGCGTGGCCGGCTTGGTGGCCCGGGCGGCCGCGTCGAAGCCGCCCTTGGCCTTCCACTCGTCCATGCCGCCCTGCAGGATGCGCACGTTGTCCCAGCCGGCCACGCGCAACGCAAAACCGGCCTGGGCCGAGAGCGAGCCGCTGTTGCAGTAGATCAGCACCGGTTTGTCTTTGGGGATGCTGCTGCGCTTGGCCAGCACCTGGCGCCAGTCCATGTTCACCGCGCCAGGGATGTGGTCCTTGGCGTACTGGCCGGCGTCGCGTGCGTCGATCACCACAAAACGTTTCCAGTCCTCCTTGGGGATTTGTTCGGCGAACATCACGCCGCCACCGTAGTCCACAAATTCGAGGTAGCCCTCCATCTCGTCGATGGCGGCGGCCCTGTCGGCCCAGGCCAGGGGCGTGAAGGCCAGGGCGGTGGCCGTGAGGGCCAGCCAGGCCGAGCGTGTGAGTGTCATGGTGTCTCCAAAGGGTTGGGGGAAGTGGGGGGCGGTGCAGGCACCGGCTTGAGCTGCGGGTGGGTCTCTTCGCCCAGCCACCACAGCAGGGCCGCGCTGGCCCACATGCACAGGGCGACGAACCAGAAGGCGGCCTCGACCTGGCCGGTGACGTGCGCCGCCAGGCCCACGCCCAGCGCGCCGATGGCGTAGCCCAGGTCGCGCCAGAAACGGTAGATGCCGATGGCCGAACCGCGCCAGTGGGGCGGGGCGACGTCGGCCACGGCGGCCGACAGATTGGGGTAGAGCAAGGCCATGCCAAAACCCGCCAGCGCGGCCGAGCTCACCCACCAGGCCTCGCTGGTGCCCAGCGCCATCAGCGCCACACCCGCACCGCACAGCACCATGCCCGACAGGTTGGGCCGGTGGCGGCCGATGTGGTCGGACAGCCGGCCGGTGAACAGCTGCGAGCCGCCCCAGACGAAGCCGTAGACGCCGATGACCCAGCCCACCGCCGGCAGGTCCAGGCCGCGCTGGTAGAGGAACACCGGCCAGAACACCCACACCAGCGCATCCACGAATTTCTCCACCAGACCGGCCTGGCACAGCGCGAACAGGCGTTTGTCGCGCCAGCTCATGAGGGCGAAAACCTCCCAGGTGCCGGGGGCGCTGGCCGGAGTGGGCAGGCGCGCCATGTCGGCGTGTGCCCAGGGCAGGGTGTCGCGCACGCAGGTCAGCGTCAACAGCAGGGCGGTGGCGATGACGCCGAGGCCGAACAGCAGCAGGCCGTTGCGTGCGCCCAGCGCCGTGGCCAGGTAGGCCGTGGTGATGCCCCCCAGTGCCACGCCCACGTAGCCCGCAAACTCGTTGAGGCCCAAGGTCAGGCCACGTTCATCGGGCCGCGTGATGTCGAGTTGGGCGGTTTGTGTCATCGACCAGGTCAGGCCCTGATTGACGCCCAGCAACACGGTGGCGGCCACCACCCAGTGCCAGTGGGGTGCGTGCCAGACCATCAGCGGAATCGGCAGCGCCAACACCCAGCCGGCCAGCAGCACCCGCCGGCGGCCGACGCGCTCGGACAGCCGCCCGGCGATGAAGTTCATCAGCCCCTTGACGACGCCGAAGGCCAGCACAAAGGCGGTCAGCAGCAGAAAGGATGTCTTGGGCACGCCGAACTCGGTTTCGGCCAGCGCGGGCACCACGGTGCGCATCAGCCCCAGCGTCAGGCCGACCAGCAGCACCTGCAACAGCTGGTGCAGGAACTGGCCCAGGTTGGGCCGGATGCCGTGTTGCAGCGTCATGGGTCTCGGGGTCAGGCGGCGGTGTTGGCCGCCACAATGTGGTCCATGTCGGCCGGACGCGGTGGCATGTGGGTGGTGACTTCCCGCACGAAACTCGTGAGGTCTTGGCCAAGTGCCGGATTCCAGCGCTTCTCGAAGCCGAGCGTGGACGAAGGCTTGCCCGACAGGCCCACACCGCAGGCGCTGCCGGCCTGGTGGCCGGGGTAGATCTCGATGTTGTCGGGCAGGTGCAGCAGTTTCTGATGCAGGCTGTGCCAGAGGGTGGCAGCCATCTCCTGCTCGCGGCCCGCCAGATCGGGGCGGCCGACCGCGCCCACGAACAAGGTGTCGCCGGTGACCACAAACCAGGGTTCGTCACCACGGCGTGCGTCCTTGACCAGCAGGCAGATGCTCTCCGGTGTGTGCCCAGGCGTGTGCAGCACCTGCAGCTTGACGTTGCCCACCTCCAGCCACTGGCCGTCGGTCAGGGCCCGGAACTCAAACAACACGGTGTCGCGCGCGCGCTCGTGCAGGCAGTAGGGCGCGTTGGCACGGCGCGCCAGCGCCCGCCCGCCCGAAATGTGATCGGCATGCACGTGGGTGTCGATCACATGGGTGATTTCCACGCCCGCTTCGTCGGCCTGTGCCAAAAACCAGTCTTCGTCGCCCGCTACCACGTCCACCGCCACCGCCTGGCCCTGGCCGGCACAACCGAAAAAATAGGACAACGAGGATTCGCGGGTAAGAAGTTGCTTGAAAAACATGGACATGCCCTTTCAGCAAAACACCACAAATGGCGCGGCTTGTCAGCGCGCCGCCGTGGCCAGCGGCAAACCGGCCGCCTGCCACTCGCTCACACCGTCCAGCAGCTTGTGCACCTGGTAGCCCCGGGCGCTGAGCAGCTGGTAGGCCTCCTCCGAGAACAGGCAGAAAGGGCCTCGGCAGTAGGCGACGATGGGTGTGTCGCGTGGCAGCTCGGCCAGGCGGTGTGCAATTTCCCCTATGGGCATGGACCGCGCATAGGGCAGGTGCGCCTGGTCGAACTCGGCCGACGGCCGCACGTCGATGACCACCACCTCGCCGCGTCGGGCTTGGGCCATCAGTGTCTTGCGGTCCAATGACACCAGCTTGGACGGCTCGGCCACCATCTGGTCGAGCGCCACACGCAGTTCCACCAGGTGTTCTTCGGCCACCTGACGCAGCGTCACCCACAGGCCGGCCACGTCGGTGCCGGTCAGTCGGTACAGCACAAACTTGCCCTGTTTGCGAAAGTCCACCAGCCGCGCCTCGCGCAAGGCCTTGAGGTGGGCGCTCGCCAGTTTCACATCGATGGACAGTTCGCCCGCCAGTTGCTCCACCGACTTTTCGCCCTGCGCGAGCAGCTCCAGCAACTCCAGCCGCTTGGGGCTGGACACGGCCTTGCCGACGCGGGCCACCTGCTCGTACAACACATCTTTGGTGTGGCGCTTGTTCATGCCGACATTCTAATAAATAAGAGAATGATGATGCAATGATTATTTGAATGACCTGGCCGGTACAATCCGAAGCCGTTTGGTCCCGCCCCCGCGCGGGCAGCGCCCGCGCCTTCTGACGGGCGCGCTACAAGGAAATCCCATGAGTCTGAAGTGCGGCATCGTTGGCTTGCCCAACGTTGGCAAATCCACCCTGTTCAACGCCCTGACCAAGGCCGGCATCGCGGCCGAGAACT
>CAYUAH010000089.1:0-12427 GCA_964442375.1 uncultured Hydrogenophaga sp. | reverse complement strand
AAATCAGGCGTGGTGGCAACATCACCGTGGGTTCGAATCCCACCCTCTCCGCCAGGGCCATGTGCCCTGACAACCGCGCCCACTGACTTGTGGGCGTTTTTGTTTGTGCTGCACGCACAAAACACCTCAAGCTTTGCAAGCCTGAAAAATCGCACCTACAAGCTGCGATCACCGGCCCCAGTCCCAAGAGCAGCTGGCACGCTGCGATCCGCGCTTGTGCTCTGGAATTGAGGGACTGTTGGGCGGTGTTCCTTCATGCCACGCCATCGGGAGGCATGGATTCCCACCAATCGAACGATACCGGCAACGGTGTGCGCTCGATAACTGCCTGCTCCAAGACCTGCGCGATACGCAGATCATCGACGCCCCAGGGTTCAGGCGGCGCGAGGCCGAAAGCGAGAGCATATGCGGCCTGTGCATCTTCCAAACGGGTCATTTTTGAACTCCATTCGCTCTCGCCATGTAACACTCAGAACCCGTTGAAGACGAGCTACAAGCCGGCGGCACGCAGGAATAGATCGTTCTCCTCAGGCGTTCCGACCGTTACCCTGATGCATCCCGCGAGGCTGCTGTACGCGTCTTGCCGACGGACCAACACGCCGGCCTGGAGGAGTTGCTCGCTTGCACGTGCGGCATCAGGCGTGCGAATGAGAAGGAAGTTGGCGGCTGACGCATAAACCTCCCACGTAGGATGCTGTCGCAGTGCGCGAGCAACTCGTTCGCGCTCACGAATCGTACGTTCGACCCGCTCGCGCATGTATCCGGGGTTTGACAAGGCTACTTCGGCGGCGATCTGCTGCATGACAGAGATTGCAAATGGGGGCACCAACTTTCGCAGATGCCTCGCAACTTCATCGGAGGCAAGTGCGTACCCGAGGCGCAGGCCTGCGAGACCCCATGCTTTCGAGAATGTGCGCAAAATTAGAACGTTTGGGCAACTGCGAGCCAAAGTCGCAGAACTTGTTCCGGCGAACTGATGGTAGGCCTCGTCGATAACAACAAGCCATTCACCTGATATCTCGGCGACCCTCTGCAATTCGCTCGCGGCAAGAATCGAACCTGTTGGTGCGTGCGGCTGAGGGAGATACACGACACCGCCTGCATGGGCAGCAGCGTTTCCCTTCGCCTGAGTCGCTGCAATGACTCCGTCCATGTCCACAGTGAGGCCTGATCGCAGCGGCACCTCAGTCAGTGCGGCACCCAGAAGCTTGGCATCCAATCCATAAAGAGAAAAGTTTGGAGTGACAGTGACCACACTTTTATCGAGGGCCGCCAGCTGAATCAGCAAGGCAATCAGTACGTTGCTGCCTGTGGTCACAACAACTCCGGAGGGTGACCAGCCCTCGTACCGTGCGATGGCAGCGCACAGAGTCTCAGCGTTCAGATCCGTGTACCGGTGCCACTTTTCGCGGCCCAGCCGCTCAAGGACAAGAGCCTTCAGGGGCGCGGGGAAGTCCTCAGCAGCCTCGTTCTGGTCGAGTTTCACGGGTGCATCGATCGGCACAAAAGGATAGTTGGGGCTGGATAGGACAGCAGCGCGAATTGGAAGCTTCATGGTTCGTAGATTATGGGAACTGTATGTTCTCGGTGCCTCTTGAGCGACTACAACAACCGAGGGCCTCACTCGGCCCGAGGTCATCATCCTCCAGCTTCCTGCCTCGGTGGGTACCAGCTACTGCAAGTCGCCTTGTCAGGCCAATGGGAGCCGTGGTTCGCGGAATGGAAGTTGAAGATCGGCGTAGCCGACAAACGGTTCGGTAAGTGCGCCGCCAAAGCTCGCATCAAGCGTTGGGGATGCCGCACACGAGCCCCGGTTGCTCGGTGACGCCGGAATCAAGTCGCCGCTTCGCGAACGCCACGGAAAAATCAACCGGAAAGTCCACGCCGTTCTTGACCGCCAGCAACTCGGCCATGACGCTGACCGCGATTTCTGTGGGGGTCTTGCTGCCGATGTAGATGCCGATGGGCCCACGCAAACGCGACAGGGCCTCTTCGCAAACACCAAGGTGGGTGGCGGCAGCGCCGTCCAACGGCGCCGCCGGATATCGCAACGCCGGCGGCCGACGCAGCCACCACAGCGGCTGAGGGGTAGCGAAGCTGCACTTCGTTGTCGAAGCCAAGCCTGCCGCCCCACTCCGGCCCTCGAAACCGAGGTGGTCGTCAGCGGGCTGCCACAGGTGCTTGAGGGAACTTCAATCCCACCTCATCCACACGACGCTCGGTGACCAACAGGACCGCCCCGGACTAGAACTCGCGACCGGGGCTCCTCTTTTCTTCGTAAACCACCATCAGACCGACATCACTTCGCCGTGGGCATCACGAACTCGGCGCCTTTGCCTATCGATTCCGGCCAGCGCTGCATGATGGATTTCTGCTTGGTGTAGAAGCGCACGCCTTCTTCGCCATAGGCGTGCATGTCGCCAAACAGGCTCTTCTTCCAGCCACCAAAACCGTGCCAGGCCATGGGCACGGGGATGGGCACGTTGATGCCCACCATGCCCACCTGGATGCGGCGCGCAAACTCGCGCGCCACGTTGCCGTCGCGCGTGAAGCAGCTCACGCCGTTGCCGAACTCGTGGTCGTTGATGATCTGCACCGCCTGGCCAAAGTCGGGCACACGCACACAGCTCAGCACCGGGCCAAAAATCTCTTCCTTGTAGATCTTCATGTCGGTGCTCACGTGGTCGAACAGCGTGCCGCCGAGCCAGAAACCGTTGTTGCAGCCTTCGCCCGCTTGGGCGCCGTCAAAGCCCCGGCCATCCACCAGCAGCTGCGCACCCTCCTTGACACCAGCCTCGATGTAGCCGGTGATGCGCTGGTGCGCGGCGGCCGTGACGATGGGGCCCATCTCGGCCGCGAGGTTGGTGCCGTTGAGCACCTGGAGCGCCTTGGTGCGCTCGATCAGCTTGGGCATGATGCGCTCGGCCACGTCGCCCACCAGCACCGCCACGCTGATGGCCATGCAGCGTTCACCGGCCGAGCCGTAGGCCGCACCGATCAGCGCGTCCACCGCCTGGTCCAGGTCGGCGTCGGGCATCACCACCATGTGGTTCTTGGCGCCGCCCAGGGCCTGCACGCGTTTGCCGTGGTGGGCGCCGGTTTCAAAGATGTAGTTGGCAATCGGCGTGGAGCCGACGAAGCTGATGGCCTTCACGTCGGGGTGCACCAGCAGCGCGTCCACCGCTTCCTTGTCGCCTTGCACCACGTTGAACACGCCGTCGGGCAGGCCGGCCTGCTTGAGCAAGTCAGCGATGAACAGCGAAGGCGAGGGGTCGATGGGGCTGGGCTTGAGGATGAAGCAGTTGCCAGCGGCAATCGCCACCGGGAACATCCACATGGGCACCATGACGGGGAAGTTGAAGGGCGTGATGCCGGCCACCACGCCCAGCGGCTGGCGCAGCGTCCAGTTGTCCATGCCGGTGGAGACCTGGTCGGTGAAGTCGCCTTTGAGCAGCTGCGGAATGCCGCAGGCGAACTCGATGATGTCGATGCCACGCGAGACCTCGCCTTGCGCATCGGTGAACACCTTGCCGTGTTCGGCGGTGATCAAACGGGCCAGATCGTCCTTGTGCTGGTTGACCAGTTCGAGGAACTTGAACATCACGCGCGCGCGGCGGATGGGCGGGGTGTCGGCCCAGGCCGGAAAGGCAGCTTGTGCAGCGGCCACGGCGGTGTTCACGTCGGCGGCGTTGGCCAGCTTTACGCGGCCGGTCACCGCGCCGGTGGCCGGGTTGAACACGTCTTGTGCCCGGGGCGAGCTGCCTGCCTGCACGTGGCCGTTGATGAAGTGGTCAATATTAGTGATGCTCATGTGGTGGTCTCCAGAAGATGGCGGCGAGTGTGCTTGATGGTTTGCGCAAAATCCAATGAAATCGCCAAACTTTGGATATAAATTCTGCAAATATGAAAAGCCCGTCGCTGAACGCCGTCGAACCCCAGACCCTGCGCGCCTTTGTGGCGGTGGCGCGCGAGGGCAATGTGTCGCGCGCGGCCCAGCGCCTGCACCTGAGCCAGCCGGCGGTGAGCCTGCAACTCAAGGCCCTGGCCGAGGCCACTGGGCTGGCCTTGTTCACCCGCACCTCCAAGGGCATGGCACTCACGCAAGACGGTGCCGCTCTGCTGCCCCTGGCCGACAAGGCGCTGGCGGCCCTGGCCGACTTTGGCCAGGCCGCCGCCGCCTTGCAGCACACGGTGCGCGGCACCTTGCGCATAGGCACCATTCTTGACCCCGAGTTCATCCGCCTGGGGGCTTTTCTCAAGACCCTGGTCGAATCCGCGCCGCAGATCGGTACCGAGTTGCGCCAGGGCATGAGTGGGCAGGTCTTGTCGCAGATTGCCCGGGCAGAGCTGGACGTGGGCTTTTTCCTCGACCTGCCCGACGACCCGGCCGGCCCGCCCTACCACCTGCGCCCGCTGGCGCGTTTCAACTACCGCGTGCTGGCACCCGCCGGCTGGGGCCCGCAGGTGCGCGGCAAGGACTGGAAGGCGCTGGCCGCCTTGCCCTGGCTGGCCACGCCGGCGGCCAGCGCCCACCACCGGCTGTTGCGCCGGGTGTTTGGGCCGGGTTCGTTGACCGGCATGGCCCCGCGCCGGGTGGCCTTGGTGGACCAGGAGGCTTCCATGCTGGACCTGGTGAAAAGTGGCGTGGGCCTGAGCCTGGTGCGCGATTCCATCGCCATCCGCGAGGCGCAGGCGCATGGCCTGGTGATTGCCGATCAGGTGGCGCTGGAATGCGACCTGAGCTTCGTGTGCCTGGCCGCACGTGCGGGCGACCCCGTGGTTGCCCGCGCCCTGGCCGCATTGGACAGCGTCTGGGCCTGACCGCGCCTGGCTTCGGTCCTGATTCAGCCCTGACCCAGCAGCCGCTTGACCAGCGGGTGCTGCACCTTGCGCTCGGTGCCAATGGCGAAAAAGTGCTCCAGCACGCCATCGACGTCGGCAAACCAGGCCACGCCGTAGCGCTGGGTGAGGGTGTCGCGCATGCGGTCGGGTGCCGGGAACACGCCCAGGCCCGACGCGCCAAAGGTGCTCAGCAGCGCGCTGTCCTCGAACTCGCCGACCACGCGCGGCGCCACGCCGTGGCGCTCGAACCAGTGGTCCAGGCGCGGGCGCACGGCGGTGTGGGCGCTGGGCAGCAGCACCGGCACACTGGCCAGGCTGTGGGGAAAGTGGTCACGGGCCTGCGCCAGCCACTGCGCGGGCGCGTACCAGCCCAGCGGCGAGCTGCCCAGCGCGTGGCTGTACAGGCGCAGGTTGGGGTTGGGCGGCGCGGCGCGATCCGACAGCACCACGTCCAGCCGGTGCAGGGCCAGGTCGCCCAGCAGGTCCTCGAACTCGTCTTCGTGGCACAGCAGGCGCAGGTGGGGTTCGGCCAGCGCGGGCGCCAGCAGGTCGCGCACCGCCAGCTTGGGCAGGCCGTCGGAAATGCCCACGGCCAGCCGCACCTGGGTGTGGGTGGCGGCATCGCGCACGGTGCTGTGCAATTGTTCGCCCAGCTGGAAGATCTGTTCGGCCAGCGGCAGGGCAGCGTGGCCGGCGTCGGTGAGGGCCAGGCCCCGGCCGGCCGGCTTGAACAGCGCGTGGCCCAGCGACTGCTCCAGCGCCCGCACTTGCGCGCTCACGGTCTGCACCGCCATGCCGAGGCGCGCGGCGGCGTGTGACATGCCGCCTTCCTTGGCCGTGACCCAGAAGTAGTAGAGGTGCTTGTAGTTCAGTTCCTGGCTCATGCTTCGAATTTAGCTGAGAAACAATTCGTTGACATATGCTTTTATATGAACAACGCTGAGCCTATGGTCTGGGGTTTTCTGACAACTGGAGTGCGGCATGAAATGGCTGTTGTGGTCGGTGGTGGCGCTGGCTGCCTTGTTCTGGACGGGTCTGGTGGCCGTGGGTGCGCAGCTCAGCCACTGGTTGGCCGCCGCCGTGGCCAGTGGCCAGGTGGTGGATGTGGCGCGCAGCGTGGCCCAGTGGCCGGTGCCCGCGTGGCTGGCGCTGTGGGTGGACCCGGCTTGGGTGACCCAGTTGCAACAGGTCTGGGCCGGCACCTTCGTCTGGCTGTCCGACATCTTGCCCGCCACCGCCGGTCTGGCCGGCACGCTGCTGGGCTGGGTGGCACCCCTGTTGTGGCTGGTGTGGGCGGTGGTGCTGGGGTTGATGCTTTTGCTCGCCGCCGGCCTGCATGGGTTGATGGCGCGGTTGCCCGCGCGCACTGCCGCCTGAGCAAGCGCCTCAGCTGCGGGAAAAAAACGCCGCGCTCATGGCCAGTCCAATCGCGATGACACCCCAACGCACCCAGCGCACCGGCAAGCGCTTGGACCAGCGTGCACCAAAAAAGCCGCCTGCCGTGGCGGCCGCCATCATCAACAGACCTTGCTGCCAGGCGATGGCGCCGGCCAGCACAAAGGCCACCACCGACAGCCACGACAGCACCAGGGAATTGAGGTTCTTGAGCGCGTTGACGGTGTTGAGACGGGTTTCGCCCGCCACGGTGTAGAGCGCCATCAGCAGGATGCCCAGACCGCCATTGAAGTAGCCGCCGTAGATGGCGACCGCCAGCAGCGCCGGGTTGCGCCAGCGCAGTTCGCCGCCTCCGGACAGGCCCGCCGCGTGGCGGGCAATCCACGGGCCGGCCGCGAACAGCGCGGTGGCAAACAGCAGCAGCCAGGGCACGATGCCGGTGAACAGGTGGCTGGGCGTGACCAGCAGCAGCAGGGCGCCGGCCACGCCGCCCACGGCCGCAATCAGCATTTCCAGCTTGAGCCGGCGCGCCGGCAGGGCCCGCAGTTCTTCGCGAAAACCCAGGGTGCTGCCCAGGTAGCCGGGGCTGACCGCCAAGGCGCTGGTGGCGTTGGCCACGATGGGGGGCACGCCGCTGAACACCAGGGCCGGGAAGGTCAGGAAACTGCCGCCGCCGGCGACGGCGTTGAGCACGCCGGCGGCAAAAGCGGCGGCGGCCAGCAGGGCGTAGGTGCTGATGGAATCCACAGCGGCGGCTCAGCCGTGCAGGTCGTCGCGGCGGGCGATTTCGAGCAGGCGTGCGAGCTCGTGCGGGTGCGCCACCTCGTTGTGGGCGTGCCAGCGTTTGATGACCCACATCACGCCGGCCACGATGACGCCGAAGATCGTGATGGCGGCAAACGCCGACAGCCCCATGCCGGTGGAGAAGCTGTAGAGGAAACCCAGGCCCAGGATGCAGGCCTGCTCGTTGAAGTTCTGCACCGCGATCGAGCGGCCCGCGCCCATGAGGTTGTGCCCCCGGTGCTGCAGCAGCGCGTTCATGGGCACCACCAGGAAGCCGCCCAGGCCGCCCAGCAGGATCAGGAAGGGCGCGGCCAGCCACACGTTGTCGATGAAGTTCATCAGGATGACCAGCAATCCCATGGCAATGCCCAGCGGCATGACGCGGGTGGCCTGGTCCAGCTTCATGCGCACCGAAGCCACCACCGCGCCCACCGCCGTGCCAATGGCCACCACGCCCACCAGGCCCGAAGCCTGCGTGGTGCTGTAGCCCAGGGCGGCGGCCGCCCAGGCCAGCACGATGTAGCGCAGGTTGCCGCTGACGCCCCAGAACAAGGTGGTGGTGGCCAGCGAGATCTGGCCCAGGCGGTCGCGCCACAGGCGGGTGTTGCAGGTCCAGAAGTCGGGCAGCAGCGTCAGCGGGTTGCTGGGCAGGTGGCGCGGCGTGGCGCCGGTCAGCGGGATGCGGGTGTTGAACCAGGCGGCCAGTGCGTACACCAGCACCAGGGTGGCGATGGCGGCTTCCGGGCGGGTGTCGATGCCGGTGTCAAAGCCGGGCACGTCCACCGCCAGCAGCCAGCCCGACAGCATGGGCCCCACCAGCTGACCGCCCAACAGCACGCCCAGGATGATGGAGGCGATCGTCAGGCCTTCTATCCAGCCGTTGGCCTTGACCAGCTGCGAGGGTGGCAGCAGTTCGGTGAGGATGCCGTACTTGGCCGGCGAATACGCCGCCGCGCCCAGTCCCACGACTGCGTAGGCCACCAGTGGGTGCAGACCCGACAGCATCATCAGACAGCCCACCACCTTGATGGCGTTGCTGATGAACATGACCTGTCCCTTGGGCTTGGCGTCCGCAAAGGCGCCCACGAAAGGCGCCAGCACCACGTAGAAGAGCGCAAACATGGGCACCAGCGCCGCACTCTGCCACTCGGCAGCACCCCGGCTGCGCAGCAGCTCGACGGCGGCGACAAACAGGGCGTTGTCGGCCAGCGAGCTGAAAAACTGCGCCGTCATGATGGTGTAGAAGCCGCGCTTCATGGCGATGATTTTCCGGAGCTGTCAGGCGGTCTGGGCGCGGTGGGGATCGAAAGAGCGGGTACAAAGTGGCCTGTCTCAAAAGCCACGGATTTGTAAACGCCTGTCACGGGTGGGCGGGTTATAGCATGCCCACCACGTCCGCATTTCTCTCAGATTGCCATGCCACGTCCCATACTCGCGACCGTCCACACCCAGGCCTTGCGCCACAACCTCGAACGCGCCCGCCAGTGCGCGGGCGGCGACGCCCAGGTCTGGGCGGTGGTCAAGGCCAACGCCTACGGTCACGGCATCGAGCGGGTGTTCGATGGCCTGCGCGGTGCCGACGGCTTTGCCCTGCTGGACCTGGCCGAAGCCGAGCGCCTGCGTGCGCTCGACTGGCGCGGCCCCATCCTGTTGCTCGAAGGCGTGTTCGAGGCGCGCGACCTGGAGCTGTGCTCGCGCCTGAACCTCTGGCACGCGGTGCATTGCAGCGAACAGATCGACTGGCTGGCGGCCCACAAAACGCACCAGCCGCACCGCGTCTTTCTCAAACTCAACTCGGGCATGAACCGCCTGGGCTTCCAGCCCGAGGCCTTCCGCGCCGCCTGGGCACGGCTCAACGCCCTGCCGCAGGTCGATGAGATCGGCTTCATGACCCACTTCAGCGACGCCGATGGGCCCCGCGGCATCGCGCATCAGGTGGCCGCGTTTGAGGCCGTGACCCGCGACCTGCCCGGCGAGCGCAGCCTGTGCAACAGCGCCGCCACCTTGCGCCACGCCGGCAAGCCCCTGGCCGCCGACGGCCAGCCGCTGACGCTGGCGGCCGATTGGGTGCGCGCCGGCATCATGGTCTACGGTGGTGCGCCCGACCACCCCGAGCGCAGCGCCGCCGACTGGGGCTTGTTGCCGGCCATGACGCTGTCCAGCCGCCTGATCGGCGTGCAAGACCTGGTGCCCGGCGACACCGTGGGCTACGGTTCGGCCTTTGTGGCCGAGCGGGCCATGAAGGTGGGCGTGGTGGCCTGTGGCTACGCCGACGGTTACCCGCGCCACGCCTCGGGCAGCACCGCCACCGGCGGCATTGGCGGGCCGGTGCTGGTGGACGGCGTGCGCACCACGCTGCTGGGGCGCGTGAGCATGGACATGCTGGCGGTGGACCTGACCCCGGTGCTGGCCGCCGGCCGCAATGCCGGCCTGGGGGCTGAGGTGGTGCTGTGGGGCCGCAGCGCCAGTGGCGCCGTGCTCAGCGCCGATGAGGTGGCCCAGGCCGCCGGCACCATCAGCTACGAACTCACCTGTGGTGTGGCGCAGCGGGTGCCGTTTGCCGTGGATTGAGTGGGCTGACCGAGCGCTTCAAGCGGGCTCGTGCGCAGCGCTCGACTTGCGCGGCCGCCCGCCCAATTGACCGTTGCGCCGCGCAGCACGGGTCTTGGCCTCGGATTTCGCTTGGCCACCCGCCTGCCCCATCTGCCTCGCCATCCATTCGCGGCTGCCGAGCATGCCCGCCATCAGCCCCGGCAAATACACATCGGCATCCAGGGCGGGAAAATGCAAGCCCAGTCCGGACGGGGAGACCTCGACGGTCTTGAGGTCATCGGGGCGTGCTTTTTCCAGCCCTTGCACCGTCTGCGGACGAAAACCCAGTTCGATGCCGTTGTTCAACTCGACCACCACGCGCCCCACCCGACGGTCGTAGCGTGCGCTCAAGGCCACAGGCGTGACCCGCAGGCGTTGTGCCGCACGTTGTCCGGCTTCCTCAAATTCGTCGTGATGCAGTGCCATGGATGTTGTCCCAATCGGTGCAGAGCTGCGCGAGCAACGCGTCGAGTTCACGCAGGATCTGTTTGATGTCCTTGCGGCCAAACCCATAGTTTTCTCGCAAATGCGGCGGGCCGTCCGGACAGTTCAACTCAAAGACCGCCTCACCGCCCCGCGCCATGACGTGTACATGTGCCGGGCGATGGTCGTTGGGGTAGATCACCACACGACAGCCTAAAAACATGGCGATGGTGGGCATTGTAGGCTTTAACCAGAGCGCTTGGGTTTTCTGTGGCAGATGTTATGTGGAAGTGAGTGCCGCTCAAACTCAACAACAGTCAAGCAGGGGTGGCCTATCATGACCCGCTGTTCCACCGGAGCCACGCCATGCCGTCCATCTACGACTTCGAAGCCGAATCCATCAGCGGCCAACCCGTGCCCTTGGCCCAGTACAAAGGCAAGGCGATGTTGATCGTCAACACCGCCAGCGCCTGCGGCTTCACGCCGCAGTTTGCGGGCCTGGAGAAGCTGCACCAGGAATACGGCCCACAAGGTCTGGTGGTGCTGGGTTTTCCGTGCAACCAGTTTGGCGGCCAGGACCCGGGTGCCAACGACGAAATTGCCAGCTTTTGCCAGGTGAACTATGGCGTCGATTTCCCCATGATGGCCAAGATCGACGTCAACGGCGCGGATGCCCACCCCCTGTACCAGTGGCTCAGCGCCGAGGCGCCGGGCCTGTTGGGCAGCAAGGCCATCAAGTGGAACTTCACCAAGTTTCTGGTGGGCAAAGACGGCCAGGTGATCAAGCGCTACGCGCCGCAGGACGCGCCGGCGTCGCTGGCCAAGGACATCGCTGCGGCGCTGGCCGCCTGAGGCTTCAGGCGGCACCTTGTGCCGCTGCCACCAGCCATGTCCGCAACAGCCCCACAGCAATCGGTTCCTCGGCCAGCTCGGGCGTGACGAACCAGTAGCGCCGCCCGCTGGCCAGGGGGCGGTTGCAGGCCACCACCAGTTCGCCGCGCGCGAGCTCGTCCTCCACCAGCAGGCGCGGCACCAGGGCCACGCCCAGCCCGCAGGCCGCCGCCGCCACCGTGAGCGAAAACAGCTCGTGGCGCGGGCCGGCCAGGGCCAGGGGCGTGTTCACGCCGTGGGCCTCAAACCACTGGCGCCAGGCATCCGGCCGGGTGCTTTGCTGCAGCAGGGGCAGTTGGGCCACGTCGGCGGGCTGCAGCTTGGTGCGCCCGGCCAGCAGCGCCGGCCCGCAGACGGGCACCACCACCTCGGGCAGCAGCTCGGTGGCCTGGGTGCCGGCCCAGTTGGCCACTTGCTCGGGCGTGCCGGCGTAGAGGGCGGCGTCGCGTTCGCTGTCGGCAAACAAAAAGGGCCGGGTGCTGGTTTCGATGTGGACCACGATTTCGGGGTGCTGCTGCGCCAGCGCGGGCAGCCGCGGCATCAGCCACCGGGTGGCGAAGGTGGGCACGGCGGCCAGGTGCACGGCGCGGCTCTGGCCAAAGCGGGCCATGGCGTCCAGGGTGTCGCGCTCCAGCGCGTCGAGCCGGCGCGCCACCTGCTGGGCGTATTCGGCGCCGCTGGGCGTGAGCAGCACGCCATGGCGCGTGCGCTGGAACAACTGCACATTCAGGAATGACTCCAGCTGCGCGATCTGGCGCGACACCGCGCTTTGTGTGAGCGCGAGTTCTTGCGCCGCACGGGTGTAGCTTTGGTGGCGGGCGGCCGACTCGAAACACTGCAGGGCTTGGGTGGACGGGATCTTGCGACGCATGGCCTCATTGTGCTTATAAATGCGATAAGCGCATATCTGGGTGCAAAACAATTGTTTGCCAAACCCTGGGGCGGCGCCTAGCATCCGCTCTGTTCAACCCAACTTGTCACACATCTTCAGGAGACCACCATGGCCCGCAACACATTCCAATGGGACGATCCCTTTCTGCTCGACCAGCAGCTGACCGAAGACGAACGCATGATCCGCGATGCGGCCTATGAGTACTGCCAGGGCAAGCTGATGCCGCGCGTGCAGGACATGTTCCGCCACGAAAAGACCGACGTCAGCATCTTCCGCGAGATGGGCGAGCTGGGCCTGCTGGGCCCCACCATCCCCACCCAATACGGTGGCGCCGGCCTGAACTACGTGAGCTACGGCCTGGTGGCGCGCGAGGTCGAGCGTGTGGACTCGGGCTACCGTTCCATGGCCTCGGTCCAGTCCTCCCTGGTGATGGTGCCCATCAACGAATTCGGCACCGAAGCGCAGAAGCAGAAGTACCTGCCCAAGCTGGCCTCGGCCGAGTTCGTTGGCTGCTTCGGCCTGACCGAACCCGACCACGGTTCTGACCCCGGCAGCATGGCCACCCGCGCCTACAAGGTGGACGGCGGCTACAAGCTCAAGGGCAGCAAG
>CAYUAH010000088.1:0-12589 GCA_964442375.1 uncultured Hydrogenophaga sp. | reverse complement strand
TCACGCCCTGCTGGTGCAGGTAGTAGACGGCGTGCGAGTCCTTCTCGCCGAAGATGGCCACCAGCACGTTGGCGCCGGTGACTTCCTTTTTGCCGTTGCCGGTGCTCTGCACGTGCATGATGGCGCGCTGGATGACGCGCTGGAATCCCAGCGTGGGCTGGGTGTCCACCTCGTCGGTACCGGCCACCTGAGGCGTGTTGTCTTTGATGAAATTGGTCAGCGACTTGCGCAGATCATCGACGTTGGCCGAGCAGGCCTTGAGCACTTCGGAGGCGCTGGGGTTGTCCAGCAGCGCCAGCAGCAAGTGCTCCACCGTGATGAATTCGTGCCGCTGTTGCCGGGCCTCGACAAAGGCCATGTGCAAGCTGACTTCAAGTTCCTGGGCAATCATGGGGCACTTCCTTTTCAAAAAACCTACCGTTGCGCAGCTTGGGGCGGACCCGGTTTATTCAACCGGCTCGCTCAGACACTGCAGGGGATGCCCCGCCTTGCGGGCGGCGTCCAACACCTGATCGACCTTGGTGGCGGCCACATCGCGTGAAAACACACCGCAGACGCCTTTGCCCTGCAGGTGTATTTTGAGCATGATCTGCGTGGCTGTCTCGCGGTCCTTGTTGAAAAACTCCTGAATCACCAGGACGACGAACTCCATCGGCGTGAAATCATCGTTGAGCAGCACCACCTGGTACATCTGCGGGGGTTTGGTGCGCTGGGTGCGGCGTTCGAGCACAACCGCATCGTCCCCGCCGGTCTGGGGCGGTGCGGGGGTGGGTTTGACGGGTTTGGTGACCATGGAAACCATTCTAGCCAGCCGCCGATGGCATCCCGCGCTCGGGGCCATTTCGGGCCGCGCCCACCACGCCCCGTTTCAAGCCCGGTTCCTGGCCGTGAGCATGGCGCTGACCGAGCGCAGCCGGGCCGCAATCTCGACCGCGATGTTGGCCAGCAGCTGTTGCACAACGTGCGGGTGGGTCCGGCCCAACTGCTCAAAATGCGCGCGGTCCAGGCAAGCCAGCACCACATCGGTCTTGGCCACCACATCGGCAGAACGGGGGGCCCGGTCCAGAAACCCGATCTCGCCGAGGGTGGCGCCCGGCAACACGGTGGACAGGCGCATCTGCGTGCCGCGGGCGTCGCGCACCACCACACTGGCCGAGCCCTCCAGCACCAGCATCATTTCATCGCTGGGGTCGCCAGCGCGCAGCACGGCGCCACCGGCCGGCACGCGCAGGCGCCGCATGGCCGCCACCACCAAGGCGCGGTCGGCGTCACTGAGGCCGCGCAACAGGCCACTGCTCTGCAGCGACTCGGCCGAGTCGGCGTGGACATCACCCACGTGGGCGAGCAAGGCGTTTTCAGCCGCCTCCAAGGCGTGGTCCAGATCGGGGTAAAGCGCGTCGGCAGGCAAAGCGCCCGCCATCGCCTCGGCCAGCGGCGTGCCCGCGCGCACCCCGGCGTGCAGCAACACGCTGTGGCGCTGCGGCAGGCTGGCGTGCAGGCGCCGCACGGCGGTCACCACGCTGCTGTCCACGTGGCGCGCGCGGCTCCAGTCCACCACGGCCCACTGGTCGGGCCCGGTGTCTTCGTCGACCTGTTCGTACAGACCGCTGGCCGATGCGAAAAACAAGTCGCCCTCCAGCTCGAACACCCGGATGCGATGCGAGGCGGCGTCCAGCGCGCTGATTTCGTGCCGTGGACGGGCGCAGTTGGAGCGCATCTGGCGCCCCGTCCACACATGGCGCACGGGCTGGCGTGCGTTGCGCATGGCAAACAACAGCAGCCCCAGGAAGATGCCCACCACCACCGCCGCCACCATGTTCACCAGCACGGCGCTCAGCGTGACCGCGACCACCAGCGCCAGATCCTCGCGCGCGTTGGCCGGCAGGGGTTGCCGCATCACCCACGCCAGCAGGTCGCGGGCCGATTTGCGATCGACAAAAAACCAGGCGTCGGCCAGCATGACCCCACAAATGGCCGCCACCGGCATCCACAACACCATGCCCGTGGCGTACACCAGCGCAAACAGCAAGGCCGCCCAGAACACCGTGAGCGGCCGCAGCCGCACCGTGCGTTGCGCCGCACCCGAGGCCTGCTGCGATGCGGTCAGCACCAGCGAGCCCATGGCGCCGGCCAGCCCCACAGCCGCCGCCTGCAGCAAGCGGGGCCACATGCCCACCATGCGTTGGCCGTCGTGCTGGCCAATCACTTCCATGGTGACCGTGGTGTTGATGAAGGCCATGATGCCCAGGATCAGCGCATTGACCGCCAGGAACCCGACCAGCGCCCCATGCCGCACCTGCTCGCCGGCAAGGACATGGAAATCGGCCATCAGCACGGGCAAGGCGCTGGGCCAGCCGCCGGCCGCCAACATGGTGAACTGCCAGCCATTGCGGCTCAGCAGCTCGGACGCGGCGGCGCCCACGGCCAGACCCACCGCCGCCGCCGGCCATTTGCTCATGCGCAGGCGCAAGGCCAGCATGATGGCGCCGGCCACCCCGGCCACCAGAAACATCGTGGCGGCCGGCTCCCCTGCGGCGAGCAGCCGACGCAGGGTGGACACCTGCGAAACGACCAGCAGCGCGGCGATGCTGTTGGAAAATCCGCCGAACACCGGCGCCGGGATGTAGCGCGTGAGCCGGTCGGCCCGCAACAGGTAGAGCAGCGCCTTGACCCCACCCGCACCGCCTGCGATCAGACAGAGGAAGGCCAGTCGCACTTCGGGGGTGTCGGGCAGGCCCCAGGCGGGCAGTTGCTGCCCCAGTTGCGCCAGCATGGCGGCCAGGGTGGTGGCCTCGAACAGCCGGGCTGAAAACATGGCCGGCCGGGTGGCACCCAGGCTGAACAGGTGCAGCAGCACCAGGCCGGCAATGGACGCCAGGATGCCGGCCGCCAGGTGCTGCGCGCCAATGTGCACGTACACCAGCAACACCGCCCCCAGGGTGGTGGGCAAGGACAGCGCCACCGCGTCCAGCGCGCCCAGAATGTGCTGGGGCCGCCAGCGTGTGGGTTGCGCCACCGGGGTCGGGGTCGATGCCGTTGTCTCGTCAGCGCTCATGCAGGGCTTCGTTTTTGTGGTCGAACACACACCGGGGTGCAGGAAAGACACGCCTGCCGCCGGCCGCGCCGAAGTTGTCATTTAATGTTAACCGTTCGCCGCCCACGGCACCGGCCGTGGGGACACCCCTTCCAACCCGACGTGCCGACGCCCTGATGCGAAAAATCCTGCGCCTGCTGCGCCGCCTCTATTTTTTTGCGCCGCTGCTGGCCGTCGCACTGGTGTGCGGGCTCATGCTGGCCGACCCGCCCCTGGTGCGCACCCTGCGGCACGCCCTGTGGGACCAGTACCAGCGCCTGGAACCTCGCATCTACCAGGACACTGCCGTGCGGGTGGTGGACATTGACGAAGAAAGTCTGGCGCGGGTGGGCCAGTGGCCGTGGCCGCGCTACCGCATCGCCGAGCTGGTGCAGAGGCTGCAGACGCTGCAGGCGGCGGCCGTCGGTTTTGACGTGGTGTTCGCCGAACCCGACCGGACCTCACCGGCCGCCGTCAGCCGCGACTGGGCACTGCCGACCGGGGTGCGCCAGCAGATCGCCACCCTGCCCGACAACGATGAGGTGCTGGCGCAGCAGCTCAAGGTCAGCAATGTGGTGCTCGGCTTTTCATTGGAGCGCAAGGGCCCCGGCACGGTGCCCGAGACCATGCCGCTGCTGGCACCGGTGGTGATGGGCGACGCGCCACAGCCCTTTGTGCACCGGTTTGGCAGCGTGGTGCCACCGCTGCCCGTGCTCAGTGCCAGCGCACCGTCGGCCGGCGCCCTCACCTTCGTGCCCGACAACGACGGGGTGGTGCGGCGTGTTCCCTTGGTGCTGCGCGTGGGCGAGCAGCTGGTGCCCACCCTGGCGACGGAGCTGCTGCGCATCGGCCAGGGTGCCGACAACTACCTGATCCGCATGGGACCGGCCAGCAACCCGGGCATCACCGAGATCCGCATTGGCCAGGTGGTGCTGCCCACCACCCGCACTGGCGAAGCCTGGGTGCACTACGCCACCGAACGCCAGCAGCGCCTCATCCCGGCCTGGAAGGTGCTGGCCGGCGAGGTGACGGCGGCCGACGTCGAGGGCCGCCTGGTGCTGGTGGGCAGTTCAGCACAGGGGCTGATGGACCTGCGCTTCAGCCCGCTGGGTGGCGTGGTGCCGGGCGTGGAGGCCCACGCCCAGATCCTGGAGCAGGCGCTGACGGACAGCTTTCTGTACCGGCCGAACTGGGCGGTGGCGGTCGAGGCCCTCACCCTGGTGGTGGCCGGCGCGGGCATCGGTCTGCTGGCGCTGTATTCAGGCGCCCTGCTCTCGGCGCTGGTCACGGCCGCGGCATTGGGCGCCACGGCCTGGGGCGGCTGGTACGCGTTTTCGTCGCAACACCTGCTGATCGACTCCATTGTCCCGTCCATAGGCATCTTCGCGGCCTTTTTGCTGGGCAGCATGGTGCACCACTTCGCCAGCGAACGCCGCCAGCGCTGGGTGCGGCAGGCGTTTTCGCGCTATGTGTCGCCCAACCTGGTGAACCACATCGTCGAGAACCCCGACAGCCTGGAGTTGGGCGGGCGGCGCCTGACCTGCAGCTTTGTCTTCACCGACCTCGCCGGCTTCACCAGCCTGATGGAAAAAATCGACCCGGGCGAAGCCGTGGCCCTGCTCAACCGCTACCTCGACGAGATGATCCACATCGCCTTCGCGCACGAAGGCACGCTGGACCGCATCGTGGGCGACGCCGTGGCCATCATGTTCTCGGCCCCGGTGCACCAGCCCGACCACCAGAAGCGCGCCTATGACTGCGCCCTGGCCATGCAGCGTTACGCCACGCAGTACGCGCTGGAGCTGCAAGCCAAGGGCATACCCTTCGGCCACACCCGCATCGGCGTGCACTGCGGCGAGGTGATCGTGGGCAACTTTGGTGGCTCCACCATCTTCGACTACCGTGCGCTGGGCGACCCGGTGAACACCGCCGCGCGCCTGGAGAGCGTGAACAAGCACCTGGGCACGCGGATGTGCGTGTCGGAAGACGTGGTGGTGGGCGTGCCCAGCGCCCAGGCGCGCCGCGTGGGCCGGCTCACGCTCAAGGGCAAAACACGCGCGCTGCTGGTGTGGCAGCCGCTCAACGACGGCCTGAACCACGACGAGGCTGACGCTGCGGCGATGCCCGCTTACGAACACGCCTACGACCTCATGGCCAATGGCGACCCCGACGCGTTGGACGCCTTCGAGCACCTGGCCCACGAGCGCCCACACGACCCGCTGGTGCGCCTGCACCTGCGCCGTCTGCGCCAAGGCGAAAGCGGCGAGGTGATCGTGATGAACGAGAAGTGAGCGAGGCTCAGCGCACCGTCAGATCGACGCGGCGGTTCTGCGGCTCGGCGCGGTTGTCGGGTGTGGGCACCAGCAACTGGGTTTCGCCCTGGCCGCCGATGTCCATGGCGATGATGCGCGAGGCCACCGGCTTGAGCAAACGTGCCACGGTTTCGGCGCGGCGCAGCGACAGCGACATGTTGGCCGCCGCACCGCCCAGGGTGTCGGTGTGGCCGACGATGGACACATCGGGCGCGCTGCGCTGGCGCACCGCGCCAAACACCTGGTCGATCATGGCCTGGGACTGCTTGGTGAGCCGGGTGCTGCCCTTGTCAAAATTGAGGCGGAAGACCACAGGCGCCACGGGTGCTGCGCCCAACGCACCTGCCGTGTCACGCGCCAGCATGTCCTGCGGCACGGCATAGGCCTCGCGGGTGGAGCCGTCGAGCGCCGCCGCGCCGCTCGGACGCTGCAGCTCGATGGTGCCCTTGTCGCCCGCCACCACCACCTTGCCGGTGGTGCCGTCGGCGTTCTCCAGCAGCACCACGTAGGAGCGCGGCAGCGCGGCCGGGCGTGCCGGCAGCGTGGTGTTGACCGCCACGCTGGCCACCGTCTCGGGCGCACACAGCGATGCGGGATCGACCTCCGGCTGGTCCTGGCCCAGGTCGGCTGCGGCCGGCAGGCCAGCGCGGCTCACGCCCAGGGCCGACGTGAGTTGGCCCAGGGTGGACAAGGCACGCGCCTGCGCGCTGAAGTAGGCATACCGCGCACGGGTGTAGGCGCGGTTGGCCTCGAACACCTCGTTGTGGGTGTCCAGCAAATCCAGCAGGCTGCGCTGGCCGATGTCGAACTGCTGCTGGTAAGCCGCCTGCACCTTTTCTGCCGCCAGGCGCTGCTGGTCGAGCAACTGGGTCTGTTCGCGTTGGGTATTGACTTCGTTGAGCGCGACGGTGAGTGTCTGACGCAGGTCGCGGCAGGTGGCTTCCTGCCGGTCCATGGCCTCGTTCAGCGCCTGCGCGGCCTGTTCCACGCGGGCCTCATAGGCGCCGCCCCGGTACAGGTTGAAACGCAGCAACAGCTCGATCACGGCGTCGCGCGAGCGGCCACGCACGCCGTCAAGGTTGCGGTCCAGCGACTGGCTGGCACGCACGTCCACGCGGGGCGCGTTGTCGGTGCGGAAACTGTCCAGGCTGGCGCGGCCGGCGCGCACCGCCTCCACCGACGTCCACATGCGTGGGCTCTGGCGCAGCGCCTGCTGCACCGCCTGCACCGCATCGGCGGGTGTTTTGGGCAAATCGAGCTGGCGCGGCAAGGCTGCCACCTGGGCGGGGGGCAGATTGCCGGTCACCTGCAGGTAGACCTGCGCGGCGCGGTGGTGTGCCGACACCTCTTCGGCCAGGTTGGACTCGGCCAGCGCCAGCCGGCCCATCGCCTGTTCAACGTCGGAGCGGCGCGTCACACCGCCGCTTTCACGTTCGGTCAGCGCGGTGTGGATCAGCTTGTGCTCCACGTAGTTGCGCTTGGCCAGCTCCACCAGTTCGGTGGCACGCGCCAGCTCCGCATAGGCCACGGCCGCTTCGTACGCCATGGTTTCCGTGCCATCGACCAGGCGGTAGTAGCGCGACAGCTTGTCGTGCCCGGCCTGGCGCACGGCGGCGCTGACCGCACCCCCATCGAACAACAGCTGGCTGATCGACAAGGTGCCGTTGGTGTGCGTGTAGGTGCCGGTGGCCGCACCCGGACGGGTCTGCGATTCACGCCCGACGCTGGCCGACAGGTCCACCTGCGGCCGGCCCGGGCCGCGCTCGGCGTCCTGCCGCGCGCTGGCACCCAGGAGCGCATGCCACTGGGCCTGCACGCCGGGATGGGTGTTGATGGCCTTGGTCACCGCTTCCAGCAGGGGGGCGGGCAGCGCCTGGGTCTGCGCCACGGCCGCCACAGAAAGGCCCGACAACAGGGCCGCCACCGCAAGAGGAATCACCCCGACCCTCATGGTGCCACCACCACCACAAAGCGCGTGCCACGCACGCCTATGGTGCCGGTCGGCGTCTTGACGTTGACCGCTTCGGGTTTGGCCTTGGCGATCAGGCCCGACACGTAGTGCAGCGAGCCGCTGGCCAGGCGGCCACCGAGCTTGAGGTCGCCCTTGGCGGGCGCAAACAGGTATTCCTCCAGCGTGAAGCGGGTGGACGGGCCGAAGGACATCACCGTGTTGTCCTTGAGCGTGATGCCGACCGAGCCGTTGGCCCCGGTGCGGATGACGTCGCTGACCTTCAGCGGCGTGCCTTCCACCGCCTTGATGGCCTGTCCGCCGGAATCAACAAAAGCCTCACCCTTGACGGTCTTCACATAGCCAATGGCCGCCGCACCCGCCACGGGCGCCTTGGTCTGGGCTTGAGCCCCCAGCGTGGCCAGGGCCACCCCCACGCACAGCAACACGTTCTTGAACCACATGGCTTTCACTCCAATCAATGGCGTGCCAACACGCCGTAACACGTCTGTCGAAACCCTTCGCGGCCGCAGCGCTGCCGCCCTCGTCAGCCCCGGGCACCCACGAGCTGAGCGAGCGCATCAGGCTCCAAAGCCTGCAACACTTCGTTACCGTGTGTGTAACCCTGTTTGACAATTTGATCAAGTTTATTCCACGCCAACATGCCCACGCGGTCCAGCGGCGGATTGAAATACACGTCGGTCAGGGCCTGCACTTCGCGCTGGCGCGACACGCTGTACAGAATGGTCACATTCATCAATATGCTGGCCATGGATGGCAGCCGGTAGCGGCGCCGGGCGCGCGGACGCAGCTTGTCGCGCAGCAGTTCCCAGGTGCCGGGCACTTCGCTGTGGGTGATTTTTCGGGGTTGCCTGAAACTCAGATCGACACCCAGCACGCTGCCCACGCCGCGCATTTTTCGCATCACGTCCACTGGAAAATTGTTGAAAGTGCCACCATCGCACAGCAGATCACCCTCAAAAATGACAGGCGGCAAAGCGCCCGGAATGGCGATGCTGGCGCGCAAGGCGCGGCCCAAGTTGCCCCGGCGCAACACCACCTCGCTGGCGGTGGAGTAATTGGTGGCGATGCAGTAGAAGTTTTTCCACAGGTCTTCGGCGTCGGGGTCGGCACCAAAAAGCGCGGCCATCGATTCGCGCACCACCTGACGCAGCCGCTGGCCCTTAATCAGCGAGATCAGCGGCAGCCAGTTGAAGTCGCCGGTCGGGTTGCCGCCGAAGGCCTTGCGTGCCACCTTCAGCAGGTGGTCCAGCGGCTGGTCGGACGCCACCAGCATCGCCATGATGGCTCCGATGCTGGTGCCCCCGACACAGTCCACTTCGATGCCTCGCTCCAACAAGGCGCGGTAAATGCCCAGCTGCGACAGGCCCCGCGCGCCACCACCGGCCAGCACCAGGCCCACGGCGGTGCGGGTCTGCAGGCGGGCCAGGCGGGCCATGTCGCGCGCCGAACCCCGGCGCAGGTGCACGTGGTCGGCCACCGGGCGGCGGTCCAGCCAGGCGCGGGTTTTCAGCGGCGTGCGCTTGTCGGCATCGTGTTGCAGCACCAGCACCTGGGCGGCTTCGGCGCGCGGCGGGCGCAGCATCAGGAAATCGGTCTCGATGGGGTGCAGGCGCGCCGGCGCGTTGGCATCGGCCAGCAGCAGCAGCTCGTCGCAATGGCGGGCGCAGCGGCGGGTCCAGGCGGTGGGCCCGGCATCGGCCACCATCAGCACAAAGTCGTTTTCCGCCTCGATCTGGTCCAGGATCATGGCCACCTGGCGGTTCACCTCGGGGTTCTGGTCGTCGTCGGCCGCCACGCCCAGCGCCGACAGCCGGCCGGCGAGCAGTGCGGAATCGACCCGCTGCACCCGCCCGGCGGCGGCCATGCTGGCGGCCAGTTGCTGACTGAAGTCGACCAGGTCCACGCCCTGGGTGATGGCCATCAGGCCGGTGATGACAGGTTTTTCCACCGGCGCCCGCGTGCGCTCGGTCTGCAGGCGGCCAATCAGTTGCTGGGTCAGGCCGATCGACGCCTGGGCACTGCTGGCCAGCAGCTTGTTGAAAGCGGCCTTGTCCAGCCGGATCAGCACCGACTCGCGGATGGCCACCACCGTGGCCGAGCGCGGCGCGCCGGTGTAGAGACTCATCTCGCCGATCACCTGGCCACGCGACATTTCGCGCACCGCGCGCTCGCGTCCATTGTCGTCGCGGATGTAGGCGCGCAGCCGGCCGCTCATGACCAGAAACATCGAGTCGCCCGCCTCGCCCTGCTCCATCAGCGTTTCGCCGCTGCCGATGTCTATCCACTCCAGGTGGGCCCGCAACAGCTCGACCGCCGCCGGGTCGGCCTCCCCCAGAAACGCCGCCAACTGGCGGCTGAGCAATTCGTCCTGATAGGGATGTCTCGTGTGTATGACTTGCATGCGCTGTCTTTTTGTTGGCTCTGCGTGGGGGAGCGCGGAGCTTAACCACAAGTGCAACAAAACGTCAAAACCCGAACATGGGAGGCCTGAGCCTGTGCGAACGCGGGAATGCCCACGGCAGATGTGCGACGATCACAGCCATCACATTGACGACCGCGCAGCGATGAATCCCACCCCCATCCTTCTCCCCGTGATCCTGTCTGGCGGCTCGGGCACGCGCCTGTGGCCGCTGTCGCGCGAGAGCTACCCCAAGCAATTCCACGCCCTGGTGGGCGAGCGCACCATGCTGCAGGACACGGCCTTGCGCCTGGCCGGGCTGGCCGGTGTGCCGCTGGCGCCCGCACCCATGGTGGTGTGTAACACCGAACACCGTTTCATGGCGGCCGAGCAGCTGCGCGCCGTGGGGCTGGCGCAGCCCACCATCGTGCTGGAGCCCACGGGCCGCAACACCGCGCCGGCCTTGGCGCTGGCGGCCTTGCTGGCCCAACAGGACGGCACCGACCCGGTGCTGCTGGTGATGCCGTCCGACCACGTGATGGGCGACCTGCCGGCCTTCCACCAGGCGGTGCACCGTGCCTACACCCAGGCGGCGCAGGGCGCGATGCTGACCTTTGGCGTGGTCCCCACCCGTGCCGAAACCGGCTACGGCTACATCCACACCGGTGCCGAGCGCGCGCCCGGCGTGATGGCGGTGCAGGGTTTTGCCGAAAAGCCAGACGCGACCACAGCGGCGGCCTACCTGGCGGGCGGCCAGCACCTGTGGAACAGCGGCCTGTTCATGGTGCGCGCCAGCGTGTGGCTCAAGGCGCTGGGTGCGTTCCGACCCGACATCCTGCAGGCCTGCCGTCTGGCCATGGACAACGCGCAGCGCGACCTGGATTTTGTGCGCCCGCACGTGCCGGCCTTCGAGGCCTGCCCCTCGGATTCGATCGACTACGCGGTGATGGAGCGCCTGCCGCAGCAGCCCGCGCTGGGCATTGCCACCGGCGTGGTGCCGCTGAACGCGGGCTGGTCGGACCTGGGCGCCTGGGACGCGCTGTGGCAGGCCCTGCCCCACGACGCAGCGGGCAACGCGCAGCGCGGCGACACGCTGGCGCTGGACTGCGCCGACAGCCTGCTGATGAGCAGCGGCCGGCTGGTGGCGGGCGTGGGCCTGCGCGGGCTGGTGGTGATTGAAACGCCCGACGCCGTGCTGGTTGCCCCGCAGGACCGCGTGCAGGAAGTGAAACAGCTGGTGGGCCGACTCAAGCAGAGCGGGCGGCAACTCACCGACACCCACCGCAAGGTGCACCGGCCCTGGGGCTGGTACGACAGCATAGACGCCGGCGGGCGCTTCCAGGTCAAGCGCATCGTGGTCAAACCCGGCGCCAGCCTGAGCCTGCAGATGCACCACCACCGCGCCGAGCACTGGATCGTGGTGAGCGGCACGGCCGAGGTCACCAACGGCGACAAGACCTTCCTGCTGGCCGAAGACGAGTCCACCTACATCCCCCTGGGCCACACCCACCGCCTGCGCAACCCCGGCAAGCTGCCGCTGGAGCTGGTGGAGGTGCAAAGCGGCAGCTACCTGGGCGAAGACGACATCGTGCGCTTCGACGACACCTATGGGCGGGTGGCCGGCTGAGCCACTGCCTGCCGATTGAGCACGCCCCGCCAAGCCAGCAACGGTGCGGCCTCGGCGGGTTGTCCCAAACGTTTTCCACAGCTTTGGGCACGGCGGGTGGGGACAAAATGGCGCATGAACCCACCCAGGCGTTTGACAGACGAAACACCCCCCAACAAACCGTGTCAGCTACCGGGTAGGGTTGTCGGCTCGCAGCAACGTGCGCATCAGATCGCGGCTTGAATTTGCAAATTAAGGTCAACTTCGGATGGCTGGAAAAGTCACTTTGTGAAAACATATGAAACTTTCCCACAGCTTTCATCCGCCATGAACTTGTCTCAATTCCGCATTGCCACCAAACTGATTGCCGGTTTTATCATTGTTGCTTTGATTGGCGCCGCACTGGGCCTGTACGCGATCAACAACATGAACCGGCTCAACGACGCCGACACGCAGCTCTACGAACAGGAGACCATGGGCTTGTCGCTGGTGAAGGAGGCGAACATCCAGCGGTATGCCGGGGTGGTCGGGCTGCGCGATGCACTGATTGCCACCAACCCGGGCGACCGCGACAACGCCATCAAGCGCATGGAGGCCGCCCGTGCCAAGAGTCTGGAGTTGCTCACGCAAGCCAAGCAGACGCTGAACAAGGCGAGCGAGACGGCAGCACTGGCCAAGGTGGACGCTGCGTGGAAGGCCGATCAGGAAGCGCTCAGCGGCCTGCTCAAACTGCTGCCACAGTCCGAGATCCAGCCCGACACGCCGGTGCTGCAGTACCTGCGCAGCAACGTGGTGCAGCCCAGCATTGCGCTGGGTGGTGCCATGGCCGAGCTGAGCAAGTCGCTGGAGGGCGATGCCAAGGAAGTGTCGGACGCGAACACCGCCTTGTACGAAAGCAGCCGCAACATCACGCTGTTGCTGATTCTGGTGGGCGTGGTGGTGGGCGTGGGCCTGGGGCTGGTGATCAGCCGCAGCGTGACCGGACCGGTGCACCAGGCTGTGGACAGCGCCACGCGCATGAGCCAGGGCGACATGTCGGTGCCCATGACCGCACAAGGACAGGACGAGGTGGCGCAGCTGCTGCGGGCGCTGGAGAACATGCGCGGCCAGTTCGGGCAAATCGTGAGCCGCATCCGGCAAGGTTCGGAGAGCGTGTCCACCGCCAGCAGCGAAATCGCCGAGGGCAACCAGGACTTGTCCAGCCGCACCGAAAGCCAGGCCAGCGCGC
>CAYUAH010000087.1:0-12758 GCA_964442375.1 uncultured Hydrogenophaga sp. | reverse complement strand
AGAAGCTGGTCAACCAGGACAAGATTTTTGCCATGGTCGGCCACATCGGCACGGCCCAGAACGTGGCCACCTTCCCGGTGCTGTTCCCCAAGAACGTGATCAACTTCTTCCCGGTCACGGCCGCGCGCGAGATGTACGAGCCCTTCCACAAGCTCAAGTACTCGTTTGCCGCCACCTACTTCGACCAGATGCGCCAGGCCGTGCCCAAGATGGTGAAGGAAAAGAACGCGCAGAAGGTCTGTGCCATGTACCAGGACGACGAGTTCGGCCTGGAGGTGCTGCGCGGCGCGGAAGAGGGGCTGAAATCCATCAACATGCAGATGGCCGAAAAAACGTCCTACAAACGCGGCGCCACAGATTTTTCCTCGCAGATGCAGAAGCTGGCCTCCGAGAAGTGCGACCTGGTCGTGATGGGCACCATCATCCGCGAAACGATTGGCGGCATCGCCACCGCCCGCCGCCTGGGCTTCAACCCCACCTTCCTGGGCTCCAGCGCGGCCTACACCGACCTGATCCACAAACTGGGCGGCCCCGCCATGAATGGCCTCTATGCCACCATGACGTCGCAGCACCCCTACCTGGACGAGGCCTCCCAGCCCATCCGCTTCTGGGCCAACAAGTACCAGACCAAGTTCAACGAGGAGCCCACGGTGTTCTCGGTCTACGGCTACAACGCGGTGGACGCTTTCCTGCGCGCTGCCTCCAAGGCCGGCAACAACCTGACGACGGACAGCTTCATCAAGGCCATGGACACCATGGTGATTCCGGGCGACATCTTCGGCACCGCCGAGTCAAGCTTCGGTCCACAAAAGCGCCTGGGCAACAACCAGTCCCGCATGTCCCAGATCCAGGACGGGCGCTGGAAAGTGGTGTCGGACTACATCAAACAATAAACGAACGACGCACCACACACAGGCGGCCCTCGGTGGCCGCTTTTTTCATGCCAACAGCGGCAGTGTCAGCACAAACTGGGCGCCACCACCCGGGGCCGTTTCGCAACGCACCTGCCCGCCATGACGCTGCGCAATGGTGCACACCAGCGCCAGGCCCAGGCCCACGCCGCCCTCGCGCTCGCTGGCGCCGGGCAGGCGGTAGAAGGGTTCGAAAATGCGTTCACGCTGCGCTTCAGGCACACCCGGACCGTGGTCGCGCACCACCAGCTCGGCGCTGGCGCGGCCGGCCGCGTGGCGCACCTCGACCTCGATGGCCTGCGGCTGACCTTGGGCGTCGCGGCCATAGCGGCGCGCGTTCTCCAGCAGGTTGCGCAGCACGCGGCGCAGCAGGCGCGCGCTGCCCCAGACCAGAAATGGTGGGCCACCGTCCACCACCGACAACTGCGCGTCCACCTGCGCGCACGCCTCGGCCGCCAGGCCCACGAGATCGACCTCTTCCATCTGCTCCATGGGCGCGTCGGCCAAATCCAGCCGGCTGGCCAGGAGGATCTCGTCAATCAACTGGTCCAGCTCGGCGATGTTGCGCGCCAATTCGTCGCGCACGCGGGTGTTGTCCCCCGATACGGCCGCCGGCATCAGCTCCAGCCCCATGCGTATGCGCGCCAGCGGTGAGCGCAATTCATGTGAGGCGTTGGCCAGCAAGGCTTTGTGCGAACGCACCAGCGTCTGCACCCGCTCGGCCGCGACGTTGAAGCGCTGGGCCAGCGAGGCCACCTCGTCTTCACCCGCCTCGGGCAGGCGCACCGACAAATCGCCCGCGCCCCACTGCTCCACGCCGCGCTGCACCGCTTCCAACCGCTGTGTGAGGCGGCGCACGATGGGGTAGGCGCCCAAGGCCACCGCGAGCGCGGTGAGCCCGAGCAGGCCCACAAAACCAAACGGCGTCTGCACCCAGAAGGGCTCGCTGCGTCCCGGCGGGCGCGGTGGGCGCGGCAACTGGATAGAGAGGGTTTCGCCACCCACCGTGTCCACCTGAAACTCCAGGCCCTGACCCGGCACACGCACGCCACGGCCAGCAGCCTGACCGATCACGTTGCCGTCGGCGTTGCGCACGATGATTTCGCGCCCTGGCCGCTGCGCACGGTCGTGCTCGACCTGCTCCTTCCAGATCCAGCCCACCAGCAGCGCCATCACCGCCAGCGCCGCCACCACGGCCAGCCAGATGCGCAGGTACAGGCGTTGGCCCAAGGGAGCGATCATGGCGACCGGCCTTCAGTCTTGCTGCTTGGCAAACACGTAGCCCACGCCACGCACGGTGAGTATGCGTTTGGGGTTCTTGCTGTCGGCCTCGATGGCGTTGCGTATGCGGCCCACGTGCACGTCGATGGAGCGATCAAAGGCCTCCAGCTCGCGCCCGCGCACCGCCTCCATGATCTGGTCGCGCGTGAGCACGCGCCCGGCGCGCTCGGCCATGGCCAGCAGCAGATCGAACTGGTAGGAGGTCAGCTCGCATGCCGCACCTGCCACTGTCACCGTGCGGGCGTCGCGGTCGACTTCCAGCGAACCAAAACGCAACAGGGGCTGGCGGGTGTCGGCGGTGTCGGCACGCGATTCGCCCTTGCGCCGCAGCACCGCGCGGATGCGGGCCAGCAGCTCGCGGGGCTCGAAAGGTTTGGGCAGGTAGTCGTCGGCGCCCATCTCCAGGCCGATGATGCGGTCCATCGGGTCGCCCTTGGCGGTGAGCATCAGCAGCGGCACGCGCGCGGCCTCGCCGTGCAAGGCGCGGATGCGGCGGCACACCTCCAGGCCGTCCATGTCGGGCAGCATCAGGTCCAGGATCACCAGATCGGGCAGGCGCTCCTGCACCGCCGTGAGGCCCTTGCCGCCCTCGTCGGCATGGGCGACCTCAAAACCGGACTGCCCCAGGTACTCGGCCACCATGCGGGCCAGGCGACTGTCGTCTTCAATGATGAGGAGGCGGGTGGGTGCCATGGGCGTGTGTAGGTCCATCGTGAAAGTGTGCCGCTGTCGCTTAGCGCCGGTTTTTCAGCGGGGTAAAGATTGGGTGAAGCCCACACCGTTCAAGGCTCAGGCTCGCGCCTGCACCCGCGAGGCCAGCCACACCAGCAACAGCACGGGCAGGCCCAGCAGGGCGGTGCCGATGAAAAAACTGGTGTAACCGTGGGTGTCCACAAAGGCGCCAGAAAATCCAGCCAGCCATTTCGGCGCCAGCAGCATCATGGAGCTGAACAGCGCATACTGGGTGGCCGAATAGCTGACGTTGGTGAGGCTGGAGAGGTAGGCGATGAAACCTGCCGAGGCCACGCCAGCGCTCAGGTTGTCGGCCGAGATCACCAGCACCAGCGCCGTCACGTCGTGGCCGTGGCCGCCCAGCCAGGCGAACAGCAGGTTGCTGCAGGAACTCAGCACGGCGCCCAGCATCAGCACCCGCATCACGCCCCAGCGCATCGCCATGGCGCCGCCCAGGAAGGCGCCCAGCAGCGTCATGATGACGCCATAGACCTTGGTGACGGCCGCCACCTCGTCCTTGGTGTAGCCCATGTCCACATAAAACGGGTTGGCCATGATGCCCATGACCACGTCACTGATGCGGTACATGCCGATCAGCGCCAGCACCAGCACCGCCTGCTTGCCGTAGCGGCGCAGGAAATCGGCGAAGGGCTCCACCAAGGCGCCTTGCAGCCACTCGGCCAGGTTGCGCGAGGGAGGCAACACGCGGTGCACCGGCTCGGCCGACAGCAGCACCGTGAGCACGCCAAGCGACATGGACGCCGCCATGACCAGATAGGCCCACTGCCAGGCCGCCTGCTGGTAGCCCGCCTGCGCGCCCAGCTCCGCGCGCGCGGCCAGCCACAACACGCCGGCGCCGGCCCAGATCATGGCCAGGCGGTAGCCCGTCTGGTAGGTGGCGGCGAGCGCGCCCTGGTGCCGGGCGTCGGCCGACTCGATGCGGTAGGCGTCCAGCGCAATGTCCTGCGTGGCAGAAGCAAATGCCACCAACAGCGCACACCAGACGATGGGGCCCAGCGCCTGGCGCGGATCGGACAGCGCCATGCCCACCAGCCCCAGCGCGATGGCCAGCTGCGACAGCAACAGCCAAGAGCGGCGCCGGCCCAGCCACCGGGTCAGCAGCGGCAGGGGCAACCGGTCCACCAGCGGGGCCCAACACCATTTGAAGCCGTAGGCCAGGCCCACCCAGCTGAGGTAGCCGATGGTGGAGCGGTCCAGCCCGGCCTCGCGCAGCCGAAAGCTCAGGGTGCCGAGCACCAGCAACAGCGGCAGGCCGGCGGAAAAGCCCAGGGCCAGCATGCGCAGGCTGGCGGGCTCCAGGTACACCCGCCACACCTGCCACCAGCCCACGCGGGGCGGCGGCGCTTCGGACGACGACGAAACGGAAGCAGAAACCGTGGGCTGGGTCATGAAACCTCAATGAATGCAAGGCCACACTGGGGCGCGGCCTTTGTCCTTATTATTCCCGCATATGTGCTGGCTCTGCGACGCTAAAACCTCTGCTGCAGCGCTGCCCCCTGCCGGGGCCGCGCCGTCCGAACACCGCTGGTCGTCCCGGCGCGCCTTTGTGCTCGCGGGCGCGGGCGCCGCCGCCCTGGGCGCCACGGGCACGGCGCTGGCCCAGGTGGACGTGGGCAAGTCATCCGCACTGCGCAAGCTGGTGCCGGCCGAACGCCTGGAGGCCGCCGCCGGCCAGCAGTACGCTCAAATGCTGGCGCAGGCCAAGTCCCAGCGCGCGCTGGCGCCCGACGACCACCCGCAGTTGCTGCGCCTGCGCGCCATGGCCCGCAAGCTCATCCCCTTCACTGCACCCTGGAACGACCGGGCCCGGCAATGGCGCTGGGAGGTCAACCTGATCGGCAGCAAACAGATCAACGCCTTCTGCATGCCGGGCGGCAAGATCGCCTTCTACACCGGCATCCTGGATCAGCTCAAACTCAGCGACGACGAAGCGGCCATGATCATGGGACACGAAATGGCCCACGCCCTGCGCGAGCACGCGCGCGAGCGCATCGCCAAGAGCCAGGCCACCGGCCTGGGCCTGTCCATCGGCGCGCAGCTGCTGGGCCTGGGCGAACTGGGCAACATGGCCGCCAACCTGGGCACCCAGTTGCTCACCCTGAAGTTCGGTCGCGACGACGAGTCCGAAGCCGATCTGGTGGGGCTGGAGCTGGCGGCGCGCGCTGCGTATCTGCCGCAGGCCAGCGTGACCTTGTGGCAGAAAATGGCCGCTGTCGGCGGTGGCAGCGGGCCGGGTTTTCTGTCCACCCACCCCAGCGGGCCAGACCGCATACGCGAATTGCAGGACAACGTGCCCAAGGTCGAGGCGCTGTACAACCAGGCCCGGCGTGACGGCTGATCAGGTGCCGCGCACGTAGGGGTTGCTGCGCCGCTCACGGCCAAACGTGCTTTCCGGCCCATGGCCAGGGATGAACACCGTGTCGTCGCCCATCGGCCACAGGCGCTGGGTGATGCTGCTGATCAGGGTGTCGTGGTCGCCCTGCGGGAAGTCGGTGCGGCCTATGCTGCCGGCAAACAGCACGTCGCCCACAAAGGCGCGCTGTATTTCGGGCGAGTGGAACACCACGTGGCCGGGCGTGTGGCCGGGGCAGTGGCGCACGTTCAGCATGTGGTGGCCGATCTGCACCGTGTCGCCGTCGGCAAGCCAGCGCGTGGGCGTGAAGTGCCCGGCCGGCGGGAAGCCGAACATCAGGCTTTGCTGGGGCAGGCCGTCGATCCAGAACTGATCGCCCGGATGGGGGCCGATGATGGGCAGGTTCAGGCGCCGGGCCAGCTCGGCGGTGCCGCCGGCGTGGTCGATGTGGGCGTGGGTCAGCCAGATCTGCACCAGCTTCAGGTCCAGGCGTTTGACCTCGGCCAGCAGCCGTTCGAGGTCGCCGCCCGGATCGATGATGGCGGCCTCGCGGGTGTCGTCGCACCAGACAATGGAGGCGTTCTGCTG
Organism: uncultured Hydrogenophaga sp.; assembly: GCA_964442375.1. Classification (GTDB taxonomy): domain Bacteria; phylum Pseudomonadota; class Gammaproteobacteria; order Burkholderiales; family Burkholderiaceae_C; genus Hydrogenophaga. The sequence continues at coordinate 6,872 of CAYUAH010000087.1, read as the reverse complement.
GAATGGGGTGACGGGAACGGTGAGGTAGCGCAGCATGGAACAGGCGTCACAACGACGCGAGACTGGGATGCGCTATTGTCGGCCAGACGGCCAACGGACGCTCAGACGTAGAGGTTGACCTGGGTGCCCAGGCTGCCACTGGGCGCCAAGGGCAGCACCGCCGGCATGGCCTGCAGCAAAGCCAGCGCACCACTGGCCTGGGCGTCCAGCGCGGTCTTGAGAACGCTCACCTGCACCTGCTGTTCCAGCTGGGCCTGCTTGTGGGCCGCAACGGCGCTGACCATGGCGGTGGGTGAAACGTCCGTGATGTCCATGCTGGCGATATCGGCAGATCGGCGCGCCCCTTAAGGCCGTGCCGACCAGCGGCATGGCCTCAGTCCAGCAGCTCGCGCGGCACATTGCCGCCGTTGGCCGCGATGTGGCCCAGCACGGTCTTGTGCAGCCACATGTTCATCTGGGCCGAGTCGGCCATCTTGTCCACCGGGCAGTGCAGTTCGTTGGCCAAGGCCTTGCGGGCGTCCAGGCTGCTGTCGATCTCCAACAGCTTGAGCAGGTCCACGATGGAGGTTCGCCAGTTGAGCTTTTGGGGGTTGGCGGCGGCACGTTGTTCAAGCTGTGCCACCACGTCCACCATCGTGATGGAGTTGACCACCGGCGCCGCCGGGGCTGCGGGCGCAGCCGCGAGGTCGGGCGCGAGTTCCGGCGCCGGCACGGGCGCCGCGTTGGCCGAACCGATGCCCAGTTTTTCGAGGATGTTGCTGAAAAAGCCCATGGTGTTGCTCCCAATATGCGATCAACAGGTGCGCACCAACGGAACTGTCTGGCCCGTCACCGATGACCTGAAGACATCCTACGGCATTCAGGTGACAGAACAGCCCGCCTCAGAGGCCGAACTCGTAAACGATGGTCAAAGGGGCGTGATCGGAAAACTTCTGGTCTTTGTAGATGTCGGCCTGGCGGGCATGGGCGGCCAGCGCGGGCGAGGCCAGGTGGTAGTCCAGCCGCCACCCCACGTTCTTGGCATAGGCCTGGCCGCGGTTGCTCCACCATGTGTAGCAGGCGTCCGTGGTGTCGGGGTGCAGCTGGCGGTAGACGTCCACCAAACCCCCTTCGCTCAGGGCTTGGGTCATCCAGGCGCGCTCTTCGGGCAGAAAGCCGCTGTTCTTCTGGTTGCTTTTCCAGTTCTTGAGGTCTTGTTCCTTGTGGGCGATGTTGAGGTCGCCGCAGAGGATGAAGTCGCGCTCGGCCTTGAGCCGCATCAGGTGCGGGTACACCACATCGAGAAACCGAAACTTGGCCGCCTGCCGCTCTTCGCCCGACGAGCCACTGGGGAAGTAGGCGCTGATGATGCTGCGCTTGCTGGTCGGCGTGTCAAAACGCAACTCGACGCAGCGCCCTTCGGCATCGAACTCGCCACCATCAAAGCCCACGACGACGTCGCTGGGTTCGTGGCGGCTGTAGACCGCGACACCGGAGTAGCCCTTTTTCTCGGCGCAGTGGAAATGACCTTGCAGACCCGCCAGCGATTCGAAGCGCCCGGCCAGATCGGGCATCTGCGCCTTGAGTTCCTGCACACAAATACAATCGGGCGCGGTGGCGGCCACCCAGTCTTCCACGCCCTTGGTGGCGGCGGAGCGGATGCCGTTGAGATTGAGGCTGGTGAGTTTGAACAAGGAACACCCCATGTTGGATTCGGGCACGCAAGACGAACTTGCGCAGGCTTTTGTGCAATTTTCGGTCGAGTCCGGCGTGCTGCGCTTCGGCGAATTCAAGACCAAGGCGGGCCGGCTGTCGCCCTACTTTTTCAATGCCGGTCTGTTCGACGACGGCGCCAAGCTGGGCCGGCTCGCGGCATTCTATGCAAAGCGCATCCAGGAAAGCGGCATCGAATTCGACATGATCTTCGGCCCCGCCTACAAGGGCATCCCGCTGGGCGCGGCCGTGGCCATTGAACTCGCGCGCCTGGGCCGCAATGTGCCTTTTGCTTACAACCGCAAGGAAGCCAAGGACCACGGCGAAGGTGGCACCCTGGTGGGTGCGCCGCTCAAGGGCCGGGTGCTGATCGTGGACGACGTGATGAGCGCGGGCACGGCCGCACGCGAGTCCATCGCGCTGATCCAGGCCGCGGGCGCTACCCCCGGCGCGGTGGCGATCGCACTGGACCGCCAGGAAATGGCCACGGAGGTCGGTGCCGATGGTGTGTTGCGCGATTTGCCCCACAGCGCCGTGCAGTACGTGCGCAACACCCTGGGCCTGCAGGTGTGCGCCATTGCCCAATTGACCGACCTGCTGCAGTATCTGGAAACCCGCCAGAACGACCCCGAGGTGGCCCAGCACAGTGCCCGCGTGCGCGCCTACCGGGAACGCTACGGCGTCCAATGAACCCACCGCCCCACGGTCCACCGCCCATGCCACAACCACCCGCCCTCTTTGTCGTTCGCGCCCTGGCGCTGGTCTGGTGTTCGATGGGGCTGGCCCAAGCGGCCATCTTCACCTGCGTGGACGCCCAGGGCCGGCGCATCACCTCCGACCGCCCCATCGCCGCCTGCATGGACCGCGAACAACGTGAACTCAGCCCCAGCGGCAGCGTGCGCCGCGTGATTCCACCCGAACCCACAGCCGAAGAACGCGCCGCGCTGGATGCCAAACGCAAGGCCGACGCCGAGCGCGATGCCCGCCTGAACGAGGAAAAACGCAGGGAGCGCGCCCTGCTGTCGCGCTACCCGAACGAGGCCGCGCACCAACGCGAACGCGTCAAGGCGCTGGAGTCGGTGGATGCGGTGGAAGCCGCCGTCCACAAACGCATCGAGGAGCTGGTCAAGCTGAGGGCCGGGCTGGACGACGAAATGGCCTTTTACGCCAAAGACCCCGCCAAGGCGCCGCCGCTGCTGCAGCGCAAGCTCAAGGACAACAAAAGCCTGATGGACGCGCAGCAAACCGCACTGAAGCAGCAAACCGCAGAGCGCCAGCGCGTGTCAGAGCGTTTCGACGTCGAACTGGAGCAGCTGCGCAAGCTGTGGGCCCAGGCGGCCACACAAACCGCCCGCTGACGCGGCGGGCTTGGGTGCCCGCCCCAGGCCGTCAGAGCCCCAGCTTCCTCTTGATCAGCTCGTTGGCCTGGGCCGGGTTGGCCTTGCCCTTGCTGGCTTTCATGACCTGGCCGACCAGCGCGTTGAAGGCCTTCTCCTTGCCGGCGCGCACCTGGGCCACGTTGTCGGCGTTGGCGGCGATCACGTCCTCGACAATCTTCTCCAGCGCGCCGGTGTCGTTCATCTGCTTGAGGCCCTTGGCCTCGATGACGGCGTCCACGGTGGTGGACGCATCGGCCCACAACACGTCCAGCACCTGCTTGCCGGCGTTGTTGCTGATGGTGCCGTCGGCGATGCGGCCCACCAGCACGGCCAGTTGCGCGGCGCTCACGGGTGATGCGGCGATGTCGCGCTCCTCGGCGTTGAGCCGGCGCGAGAACTCGCCCATCAGCCAGTTGCTGACCAGCTTCGGGCTGCCGCTGGCCTTTGCCGCCGCTTCAAAAAACGCGGCCATGGCCGTGCTCTGCGTCAGCATGGTGGCGTCGTATTCGGGCAAGGCGTAGTCGCGCACAAAACGCTCGGCCATCGCGCGCGGCAGCTCGGGCATCTCGGTCTTCACACGCTCCACCCAGTCGCGGCCAATCACCAGCGGCGGCAGGTCGGGATCGGGGAAGTAGCGGTAGTCGGCCGCGTCTTCCTTGGTGCGCATGGCGCGGGTCTCGCCGGTGTCGGGGTCGAACAACACGGTGGCCTGCTGGATGGTGTTGCCATCCTCGATCTGCTCGATCTGCCAGCGCACCTCGTAGTCGATGGCCTGCTGCATGAACTTGAAGGAGTTCAGGTTCTTGATCTCGCGGCGCGTGCCCAGCGGCTGGCCCGGCTTGCGCACGGAGACGTTGGCGTCGCAACGGAAAGAGCCCTCCTGCATGTTGCCGTCGCAAATGCCTATCCAGGTGACGATTTTGTGCAGCTCTTTCGCATAGGCCACCGCCTCGGCGCTCGAACGGATGTCGGGCTCGGTCACGATCTCCAGCAGCGGCGTGCCGGCGCGGTTGAGGTCTATGCCCGATTGGCCAATGAAATCCTCGTGCAGCGATTTGCCCGCGTCTTCTTCAAGGTGGGCGCGCACCAGGCGCACGGTCTTCTTTTCTTCGCCGAGGAAAAAGCTCACCTCGCCGCCCTGCACCACCGGGATCTCGAACTGGCTGATCTGGTAGCCCTTGGGCAGGTCGGGGTAGAAGTAGTTCTTGCGCGCGAACACGCTTTCTTCGGCAATGTGCGAACCCAGGGCCAGGCCCAGGCGGATGGCGCGCTCGACCGCGCCCCGGTTCATCACCGGCAGGGTGCCGGGCAGGGCCAGGTCCACCGCGCAGGCCTGGGTGTTGGGCTCGGCGCCGAAGGCGGTGGGCGCGCGGCTGAAAATTTTGCTCTGGGTGGAGAGCTGGGCGTGGGTCTCGAAGCCGATCACGACTTCGTAGCCGTGCACCAGCAGGGATGTCGTCTGGCTCATGCGAAGGCCTCGGGGGTGCGGGTGTGCCAATCGGTGGCTTGCTGGAAGGCGTGGGCCACGCCCAGCAGGCGCGACTCGTCGAAGTAGTTGCCCACCAGTTGCAGGCCCACGGGCATGTTTCCGGCGCCGAAACCCGCCGGCACGCTCATGCCGGGCAGGCCGGCCAGGCTGGTGGACAGGGTGTAGACGTCGGCCAGGTAGTTGGCCACCGGGTCGTCGCTCTTTTCGCCGATCTTCCAGGCCACGCTGGGCGCCACCGGGCCGGCGATGACGTCGCACTGGCCGAAGGCCTGCTGGAAGTCCTGCGCGATCAGGCGGCGGATCTGCTGGGCCTTGAGGTAGTAGGCGTCGTAGTAGCCGTGGCTCAGCACGTAGGTGCCGATCATGATGCGGCGCTGCACCTCGGGGCCGAAGCCCTCGCTGCGCGAGCGTTTGTACATGTCGATCAGGTCGTCGTACTGGGCCGCGCGGTGGCCGAACTTGACGCCGTCAAAACGGCTCAGGTTGCTCGATGCCTCGGCCGGCGCGATGATGTAGTAGACCGGAATCGACAGCTCGGTGCGCGGCAGCGCGATGTCCACCAGGGTGGCGCCCAGCTTTTCATATTCGGCCAGCGCGGCGCGCACGGCGGCAAGCACGTCGGGCGCGCAGCCGGCGCCGAAAAACTCCTTGGGCAGGCCGATGCGCAGGCCCTTCAGGGGCTGGGCGGCGGAGGCCTCGGGCAGGGGTTTCAACATGCCGGCGCTGTAGTCCTCGGCGAGGCGGTCCAGGCTGGTGGAATCGCGGTCGAGGTCGGGGCCGGCCATGGCGGTCAGCAAGGCAGCGCAATCGGCCGCGCTGCGGGCCATGGGACCGGCCTGGTCCAGGCTGGAGGCGAAGGCCACCATGCCATAACGCGAGCAGCGCCCGTAGGTGGGCTTGATGCCGGTGATGCCACAGAAGGCGGCGGGCTGGCGGATGGAGCCGCCGGTGTCGGTGCCGGTGGCAGCGGGTGCCAGGCGCGCGGCCACCACGGCGGCCGAGCCACCCGAGGAGCCGCCGGGGATGCGGGCCGTGTCCCACGGGTTGTGCGCTGGGCCGTAGGCCGAGTTGTCGTTGCCCGAGCCCATGGCGAATTCGTCGCAGTTGAGCTTGCCCAGGGTCACCGCGCCGGCCTCGGCCAGCTGGCGCACCACGGTGGCGTCGAACGGGCTCTGGTAGGCCTCCAGCATCTTGCTGCCGGCGGTGGTGGGGAAATCGCGGGTGACGAAGATGTCCTTGTGCGCCAGCGGCACGCCTAGCAGCGGCGTGCGCTCGCCGGCGGCGATGCGGACATCGGCCGCGCGGGCCTGGGCCAGGGTGGCGTCTTCGTTGAAGGCCAGGTAGGCGCCCAGGCCGGCGTGTTGCTTGGCGCGGGCCAGCAGGTGCTGGGCGGCTTCGACGGCGGAGAACTTCTTGTCGGCGAGGGCCGCTGCCATGTCGGCCACGCCGAGGGTGTGCAGGTCGCTCATTCGATCACCTTGGGCACGAGGAACAGGCCGCGCTCGACGGCGGGAGCGCTCTTCTGGTTGGCTTCGCGCTGGTTGGGCTCGCTGGCCACGTCATCGCGCAGGCGCAGGGCCACGTGGTCGATGACGGCCGTGGGGTGGGCCAGCGGCGCCACACCGGTGGTGTCCACCGCGTTCATCTGTTCGACGATGTCGAAGAAGCCATTGAGCTGGGTCAGCATGCGCTCACTTTGCTCGGGCGACAGCGAGAGCCGCGCCAGATTCGCGATGCGCGAAATGTCGTTGAGGTTCAGGGACATGGGACGGAACCGGTCGGAAAACCGGATGTAAAAGAGCGTGAAATGGGCACCGGCCGGCGGCCCGCTTCACAGGCGATGCGTTATTATCCAGCGTTTGTCGGCAGAACCCGCCAAGATGTCCGTCAGATCGGCACACAAGGCCCGTCTTGCTCCGCAGAACCCTTTACCGCACACCCGCCGCACAACCCCTATCTTCGGGGCGAGGTCCCAGCGAGCCGCCGGCCCGCCCCGACAGGACTATCCAACATGTTCGAAGTTTTTCGTCGGCACTTTTCGACCGACCTGGCCATTGACCTCGGCACGGCCAACACCCTGATCTACGTGCGCCACAAGGGCATCGTGCTGGATGAGCCCTCGGTGGTCTCCATCCGCCACGAAGGTGGCCCCCAAGGCAAAAAATCCATCCAGGCCGTGGGCCACGAGGCCAAGGCCATGCTGGGCAAGGTGCCGGGCAACATCGAGGCCATCCGCCCCATGAAAGACGGCGTGATCGCCGATTTCACCGTCACCGAGCAGATGCTCAAGCAGTTCATCAAGATGGTCCATC
>CAYUAH010000086.1:0-12927 GCA_964442375.1 uncultured Hydrogenophaga sp. | reverse complement strand
GGTTGACGGACTTCACTAACTTCAGACTGGTACGGCTGTCGGGGGGCAGGTCAGGTCGGCCAGTGATTTGAATTGAGGCATTACAAAGTCCGAACAGTTCTTGCCGTGTAGTCATCCCTCGGAAACGAGTCCGAAAGCCAGGTGCACTGCTTCCTCCATGGACCTGCCATCGGCGAGGGCCTCTCGAAGTGCCTGCGGGTCGGGAAGCGCAAGTTGATTGAGCTCAAACGCTGAGACGTTGATGGCACCCGAGATGCACCGGAAGTAGCGGTCGACCGCATGCGCGCTCAGCAGCTTGGCGAGCTTAGTGGGCGGCAACGCTGGCTTGTCGCAGACCGCTTCGATGATGACGACGTGGTTCTCACCGATGAAGCCGCCGTACGTGTCGAAGACGCCCGGTGACACTGCAGCCGCCACAAGGCGCCGCGGCTGGTCGTTCGACGTCACTCGCTGCATGACCACGCATGGCGACGTGACTACGGACGTATGCCCCTTGTCGCCCAGGTCGACGAATCGATGCTCGCCGTCGTAGGCTGAGGTGTCCTCCAGCCGAACGATGCGGCCCGGGACGATGTCCCGCGACCACATGAGCGGCATCGCTGTGTGCGCCTTGGCCTTCCGGGCGTCCTGAAGCGAATCGAACTTGGGCCGTTTGTCGCGGTTCCACACGTACGCCCCGATGCGCACCCGGTAGCCGTAGTCGGACAGGCGGAACCGGGGTAGGGCGGCCGCCTTAAGCAGGGTCACGTCGTCGACGGAACGCGGGATGGGCCATACGGCGCCGGAGTTGGAGAGGGTGCATTCACCGACGCTCGTGTATTGGCCCGCCCCCGAGACGACGGAGACGTTGGCGCGCACCTGCGTGTGGTCTTCTTCGGCGCGGCGCCGTAGAACCGTCAAGGCGGTCTCTTGCTCGACGTCAATGAATACACCCTGGCGGTCGCTGACCATGCCAATGTGCTCGACGTCGGTGTTGCGCATAAGGAATTTGCGCAGTCGACCGAAGTACTGCCCGGAAAGGAAACTGGTCGGAGTGACCAGTGCGGCATGTCCGCCGATCCGAAGCAAGCGGACGCAGAGGGCGATGAAGAGGCAGTACAGGTTCGGCTGGGCCTCGATTACGTCTGAGTACGTGTCGCGCAAGGGCTCCAACTCCTCGGCGGTCATCTTCCGGTAGGGCGGATTGCAGACGACGACATCCGCCGTACCGAGACAGGCGGCTAGGGTAGTCAGGGAGTTGGCCGTGTGGACGTTGAAGGATGGGACGTAGTTCGTTTTCTGGATTTCCGCGTGCAGCGCCATGCATAGGAAATGCTTGGACAACTCACACAGTGTCTTGTCCAGATCGCAGCCGCTGAGGTGCCTCTCGATGTGCTTGAGCACCTTCAGCGCCGTGAATCCCTGCGCAACCAGCGCGGTTCGCATTCGCAAGGCAATCGGTGCCAAAAAGGCCGCGCCTCCGCAGGCAGGGTCCATGAAGGACTGACTCCCAAAGTCGACGCCCTGCGCGGCAAGGTCTTCGAGTAGGCCCTCGGTCAGCGACGCCGGCGTAAAGAACATTGCCAGGCTCTTGCGGTAGCCCTCGTCGGCCAGTACGGCGTAGGCGGAACTCAGCCAGTACGTCGCCTCAAGGTAGCTCAGCTGACCCAGCAGTGCCACGAAAGCCGCAATCTGGGGCTCCGCAGCGAGCACCTTCGAATAAGGTAGGGAGGGCTGTGGGAGTGCCGGGAACGCGGTCTTGCACCAAAGGCGAAGCACTGTCCCGACAAGCGTTGACGCGTCGCATTCGCAACGCTCAGTGACTTGGCCAAGGGCGCGGATGCGCCGGGTAATGGACAGCTTCGACGGGGGCGTCATTAGAACCGGCCCCATCCTCCGCCTGCTCTTGTTGGCCTATCCCTTTGTGACTGTATGTCCATGCTTTTTCTCCCTGGGCACGTCGTTGCATATAGGTTCTTCGGCGAGGCAGGCGAGCGAGTAAGTGCGACAGTAGTCGAGTACCAGCTTCTCCAACATATTGGTCTGCGACCGCTGTTCGCGCGCTGCTGCTTCTTCCAGGCAGCGCTTCACCAGTGGCGACACCCGGAAGCTGATTGACACCGACTTCGTGGCTCGCTCCATCGAGGCCTCCTTAGGTCCGTATAGTAAGTCGCAATACGAGTTACCGAAACAGGTGGTAACCCCGCGGGGGGGGGCGACCAGGCGGGATGGAGGCCACCAAGCCGATGGAGCGGAAGTTGGTCGCCATGGCTGCATGCCGTCACCGGATAAACAAAAGCCCGCTTGTGCGGGCTTTTGTTGCTCATCTGCTACGCGCTGCGCAGCGGATCGGTGTTTTTGGCGTCCGATTGGCGTCCATCGTCGTAAGTTGTTGATGTTGTTTGTATTAATTCGATCTTGTAACCATCCGGGTCCGTCACAAACGCGATGACCGTGCTGCCACCTTTGACAGGTCCCGCTTCTCGGGTGACGTTGCCGCCAGCTGCCTTGATCTTCTCGCAGGCCGCGTACGCGTCGGGAACGCCCAGGGCGATGTGGCCGTAGGCCGTGCCCAGTTCGTAGGTGTCAACGCCCCAGTTGTAGGTCAGCTCGATCTCGGCCTGACCGGGGTTGCCGCCCTCAAAGCCGAGGAAGGCCAGCGAGTACTTGTACTCGGGGTTTTCGGAGGTGCGCAGCAGTTGCATGCCCAGCACCTGGGTGTAGAAGTCGATGGAGCGCTGCAGGTTGCCGACGCGCAGCATGGTGTGTAGAAATCGCATAAGTCTCGTCGTGGGTGAAGGGGCCCAACCGGGAGACACCGCAGAGCCGGCTCTGCCGGTCTGCTGGTGTCGCCCCCTTGAGGGGTGACGCGCCGCTAGGCGCGGCGCGGGGGTGGGCCTCATTTTGCCGGGAAATCAAACACCAGGCAGGTGGTGGTGGCATGGGCATAGAGCTTGCCGTCGGCGCCCACGATGCGGCCTTCGGCGGTGGCCAGTTGGCGCCCGCTGTGCACCACAGTGCCGATGGCGCGCAGGGGCCCGCTCTTGTGCGAGGCGGCGCGCACGATGTTCACGCTGAGTTCGGCCGTGGTGTACGCCTTGCCCACCGGCATGGTGGTGTGCACCGCGCAGCCCACGGCGGAGTCGAGCAGGGTGGCGTACCAGCCGCCGTGCACGCTGCCCAGGGGGTTGTAGTGCTTGAGTTGTGGTGTGCCCTGGAACACCGCGCGGCCTTCGCCCACCTCCACCAGGGTGAAGTCCATGGTGTCGGCGATGTGGGGGTAGGGCGCGTGGCCGTCGAGCAGGGCTTGCATCTGCTGCAAACCGGTTTTGCCCACCAGGTCCTCCACCTTGGCCAGGCCGGCGCCCGCGCCTTGGGTCATGCGGGCTTTGGCCGCATCAAACTGGGCCATCCATTCGGCCAATGTCTGTTCGTGGTTCATATCGCCTCCTTGAGCGTTTTACTTGGGGTAGAGCACCATCTGGGTGCAGCGGAACAGGGCCAGGGTCTTGCCGCTCTCGCGGTGGGTCACCACTGCGTCCCACACCTGGGTGGTTTTGCCCAGGTGTGTTGCCTTGGCGGTGCAGTCCACCGTGCCGTCGCGGGTGGTGCCCAGGTGGTTGGACTTGAGTTCGATGGTGGTGAAACCTGTCGCACCTTCAGGCAGGTGGGCCATGCAGCCACAACCGGCCGATGTGTCGGCCAGGGTGACGATGCTGCCCGCGTGCAGGTAGCCATTGGGCGCCATGAGCAAGGGGCCGGCGGACAATTCCGAGCGCACCTCACCCTGGCCGATGTGGGTGATGACCAGGCCCAGGTGCCCGGGCAGGTGGGGCGCGGCCATCTGGTTGAACTGTTCGGGCGTGCGCATGTGGTGTCCTTGTCAACGTGGTTGAAATTAAATTGTATATGCAATTGTTGCAGATACAATTCAATCATGGCCACCTCTTCAGCGCCCTCGGGCTGCACCAACTTCAAGCTGCGCCAGCTCACGCGCCGCGTGTCGCAGCACTACGACCACCATCTGGCGCTGGCCGGGCTCAAGACCACGCAGTACTCCCTGCTCAGCCACATCGCCAAGCTGGGACCGCTGACGCCCGGCGAACTGGCGCGGCGCATGACCTTGGACGCCTCGACGCTGACCCGCAACCTGCAGCCGCTGGTGGCGGCGGGCTGGGTGGTGGTGGGCGAGGGCGTGAATGCGCGCAGCCGCCTGCTCACGCTGACCGACGCGGGGCGCGAGGTCCGCCAGACCGCGCAGCGGCACTGGAAAAACGCCCAGCTCGAACTCAATGGGCTGCTGGGGCCGGCCATGGTGGCCGAGCTGCATGGCCTGCTCGACCAGGCGCTGGCCGCCTTTGAACCGGAGACCTCGGATGAATAAACCCGCAGCGCACGTGTGGTGGTGGGTGTTGCTGGCCGCCGCCGGCACCTTTGCCCTGACCATGGGCACACGCCAGAGCATGGGCTTTTTCCTGTCGCCCCTGAACACGGCCACCGGCTTGGGCCTGGCCAGCATCAGCCTGGCGTTTGCGTTCGGGCAGTTGTGGTGGGGCCTGACCCAGCCTTTCGCGGGCGCCCTGGCCGACCGCCTGGGCGCCGGCTGGGTGTTGTTTGCGGGCATCTTGCTTGTGGCCCTGGGCACGGTGCTCACCCCGCTGATGACCAGCACGGGCGGGCTCATCTTCGCCATCGGCGTGCTGGCGGCGGGCGGTGCGGGCATGGCCGGCCCCTCGGTGCTGATGGCGGCCACCACCCGGCTCATCCCGCCGGAGCGGCGTGGCCTGGCCACCGGGGTGGTCAACGCAGGGGGCTCGTTCGGGCAGTTTCTGATGGCGCCCATCGCCGCGGCCCTCACGGCGGCCCTGGGCTGGGCCAATGCCCTGCAGGTGTTGGGCGTGTTGGTGTTGCTGGCCTTGCCCGCCGCGTGGGTGTTGCGCGGGTCGGCGGCGGGTGCGGTGCACGCCACCCCGACCCAGGCGCCGTTGCCGGCCCGCCAGGCCTTGTCAGGCGCCTGGGCCGAGCCCAGTTACCGCTTGCTGATGGCGGGTTTTTTTGTCTGCGGCTTCCACGTCGCCTTTCTGGCCACCCACATGCCGGGTGTGGTGGCGGCCTGTGGCCTGCCTGCCGCGGTGGGGGCCTGGGCGCTGGGGGTGATCGGGCTGTTCAACATCGTCGGCAGCCTGGCCATGGGCTGGGCCGTGGGGCGATGGCGCATGAAGTCGCTGTTGACCCTGGTCTATGCCACACGGGCGCTGGCCGTGCTGCTGTTTGTGCTGGCGCCCAAGACGGAGGCGGTGGTGCTGGTGTTTGCGGCGGTGATGGGCTTGAGTTTCCTGTCCACCGTGCCACCCACCGCCGGGCTGGTGGCCAAGTTTTTTGGCACCGGCAACATGGCCATGTTGTTTGGTGTGGTCATGGTGTCGCACCAGGTGGGCGGCTTCCTGGGCGCCTGGCTGGGTGGTCAGGTGTTCCAGTTCACGGGCAGCTACGACTGGGTCTGGTACGTGGACATCGTGTTGGCCGTCGGCGCGGCACTGCTGCACCTGCCGATACGCGAAGCGCCCCTGCGCCGGCCTCAGACGGTGTAATTGAGTGTCATGCGGCCGCCGTCGGCCACCACGATCTCGCCCGTGACGTAGCTGGCCGCATCGCTGGCCAGCCAGCACACCACGTCGGCGATTTCGCTGGGTTCGCCCAGGCGTTTCATCGGTGTGCGGCTCATGATTTTTTGCTTGGCTTGCTCGCTGGTCAGCACCGCCTGGGCCGCCAGTTCGGTGGCGATGGTGCCCGGTGCCACGGCGTTCACGCGCACGCCCCGTTCGGCCAGCGCGAGTGCCATCACGCGGGTGAGTTGGTTGATGCCTCCCTTGCTCACGTTGTAGCTGGCGATGGTCGGGATGGCCAGCGTGCCATTGACCGAACTCATGTTGACGATGCTGCCACGCCCTGCGGCCGCCATCACGCGGGCCACCGCCTGGCCCATGAGGAAGGCACCTTTGAGGTTGACGCGCAGCACGGCATCGAAGTCGGCTTCGCTGATCTCCAGAAAATCGGCCGCCTTGAAGATGCCCGCGTTGTTGACCAGGACGTCGATGTGACCGTGGGTTTGCAACACGGCGGCCACGGTGGCATCCACCTGGGCTTTGTCGCCCACATCGCAGCGCAGGAAGGCCAGGTTCAATTCGGCCGCCAGTGCCTGGCCGCGCGCGTCGTCGATGTCCACCACAACGGGGTGGGCACCTTCCCGATGCAGGCGGCGCACGCAGGCTTCGCCTATGCCCTGGGCGCCACCGGTGACGATGGCGACACGGCCTTGCAGGCCGAAAGAAATCGAGGGATGTGTCATGGCGGCGATGTTAGGCGGCGGCCTGGCTGTCGGGCAAGCGCACACGCAACACGGCGCGCACAAAACCGTGGTCGCTGCGACTGCGGTCGCGGCCTTCGTGGAGGTGGTCGTTGAACACGTCCAGGCGCAGCACGTCGCCGAGGCTGTTGCGTTGGCCGGCCACAAACTCCTCGCTCACCAGCACCTGGTCCAGCACCTCCGGAAAGCCCAGGTGGATGTGGGAGTAGGCCACGTCGCGGCGCAGCGCGGCGCCCACTTGCACGTCCCAGGCGTTGTAGAGCGCGGTGTCGCGCGCGCCTTTGTCGTAGGCGGCGCTGGTGGTGGCGGCAATCAGTTGGGTGGTGACGCTGTGGGGGCCGTCGTTCAAGTCGCCCATCAGGATCAGGGGCGTGTGCGTTCGGTGCAGCAGCTCCACCACCTTGAGTCGCAAGGCCAGCGATTCGGCTGCACGCATGAGCAGCGAGCGCACACTGGCCACCGCCGCCACGATGGGGTCGTCGGGGTCTTCCAGCGGGCGGCCTTGGTCGTCCTGCAAGAACTTGGGCCGTTTGGATTTGAGGTGGGCTGTCAACACGTGCACGCGCTGGCCATGTTTCATCTCCAGCGTGGCGAGCAGCGGCGGGCGCTCGAAACGGGCGTGTGGGCCCAGGCCAGGCACGTGCAATGCGGCCTGGGCCGGGAAGTCGGTGACGGAGGTGATGGACTCGACCTTGAGCCGGGTGGCCAGGCCCACGCGTGGCGTGCCTTGGGCACCGTGTTGACCTGGCCCGTTTTCCGCACCCGGCACGCTCACATGGGTGTAGCGCAGGCCACTGCGGGCGATGGCGCCGCGCAGGGCCACTTCGTCCCACACCTCCTGCACGGCCAGCACGTCGGCGTTCAGCGCCTTGAAACGGTCGCCCAGCCAGTCCAGCTTGCGGCCGTGTTCGGCTTCGCTGTAGGGGTCTTGGCCGGCGTAAAACGCGCGGCCAGGCTGGGCCAGGTTGAGCAGGTTGCAACTGGCCACGGTGAGCGTGGCCCAGCGTGGGGTCTTGTCGCCTGGGTGTTGGTCGTTCTGCGTCATGCAGACACTGTAGCGTGGCGGGACCAGCCCGCCGCGAAGAACTTACTGCGGTGTGAGACCGGCGGCCTTGACGAGTTCGGCGTGCAGCTTGATGTCGGCCGCGATGGTGCGTTGCAGCTCTTCTGGCGTGCTTGGGGCCACTTCTATGCCGCTTTCGGCCAGCTTGGCTTTCATGTCGGCATCCATGGCCGCGCGCACGGCGCGGTTGAGCTGGTCGATGATGGGACGGGGTGTCTTGGCCGGGGCCAGCATGCCGATCCACGCCGAGAGGTTGAGGTCGGCGATGCCGCCTTCGGCCATGGTGGCAACGTTGGGCAGCACGGGCGAGCGCTGCGGGCTCATGAGGCCCAGGGCATGCAGTTTGCCGGCCTGGATGTGGGGCAGGGCTTCGGGCAGCACGGCGAACATGGCGTCCACGTTGCCGGCCAGCGTGTCGTTGATGGCCAGTGCGCCCCCCTTGTAGGGCACGTGCAGCATGCGCGCCTGGGTGCGGGTTTCGAACATCAGCGCCCCCAGGTGCTGCGGGCTGCCGTCGCCAGAAGACGCAAAGGTGAGCTGGCCAGGGGCAGCCTTGGCGGCTGCCAGGAAGGTGGCCAGCGTCGGGTACTTCTGTTTGTCCTTGACTACCAGCACCATGGGCTGGTTCACCAGCCGGGACACCGGCGTGAAGTCGGCCTCCGGGTCGTAGGGCAGACTCTTGAAGATGCTTTTGTTGGTGGTCAGGAAGGAGGCGGGCGACACCGTCAAGGTGTAGCCGTCGGCCGGCGACTTGGCCACGGCCGGCATGCCGATCTGGCCCGATGCACCGGCGCGGTTGTCCACCACGACGGGCTGGCCGAACTGGGTGTTGAGCTTCTGGCCGACCATGCGGGCGATCATGTCCACGCTGCCACCGGCGGGCAGGCCGAGGATGAATTTGATCGGCCGGTCCGGGTAGGGGCTCTGTGCCAGCACGCAGGGTGCGAGGACCAGTGTCCCAAGGGCGGCGGCGAATCGCAGGGCAGTGCGTCGGGTGTTCATGGTCAAGCTCCGGGTGAGATGTGGATGGGCGTGGGCTTTGTGGACAGTGCTGTATGCAGTTTAAGTGGAATAACCCCAGCCGGAATGCATTGCGTACACTGACTTTCTTATGTCTGGCATAACGGTTGCTTGGCCACGATGGCCATTGACTTACTCCATCCAAACGCCCCATGTCGCGAGCCAATGATCCTCTGGACACGTATTTGCTGCGGGTGCTGGTGGCGCTGCTGAGCGAGCGCAACCTTACCCGCGTGGCCACACGCATGAACCAGTCGCAACCAGCCATCAGCGCCGCCCTGCGCAAGCTGCGCGAGGTGTTCAGCGACGAGTTGCTGGTGCGCAGCGGCAACAGCATGGTGACCACCCCCAGGGGCGAGGACATCCTGGTCCATGCGCGTGCGGCGCTTTCGTCCATCGACAGCCTGTTCTCCCAGGCGCAGGTGTTCGAACCATCCACGTCTGTACAGTTCTTCAAGATCGGATGCCCCGATTACCTGGCCACGGTGTTCCTGTCGGCGGTGACCCGTGTCTTGCGGCGTGATGCGCCCGGAACCCGTTTGCTGGTGCATCCGCTGGGGCCGGGCCATGACTTCGAGCAGGCGCTGGCCGATGGCGAACTCGACGTGGTGATCGGCAACTGGCCCGAGCCGCCCGAGTCCCTGCACATCGCGCCCTTGCTGGACGATGAGATCGTCTGCCTGATGTCGGACCAGCACCCCCTGGCGCGCGCACCCATGACGCGTGACCAGTACTTGCGCGCCCCCCACGTGGTGCCGCTGTCCTATTCGTCGTCCCACCGGGGTGTGATCGACCGCCACCTGGCCAGCCTGCGCCTGACCCGCAACGCCCGTGTGGTGGTGCCGTTTTTCAGCATGGCGCCCCACCTGCTGCCGGGCACCGACCTGATCTTCACCATCAGCCGGCATTTCGCCGAGCATTACGCACGCATCCTGCCGCTGGTGGTGGTGCCCTGCCCCATCGACTACCCGCGCATGCAGTTCTACCAACTCTGGCACGGCCGCAACCAGCAGTCCGATGCCCAGCGCTGGCTGCGCGGGCTGTTGCACAACGTGGGAGCCCAGGTGCTCAAGGGCGGGGCAGAGCGCAACGGACGTGCGCCCGCTGCACAGGCATGAAAAAAGCGCCCGAAGGCGCTTTTGTCTTGAATCAGCAGGGCGTCACTTGATGTGGCCAAAGCGGGTGCGCAGCGGATCGATGCCGCCCTGACCACCACCACCGCCCGAGCGGCCACCGCCACCACCGGGACGGCCACCGCCACCCGGGCGGCCACGGCCACGGCCGCGTTCGCCCAAGGCATCGATACCGGTGCGCAGCGGGTCGGGCTGGCCACCGTTGCCGCCACCGTGGGCACGGCCTTCACCGGCATGGCGGCGGGGTTGCTGGTCGCCGCGCGGACCACGCGGCGGCTGGCCATCAAAACGCGGGCCACGCGGGCCTTGGCCGTCCGGGCGCGGACCACGCGGTGGCTGGTCGCCACGGGCCTCGGCACGGGGGCCGTCGTTGCGGTTGCCTTGTGCGGGGCGGCCACGGCCACCCCCGTTGCCACCACGGCCGCCGCCGGCGTTGCCACCTTCGTTGGCTTTCTTTTCGCGCACGCGCTGCAGCATCTCGGTGCGGGCGGCCTTGGCAGCGGCGGCCATCACTTCGCGGCTCGGCGGCTTGCCGGCGCCACCCCAGATGGTCTGGCGGCCCATGGCGATGGGTTCGGCGCGCTCGCCTTCTTCCGGCATGAACTCTTCGAAGACCTGCACCGGGATCTGCTGCTTGGTGAACTTCTCGATCGCCATCATGAAGCCTTCTTCATCCAGGCTCACCAGGTTGACGGCTTCACCGCTGTTGCCGGCGCGGCCGGTGCGGCCAATGCGGTGCACGTAGTCTTCGCAGACGTTGGGGATTTCGTAGTTGACGACGTGTGGCAGCTCATCGATGTCGATGCCACGGGCCGCGATGTCGGTGGCCACCAGGGCGCGCAGCTCGCCGCTCTTGAACTCGGCCAGCGCCTGGGTGCGGGCACCCTGGCTCTTGTTGCCGTGCAAGGCCATGGCCTTGATGCCGTTCTTGGTGAGGAACTCGGCCACGTTGTTGGCGCCGAACTTGGTGCGGGTGAACACCAGCACCTGGCTCCAGTTGTGGGTGTTGATGATGTGCGCCAGCAGCGCCTTTTTCTTGCCCCGGCCCACCGGGTGGATGACCTGGGTGATGCGCTGCACGGTGGTGTTGCGCGGGGTCACCTGGATGTGCTGCGGGTCTTTGAGCAGGTTGCTGGCCAGGTCGCGGATTTCGTCGCTGAAGGTGGCCGAGAACAGCAGGCTTTGTTTGTCGCTGGGCACCAGGGCGAGGATTTTCTTGACGTCGTGGATGAAGCCCATGTCCAGCATGCGGTCGGCTTCGTCCAGCACCAGGATTTCCACGGTGGACAGGTCAAGGAAGCCCTGGCCTTGCAGGTCGAGCAGGCGGCCCGGCGTGGCCACCAGGATGTCCACGCCACGTTTCATGGCGTTGATCTGCGGGTTCATGCCGACGCCGCCGAAGACCACGGTGGAGGTCAGCGAGAGGTTTTTGCCATAGACGCGCACCGATTCCTCGACCTGGGCGGCGAGTTCGCGGGTGGGGGTCAGCACCAGGGCGCGGATGCCCACGCCGCCGAAGCGGTTCTTGGCCTTGGCGCCCACGCTGAGGCGTTGCAGCAGGGGCAGGGTGAAGGCGGCGGTCTTGCCGGTGCCGGTCTGGGCGCCAGCGAGCAGATCGTGGCCGGCGAGCACGGCGGGAATGGCCTGTGCCTGAATGGGGGTGGGGGTTTCGTAGCCTTGCTCGCGCACGGCTTCAAGAATGGCCGGGGCCAGGTTCAGTTCGTCAAAGTTCATTTAAGAGGCGCCCATCCAGGGCGCTGGGGCATCGGCCACGGCAGGTCCCACTGGGTGGTGCCTGTTCAGTCGGGGGCAGATGGATTCAGGGTCTGGCGACAACACGCGAGCGGTTTGGGCTGGTGGTGCGCGCCCCGGCAGGGTGCCGGTGTCGGTCCAACTGAGATGACCGACAAGGTGTATTGTCTCATGAATACACACAACAGGGATCCAGGCATGGGCAGCAGCACCTTCGGCTACGACAAAGGCGAGGACCGGGTCTGGCTCTCGTTCAACGACGACACGCCGCGCCTGTGGTTCACGCGCCGCCTCGTGTCGCACCTGCTCGGCCCCATGTCGCGTGCCTTCGAAGCGGCTGCGCCCGGCAGCCAGGGCGGTGCCGATGCCAGCATCCGCGCCGGCCTGGAGCACGAGATTGCGCTCAACGAATTGCTGCCCGGCGAACGCGCCCTGCCCATGAAGATGGGCACCGAGACAGCCAGCGTATCAAGAGATGCCGACTACCATCTGTGCACCGGTTTGACGGCCACCTTCGATGGCGGCCAATGTCAGCTCGGCTTCAACACCCGCGAGGGCGACCGTGCCCTGCGCATGGGGCGCGTGGCCATGCACCGCTGGCTGCATGGCTTGCACCTGGTGGCTCAGCAAGCGGACTGGGCGTTGGTGGTGCCCGGGTGGCTGTCGCGCAGCTGTCTGCCAGAGGCGGTGCGCGCCCTGGTCCAGGATGCCAGCACGCACCCGCCGCCTGAGCCCGGCGCGGGTGCCTGAACCGCCGGCCCGGGGCTGCCTGCGATAATTCGGGGTTGTCGCCACGACCACGTGGCCCTCCTTTTCAGCGAAACACCCCATGGCCCAATACGTCTTTTCCATGAACCGGGTCGGCAAGATCGTGCCGCCCAAACGCCAGATTCTCAAGGACATCTCGCTGTCCTTCTTCCCCGGCGCCAAGATCGGCGTGCTCGGCACCAACGGTTCGGGCAAGTCCACCCTGCTCAAGATCATGGCGGGTCTGGACAAGGAAATCGAGGGCGAAGCCATCCCCATGCCCGGCATCCGCATCGGCTACCTGCCACAGGAGCCCCAACTGGAGGCCGAGCAGACCGTGCGTGAGGCGGTGGAAAACAGCATGAGCGGTGTGCGCGCCGCCCAGAAGCGCCTGGAGGAGGTGTACGCCGCGTATGCCGAAGAAGACGCCGACTTTGACGCCCTGGCGGCCGAGCAGGCGCAGCTGGAGGCCATCATCGCCACCGCTGGCACCGACAGCGAACACCAGCTGGAAATTGCCGCCGACGCGCTGCGCCTGCCGCCCTGGGAGGCCAAAATCGGCCTGCTCTCGGGTGGTGAGAAGCGCCGCGTGGCCTTGTGCTGCATGCTGCTGTCCAAGCCCGACATGCTGCTGCTCGACGAACCCACCAACCACCTGGACGCCGAATCGGTGGAGTGGCTGGAGCACTTTCTGCAGCGCTTCCCCGGCACCGTGGTGGCCATCACCCACGACCGCTACTTCCTGGACAACGCGGCCGAGTGGATTCTCGAACTCGACCGTGGGCACGGCATTCCCTGGAAGGGCAACTACTCCGAGTGGCTGGACCAGAAGGGCAAGCGCCTGGACCAGGAACAGAAGTCCGAGG
>CAYUAH010000085.1:11108-13030 GCA_964442375.1 uncultured Hydrogenophaga sp. | reverse complement strand
GCGCGGTGCTGGCGGGCGCGGCCCATCCAGTCGTGTGAGGTGTAGGTCTTGCCCACGGCCTCGCCGCGCAGCAGCGGTGCGCCGCTGGGCACAGGCCGGGGCGGCGGTGGCGTGATGGACGGCACGGCCGACAGCAGCATGCGGGTGTAGTCGGCCTGCGGACGAAACAGCACGTCGTCGCGGCTGCCCTGCTCCACCGCGCAGCCCTTGTGCATCACCAGCACCTCGTCGGCGATGTCGGCCACCACGCCCATGTCGTGGGTGATGAACAACACGGCGCTGCCCTGCTCCTCCTGCAGTTGCTTGATGAGCGCCAGGATCTCGCGCTGGGTGGTCACGTCCAGCGCGGTGGTGGGTTCGTCGCAGATCAGCAGCGCGGGCTTGAGGATGACCGCCATGGCGATCACGATGCGCTGGCGCTGGCCACCGCTGAGCTGGTGCGGGAAGCTGCGCGCCATGCGCTCGGGGTCGGGCAGTTTGACGCGGGCAAAGATGTCGAGCACGGCCTGACGGCGCTTGGTGGCCGGCCAGTCGGTGTGGGTGCGCAACAGCTCGTCGACCTGGTCGCCGCAGCTCATCACCGGGTTGAGCGCGGTCATGGGCTCCTGAAACACCATGCCCATGGCCTGGCCGCGCAGCTGGCGCAGGCGCGCGGGCGATGCGGCCAGCAGGTCTTCGCCCTTGAGCGCAATGCGCCCGCCGGCCACGCACAGCTCGCGCGGCAGCAGGCCCATGACGGTGGTGGACATGACCGACTTGCCGGAGCCGGATTCGCCGACCACGCACAGCGTCTGGCCGGGCGCGATGGCCAGGCTGACGCCATCGACCGCGTGCGGCCGGTCGGCACCGACGGGCAGCGCCACCTGCAAGCCTTCAATGGAAAGAATGGGTGCGGCCATGGGTCAGGTGCGCTTGGCAAATTTGGGGTCCAGCACGTCGCGCAGCCCATCGCCCAGCAGGTTGATGGCCAGCACCGTGGGCACCAGGAACATGGCGGGGAACAGCACGTTGCCGGGGTACTGGCTGAACTGCACCCGCCCCTCGGCCATGATGTTGCCCCAGGTCGGCACGTCGGCCGGCAGGCCCAGGCCCAGAAAGCTCAGGATGGCCTCGGTCAGCACCGCGCTGGCGGCGATGAAGGTGCCCTGCACGATCAGCGGGGCCAACGCGTTGGGCAGGATGTGGCGCCAGAGAATGGTGGGCGTGGGCGTTGCAAGCGCCTTGGCGGCCTCCACAAACGGCTCCTCGCGCAGGCTCAGCACCAGCGAGCGCACCAGGCGGGTGACGCGCGGGATTTCGGGCACCGCAATCGCCACCACCACCGTCCACAGCTGCGCGCCCAGCGCCGCCACCAGCGCAATGGCCAACAGGATGGCAGGGATGGCCATGAGGCCGTCCATGAAGCGCATCAGCACCGCGTCCACCGCACGGAAATAGCCGGCCAGCATGCCCAGCAGCGCGCCCAGCGCCACCGCCACCGTGGCCGTGAACAGGCCCACCAGCAGCGAGACGCGGGTGCCGTAGACCACACGGCTGTAGATGTCGCGCCCGGCGTTGTCGCTGCCCATCCAGAAGGTGTGGGGCACGGTCTCGCCCGTGGGCAGGGCGAACTCGCCGCGTGTGCCGGAAGCGGTGTTGATGTGGCTGAAGTCCATGGCCGACGGCTCGACCGTGCCCAGCCAGGGCGCGCTCGCCGCGATCAGCAGCAGCAGGCCCAGCACCACGGTGCCGAAGCGGATGGCGTTGTTGCGCCAGAGTTTTTTCAGCAATGCCATATCAAGCCGCAGCGCAGGGCCGCCCCAAGCAAGGCTGCACCCCCTCGGGGGGCAGCGAATACACGAAGTGATGAGCGTGGGGGTTTGATCCTGCCGCAGCGCAGGGCCGCCCCAAGCAAGGCTGCACCCCCTCGGGGGGCAGCGAAT
>CAYUAH010000085.1:0-11008 GCA_964442375.1 uncultured Hydrogenophaga sp. | reverse complement strand
GCAAGGCTGCACCCCCTCGGGGGGCAGCGAATACACGAAGTGATGAGCGTGGGGGCATGTTCAGTACCTGATGCGGGGATCAAGGAACAGGTAGCTCAGATCGACCAGCAGGTTGATCAGCACGTACAAGACGCTGAACACCAGCACCAGGCCCTGGATGACGGGGAAGTCGCGGTTGAGCACCGCGTCCACCGTGAGCGAACCCAGGCCGGGGATGGCGTAGACGGTTTCGGTGACGACCACACCGCCGATCAGCAGTGCCACGCCAATGCCCACCACGGTGACGATGGGCACGGCCGCGTTGGCCAGGGCATGGCGCAGCAGCACGGCCGATTCGCGTATGCCCTTGGCGCGCGCGGTGCGGATGTAGTCCTCGGTCAGCGCCTCCGACACGCTGGCGCGCGTGACGCGTGCGATCAGCGCCACGTAGATGGTGCACAGCGTGATCCAGGGCAGCACCAGTTGCTGCGCCCAAGCCCCCACGCCTTCTGACGACGGACCAAACAGCCGTCGGTAGCCCTGCACGGGCAGCCACTGCAGCTGGATGGCGAACAGGTAGATCAGCACATAGCCGACCACAAACACCGGCACCGAAAACCCCAGCACCGAGAAGCCAGACAGCAGCCGGTCCAGCCAGCCGCCCAGGCGCCAGGCCGCCAGCGTGCCCAGCGGCACCGCCACCAGCACCGCCAGCACGATGGTGCCCACCGCCAGCGACAAGGTGGGTTCGATGCGCTGCGCGATCAGCTCGGTGACGGGTTTGCCCAGGTAGTAGGAATAACCCAGATCGCCCTGCACCACACCGCCGATCCAGATGCCGAACTGCGCCAGCAAGGACCGGTTGAGGCCCAGCTGTTCGCGTATGCGCTCGATGTCGGCGTTGGTGGCGCTGTTGCCGGCAATGACGGCCGCCGGGTCGCCGGGGGTGAGGCGCAGGATCAGAAAAACCACCACGGCCACGACCAGCAGCACCGGCAGGATGGCCAGCAGCCGTTTGAGTAGAAATCTCAGCACGCGCCCTCCCGGCGTTGTAGATCAAAGACGTGCCTGAACCCAGTGACACCGCCGGGCCGGCTCTGCCGGACGGCTGGTGTCGCCCCCTTGAGGGGGGATGCGGCCACACGCAGTGGGCAAGCAACGGGGGTGGGCTCAGTTCTTTTTGACGTTCCAGTAGACCTGTGCGCCCGCCGGCACGATGCCACTGACGTTGTCGCGCACGGCGGCGGGGTTGTTGTACTGGCCCAGGTGCACGTGCGACACGGTCTCGATGGCGCGCAGCTGCAGCTGTTCGGCCAGTTTCTTCTTCTCGGCATCGCTGCCGGCCTGGGCGAACTTGACCTTGAGTTCCTCGATCTGCTTGTCGTCCTGCCAGCCGAACCAGCCGCCATCACCGGCCGCATTCATCATGGCCATGGTCAGCGGGTTCTGGATGTCGCCGGCGGTCCAGGCCGTCATGAAGGCGTTCCAACCGCCCGCAGCCGGCGCATCCTTCTTGGCGCGGCGAGCCACCAGGGTGGCCCAGTCCATCTGCTGCATGTCCACCTTGAAGCCGGCGGCTTCAAGCTGCTGCTTGGCCACCAGTGGCAGCTTGGCAATCGACGCCAGATCGGTGGGGCGCATCAGCAGCACCGGCTCGCCCTTGTAGCCGGCGTCCTTGAGCATTTGCGCCGCCTTCTTGGGGTCGGCACTGCCGCTGTAGATGCCGGTGTTGTCGCTGGCGTAGGGCGTGCCGCAGGGGAACATGCTCTTGCAGAACTTGTACATGCCGGGCGCACCCACCTGCGCCTTGAGATGCTCCACCTGGCCCAGGGCCACCATGGCGGCCTGGCGGATCTTCACGTTGTCAAACGGCGGGTGCTTGTGGTTGAAGCGGAAGATGTACTGCAGGCCAGCGGGCTGCGCATCGACGATCTGGACACCCTTGGTGGACTTGAGCGAAGCGTACTGTTCGAAGGTGGGCTGCTCGATGATGTCCACCTCGCCCGCCACCAGGGCGTTGAACTGGGTCTGCGGGTCGCGGATGATGACCCACTCCACCCGGTCCACGAACACCGGCTTGCCCCCTGTGGTGCCACTGGGCGCCTCGGCGCGCGGTTTGTACTTCTCGTTCTTGACGTAGACCAGCTTTTCGCCCGGTTTGTACTCGGCCTGCACGAACTTGTAGGGACCGGAGCCGATGTTGTCCTTGATCTGCTCGCTGCCGGGCGTGGCCGCGATGCGCGCCGGCATGATGAAAGGCACGTTGCTGGACGGCTTGCCCAGGGCCTCGAGCATCACGCCAAAAGGCGCCTTGAGCTTGATGACAAAGGTCTTGGCGTCGGGCGTGGCGTACTCGGCCACGCTCTTGGCCATCACGCCGCCGAAGCTGTCGCGGCTGGCCCAGCGCTTGATGGACGCCACGGCATCGGCGCTGGTCACGGGTGCGCCGTCGTGGAACTCCAGTCCGTCGCGCAGGGTGAAGGTCCAGGTCAGGTTGTCCTTGCTGACGCTCCACTTGTCCACCATCTGCGGCTTGACGGCACCGCTGGCGTCGGTGCCGAACAGCGTGTCGTAAATCATGTAGCCGTGGTTGCGCGTGACGAAGGCGGTGGACCAGATGGGGTCCAGGATGGTGACGTTGGCGTGTGGCACGATGCGCAGGGTTTTGGCCTGGGCATGGGCCGCCAGCGGCGAGAGCATGGCGGCGGAGAGGGCGGCGATGGCCGAGAGTGAAACCAGGGAACGACGCTTCATGAACACTCCAGTCAAAATGTGGATGGTTGAAACTTCAAACATGTGCGGTCACACCCGCAATATAGCGCCAACATGAGCCAGCTCCCCTCCGACCTGACCCTGATGACAGCCGATGAGCTGTCGCGAGCGATACACCAAAAGCAAGTGTCATGCCGCGAGGTGATGGCCGCCACGCTGGCCCGTATCGAACGCGTGAACCCGCACGTGAACGCGATCGTGAGCCTGCGTGATGCGGACGCCCTTCTCGCCGAAGCCGATGTGCGCGACGCCCAACTGGCGCGCGGCGAGTCCATGGGCTGGATGCACGGTATGCCGCAGGCCATCAAGGATTTGTCCAACGCCGCAGGCCTGCGCACCACGCTGGGTTCGCCCTTGATGCGCGGCTTCACCGCCTCCGAAGACGGGCTGATGGCCACGCGCATGAAGGCGGCCGGCTGCATCGTGATCGGCAAGACCAACACGCCCGAGTTCGGACTGGGTTCGCACACCTTCAACGCTGTGTTCGGCCCCACCCGCAACGCCTTCGACCTCACCAAGTCGGCCGGCGGCAGCAGCGGCGGCGCGGCCGTGGCCCTGGCGCAGCGCCTGCTGCCGGTGGCCGACGGCTCGGACTTCATGGGCAGCCTGCGCAACCCGGCTGGCTGGAACCATGTGTTTGGCCTGCGCCCCTCGCAAGGCCGTGTGCCCATGTGGCCTGCCAACGACGTGTGGCTGGCCCAGCTGGGCACCGAAGGCCCCATGGGCCGCAGCGTGCGCGACGTGGCCATGCTGCTCTCCATCCAGGCCGGGCACGACCGTCGCATCCCGCTGAGCATCGCGCAGGATGGCCACGCTTTTGCCGCGCCGCTGGAGGCCGACATCACCGGCCAGCGCATTGGCTGGCTCGGCGACCTGGGTGGGCATTTGCCGATGGAAACCGGCGTGCTGGATGTCTGCGAGGCGGCGCTGCACCGCTTCGGCGACATGGGCTGCGGGGTGGCGGAAACCACCCTGGGCATGGACCCGGCGACGGTGTGGGAGAGCTGGCTGGTGTGGCGTCAGGCCTTGGTGGGGCCACGCATCGCGCCCCACCTGGTCAACGCCAAAAACCGCGCGCACATCAAACCCGAGGCGCTGTGGGAACACGACCAGTCGCTCAAGCTGACCGGTGCGCAGCTCAACACCGCCAGCGCGCAGCGCACCCGGCTGCTGCAACAGATGCTGGCGCTGTTCGAACGGTTTGATGTGCTCGCGCTGCCGGTGGCCCAGGTGTGGCCGTTCGACGTGGACCAGCGCTGGCCCACCGAGATCGCCGACCGCACCATGGACACCTACCACCGCTGGATGGAGGTGGTGATCTACGCCACGCTGGCCGGGCTGCCCGCCATCAGCGTGCCGGCCGGCTTCAACACCCAGGGCCTGCCCATGGGGCTGCAACTGATCGGCAAACCGCAGGGCGAGTTCGCCTTGCTGCAACTGGCCCACGCCTACGAGCAGGCGGCGTCCGACCTGATGGCGGTGCGCCCGCCCGATTTCGACGCCCCCTGACGGTTCAGGCGCGCAGCTTTTTTGCGCGCACGGGTGCTTGCATCAGCTCGGCAATGACCTGCCGCAACCAGCGGCTGCCCGGGTCCTGGTGGTAGCGCTCGTGCCAATGCTGTTTGACCTGGTAGCCGGGCAAGGGAAAAGGCACCGGGAAGCTGCGCAGCTCGCCTCGGTCGCGCAAGACCTCGGCCAGCCGCGCGGGGATGGTGATGACGAGATCGGTGTGCTCCACCACCAGGGCCGCACCGATGAAGTTGGGGATTTTGACGGCCACCTTGCGCTGTATGCCTTGTTTGGCAATGGCCTGGTCGATCAGCAGCGGCGCCGCGCCCGATGAGCTGATGACGGCGTGGTCCTCGCGCTGGAACTGCGCCAGCGACAGCGACTTGCGCACACGCGGGTGGTGCGCGCTGACGAGGCAGACGAAGGTTTGCTCGAACAGGACCGTCTGGTAGAAGCCCGCTTCGAGCTGGGGCATGAAGCCCAGCGCCAGGTCGGCCTCGCCGCTTTCGAGCTGGCGGCCGATGTCGCTGGACAAGGGCAGGATCTCGATGTGGATGTGGGGTGCCGATCGGCGCAGACGCTCCCACAGCCGGGGCAAGAGCACAAGCTGGCTGATGTCGGCCATGCAGACCCGGAAGGTGCGGCGCGAGCTGCTTGGGTCGAAACCCTGGTGGTGGCCCAGCACCGCGTCCAGCGCCGACAGCGCGTCGCGCACCGGGCGCACCAGGCCCTCACCCAGCGGCGTGGGCTCCATGCCGGCGGAGGTGCGCACGAACAGCGGATCGCCAAAGTGGCGGCGCAACTTGGCAAGCGCCACGCTGACGGCGGGCTGGCTCATGTCCAGCACCTCGGCTGCGCCCGACACGCTGCGCGTCTTGTAGACCTCGTCGAACACCGAGAGCAAACGCAGGTCCAAGTCCTTCATGACCACCTCATTATTCGAATTCGTAATTCGCATTATCAAGCCAATGGCATTGCATGAATACGTCGCACTGCCTAGCATTCGCACCCATCACAGGCCCATTGGAGACAAGGACACACCATGCAGGAACTTGGCCGCCTCGACGACTTGCCCCAGGACTACCGCGATGCCTTGAGCGCACGCAACCTCGTGCCCCTGTGGCCCAGCCTGCGCGCCGTGCTGCCGCCGGGCGTGCCCACGCGCCAGACACGCGCCACCCACTGGGCCTACAGCGACATCCGCCCCTTGCTGCTGCAGGCGGGCCAGCTGACCCCCATCGAAAAGGCCGAGCGCCGCGTGCTGGTGCTGGCCAACCCCGGCCATGGCCTGGAGAACATGAAAGCCAGCCCCGCGATTTACCTGGGCATGCAACTGCTGCTGCCCGGTGAATGGGCACCCAGCCACCGCCACACCCCCAACGCGGTGCGCATGGTGGTGGAGGGCGAGGGCGCCTGGACCACGGTGGATGGCGAGAAGTGCCCCATGAGCCGGGGCGACCTCATCCTCACCCCCACCGGCCTGTGGCACGAGCACGGCCACGACGGCACCGAACCCGTGATCTGGCTGGACGTGCTGGACCTGCCCCTGGTCTATTACATGGAGGCCAGCTACCACATCAACGGTTCGCGCCAGACGCAACTGCCCGGCCGGGGCGACCGCGCCTACGCCCGTGGCGGCGTGGTGCCCACCCCCGTGTTTGCCCGCAACGAGAAGCGCTACCCCATGCTGCGCTACCCCTGGGTCGACGCGCGCGCCGCCCTGCTCTCGCTGGCCGAAGACCGCCCCGATCTGGAGGCGGTGCAGGTGAGCTACGTCAACCCCGAAACCGGCGATGACGCCGAAAACATCCTGGGCTTCTACGCCCTGATGCTGCGTCCCGGCCAGACCTTGAGCCTGCCCGCCCGCTCGCCCGCCACCGTGTTCCACCAGATCGAAGGCAGCGCCACCGTGACGGTGGGTGACGGTACCCAGACCTTCACCCTGGCCGGCGCCGACACCTGCTGTGCGCCCGGCTACACACCCATCACGCTGCGCAACACCAGCGCCAGCGACCCCGCCTTCCTGTTCATCGCCGATGAGGCCCCGCTGCACAAAAAGCTGGGCGTCTACGAAGTCCGTCAACCCTGAAGCCCTGCCCCATGAGCACCTACCTGTTCGAACCCGCCGCCTTGCCTTCGCTCGCCATCCGTGGCCGCAGCGAACGTTTTCCCGTCCAGCGCATCTTCTGCGTGGGCCGCAACTACCACGCCCACGCGGTGGAAATGGGTCGCCCGGTGGACAAGGGCAGCTCGCGGCCCTTCTACTTCACCAAAACGCCCTCCACGCTGGTGGACGCCGGTGCCACCGTGGCCTACCCGCCCGGCACCGACAACTACCACTTCGAGATGGAGCTGGTGGTGGCCATTGGCGCCAGCGGTTTTCGCGTGAGCGAGGCCGACGCGCCCCGCCTGGTGTTTGGCTACGCCGCCGGCCTGGACATGACCCGCCGCGACCTGCAACTGGTGGCGCGCGAACAAGGCCGCCCCTGGGACCTGGGCAAGGACTTCGAGCAGTCCGCCGTGTGCGCCGACATCGTGCCGGCCGATGGCCTGGGTGTGCTGACCGCGGGCGCCATCGCGCTGCAGGTCAATGGCGAAACCAAACAAAGCGCCGACCTGTCGCAGCTGATCTGGAACATCCCCGAGCTGCTGGCCGACCTGTCCCAGTTCTACCACCTGCAACCGGGCGACCTGATCTACACCGGCACGCCCGAAGGCGTGGGCGCGGTGCGCCCGGGCGACCTGATCACCGGCCAGATCGCCGGCGTGGGCGAGGTGAGCCTGCGCATTGGCCAGCCCGAATAAGCCCCCTGCCCGAGGAGACAAGCATGAGCCAAGAACTTCCCGTCATCGTGGCCGGTGGTGGCATCGGCGGCCTGGCCACGGCCCTGGCCCTGGTGCGCCAGGGCTTCCAGGTGCAGGTGCTGGAGCAGGCCGCCCACATCGGCGAAATCGGCGCCGGCATCCAGCTGGGCCCCAACGCCTTCCACGCGTTTGACGCGCTGGGCGTGGGCGAAAAAGCGCGTGGCCGCGCCGTCTACACCGACCACATGGTGATGCACGACGCCCTCGACGAATCGCTGGTGGGTCGCATCGAAACCGGCGCCGCCTTTCGCGAGCGTTTTGGCAACCCCTACGCGGTCATCCACCGCCAGGACGTGCACAACTCGCTGCTCGAAGGCGCACAGGAAACCGGCCGCGTCGCCTTCCACACCGACACCCGGCTGGTGAGCGTGGAGCAGGATGGCGACACCGTGACCGCCATCGACCAGAACGGCCAGCGCTGGACCGGCCAG
Source organism: uncultured Hydrogenophaga sp. (assembly GCA_964442375.1). Lineage (GTDB taxonomy): Bacteria > Pseudomonadota > Gammaproteobacteria > Burkholderiales > Burkholderiaceae_C > Hydrogenophaga. Next base: position 3,452 of record CAYUAH010000085.1, on the reverse strand, counting down.
GCCCTGATCGGCGCCGACGGCGTGAAAAGTGTGGTGCGTGCCCAGTACGTGAACGACCCACCGCGCGTGACCGGCCACGTGGTCTACCGCGCGGTGGTGGACCAGGCCGAGTTCCCGGACGACCTGAAGTGGAACGCCGCCAGCCTGTGGGCCGGCCCCAAGTGCCACCTGGTGCACTACCCGCTGCGCGGCGGTGAGCAGTACAACGTGGTGGTCACCTTCCACAGCCGCGAGCAAGAAGAATGGGGCGTGCGCGAAGGCAGCAAAGAAGAGGTGCAGAGCTACTTCCAGGGCATCTCGCCCAAGGCCCGCCGGCTGATCGACCTGCCCAAGAGCTGGAAGCGCTGGGCCACCGCCGACCGCGAACCCATTGGCCAATGGGTGTTTGGCCGCGCCACGCTGCTGGGCGACGCCGCCCACCCCACCACCCAGTACATGGCCCAGGGCGCCTGCATGGCCATGGAAGACGCCGTCACGCTGGGCGAGGCGCTGCGCGTGCACCAGAACCGCTGGCCCGAGGCGCTGGCGCTGTACCAACGCTCGCGCGTGGCCCGCACCGCCCGCATCGTGCTCTCGGGCCGCGAGATGGGCCGCCTGTACCACGCAGAAGGCGTGGAACGCCTGGTGCGCAACGCGCTCTGGAAAGGCCGCTCGCAAGACCGCTTTTACGACGCCGTGGAATGGCTGTACGGCTGGAACGTGGGCAACTGCCTGGCCGACTGAACCCTCATCCTGATCACACACATTGGAGACAAGCTTGAACCACCCCGCTTCCCTGTTCCGCCGCCGCGCCATCGTTGGTGGCCTGCTGGCCGCCACCGCTTCGTTGGGCCAGGCGCAGACCGCCGACTTTCCCAGCAAACCGGTCACCGTGGTCACGGCCTTTGCCGTGGGCAGCGGCCCCGACGCGGTGGTGCGCCTCGTGGCGCAAAAACTGTCCGTCCTCTGGAAACAGAGCGTGACGGTGGACAACCGCCCCGGCGGTGGCGGCTTTGTCGCCATCGAGGCCGCACGGCGCGCGGCCGCCGACGGCCACACCCTGCTGCAGCTCGACAGCGAACACCTCTCGGCCCTGCCCCACCTCTACAAGCAGCGCAACTTCGTCACGCTCAAGACCTTTGACCCGGTGGCGCCACTGTTCCGCACGCCCTTCCTCGTTGCCGTGTCGGCGCAGTCGCCGTGGAAAAACGTGGGCGACCTGGTCGCCGCCGCCAAGGCCAAGCCCGAGTCGGTGAGTTTTGGTTCGTGGGGCGTGGGCAGCCCAGGCCACCTGGGCGGCGAGTGGCTGGACATGGCCGCCGGCGTGCAGATGAACCACGCCGCCTACAAAGAGGTGAGCCAGCTGTTCACCTCGGTGGCCAGTGGCGACGTGCAGTGGAGCTTTGCCAGCATCCCGTCCAGCCAGGGCGTTTACAAGGCCGGCAAAATCAAGTACCTGGCGGTGGCCGCGCCCAAGCGCATCCCGCAGATGCCCGATGTGCCCACCATCGCCGAAGCGGGTGGCCCGGCGGAAATTGACGTCAACTCCTTTGTGGTGCTGCTGGCGCCCAAGGGCGCGCCGGCCCAGGTGCGCACCAAGCTGCACGAGGACGTGCTCAAGGTGCTGGGAGACCCCGAGGTGAAGGAGCGCTTCAATACCTTCGCCTTCGAGCCCCTGAACTGGAGCGTGGACGAGATCCTGCGCCAGGCCGAGATCAAGTCCAGCCGTTACCAGACGCTGATCGCCAAGGCCAAGATCACGCTCGACTGATTCAGTTCTGCCGCCAGGGCAGGCCGTGGTGGCGCCAGCCGCCACGCTGGCCCCGGTGTGCCTGGGCGTCCGGGTCGCCCTCGAAGCCTTCGAGGATGTTGTAGGCCTCCAGCCCGAGTTCGGTGGCGCGCTTGGCGGCAGCGATGGAGCGCACCCCGCTGCGGCACAGCAGCACCAGTTTCTTGCCGCCTGCGGCAGCGCGCAGGCCATCATCGAAGCCTGGGTTCATGGCCATGCCCGGCCATTGCTTCCAGGCCAAAGGCAAGGCGCCAGGCACATAACCCACCCACTCGCGCTCGGCGTCGGTGCGCACATCCACCAGCACAGCCTCGCCGGCTTGCACCCAGTCCCAGGCGAGGTGGGCCGACACGTCGCCCGCGTAACCCCCGGCGGCGCGCGGCTGCATCAGCTCCGCACCGTCGGCATCGTGGCGTATGCCGGAGGTGAGGTTGGCCGGCACCGCCTCGTCCATGCGCTTGGGGCGCGGCAGGTTCAGCGCGTTCATGACGGCCACGAATTCATCGCGCGTCTTGCCCGCCACCCGCGCGTTGTTCACCTTTTCCCAGCCAATGGTCGATTGCGTCTGGCCTTTGTAGTCGTGACCGGGCCAGACCGTGGTGGTGTCGGGCAACTGGAACAAGACCTCGGTCAGACTGCGGTACAGGTCCTCGGCGCTGCCCGACTGGAAGTCGCTGCGGCCACAGCCGTTGATGAGCAGGGTGTCGCCGGTGAACACATGGTGCTCATCGCCCACCGACCACAGGTAGCTCATGCTGCCAGCGGTGTGGCCGGGGGTGTGCAGTGCGCGGATTTTTTGTTGGCCAAACACCAGTTCGTCGCCGTCCTTCAACTGCACCGAGGCGGTGGTGATGCCGCAGCCCGCGGGCGCCGCCGTCTTGGCCCCGGCGAGTTCGGCCAGCTGGCCGGCGCTGGTGATGTGGTCGGCGTGGGCGTGGGTTTCCACCGTCCAGGCCAGTTGCAGGCCATGGTCTTTCAGGCAGGCCAGATCGCGCTCGATCTGCTCGTCCACCGGGTCGATGATCAGCGCCTGGCGGGTGGCGGGGTCGAACAGCACGTAGGTGTAGGTGCTGGAGGCGGGGTCGAACAACTGAATGGGTTTCATGGACGTTTCCTGACAGGAGGCGGACAAATCGATGGTAATTCACGCGCGAGCCACTGCGGGATTTCCGGGGTGACAGCCACGCGGCTCTGCAGTACCATTGGAAGTTGACGTTTACGTAAACGTCAATCCCTACCCACCCAACCGCCATGACCGACCTGTCCGCCGAATTCAAAGCCCTGGCCAACTACCGCCCCACACACAAGGTGCGCTTCGTCACCGCCGCCAGCCTGTTCGACGGCCACGACGCGGCCATCAACATCATGCGCCGCATCCTGCAGAGCATGGGTGCCGAGGTGATTCACCTGGGCCACAACCGCAGCGTGGACGACGTGGTGACCGCCGCCTTGCAGGAAGACGCGCAGGGCATCGCCATCAGCTCCTACCAGGGCGGGCATGTGGAGTACTTCAAGTACATGGTGGACCTGCTCAAAGCCCGCGGCGGCGCCCACATCCAGGTGTTTGGCGGCGGCGGCGGCGTGATCGTGCCACCCGAAATCCGTGAACTGCAGGCCTACGGCGTGGCGCGCATCTACAGCCCGGAAGACGGCCAGCGCATGGGCCTGGCCGGCATGATCGGCG
>CAYUAH010000084.1:0-13267 GCA_964442375.1 uncultured Hydrogenophaga sp. | reverse complement strand
TTTTCCAGCGCCTGGTAGACCTCGCCAGCGGGCATGTTCTGCGCCACCACGCCCAACTTGGCCATGGTTTCACCGAACAGACCTCCACCCATCCGCATCTTCAGTCCCTTGAGGTCGGCCACCGTCTTGATCTGCTTGCGGTACCAGCCGCCCATCTGGGTGCCGGTGTTGCCCGCGCTCATGGACAGGATGTTGTACTTGGCATAGAACTCGTCCATCAGCTTGCGGCCGTTGCCGTGCTCCATCCAGGCGTCCATGTGCCGGGCGGTCAGGCCAAACGGCACGGCGCAGCCAAAGGCGAAGATTGGGTCTTTGCCGGTGAAGTAATACGGCGCGGTCTGCGCCATTTCCAGGGTGTCGTTCTGCACCGCGTCGACCACACCGAAGGCGGGCACCAGTTCGCCCGCAGCGTGCACCGAGACCTCGAACTTGCCGCCCGACAAGGCCTTGACAGTTTCAGAGAACTTCTCGGCCGAGCCAAAAATGGTGGGCAACGACTTGGGGAAACTCGATGCCATGCGCCAGCGCACGGCCGCCTGCGCGTGCACGGCAGGGGCCAGGCCAGTGGTGAGCACGCCGGCAATGCCAGCGTTCTTGATCAGGGAACGGCGATCCATGGAAACTCAACTCCTCGGGTGGTTGTCAATGCGTGCAGGCCGGGCTGCGCCTGGGGTGCACCTAGGGAAAACGGGAATTGACGAACATACCAGATTGTCAATCCACGCTTGATTGCACCAGTTCGGGCGCAACCAGGTCGAAGCCCTGGCGCACGCCCGCACGGCGAAACAGGCGGTGAACGGATGGCAAACCACATTTGCAGCAGCTGGCGCAGGGCCTGCGAACATCGAAGCGCCGGGACGCAGATCGACCGGCAGTTTTTGCAGCAGCGCAAGGAACGGCACACCCAAGGCAGACAAGCCTGACAGCAGTAGATTGGCAAATATTGTCACAAGACCGCCAAACATAGGTCCGCATCGGGCAAGCGCCTGACAAAAAGCAGGCAAATCACCCCGGCATTCATCAGAATCGCGCCAACAAACACCTGGCACGCGATGTGCATATACCCAAGCCCCAACCACCCTCTTAGGAGCAAACCCATGAACAAGAGACTGCAAAAGGGCTTTACCCTGATCGAACTGATGATCGTGGTCGCGATCATCGGCATCTTGGCTGCCATTGCGCTACCCGCGTACCAAAACTATACAAAACGGGCACGGTTTGCAGAAGTTGTGACGATTAGCAACTCTTACAAGCTCGCCGTTGCAGATTGCTTCAATACCACCAGTACCTTGACTGGTTGTAATGCAGGGGCCGCCGGGATTCCTGCCGCCGCTGCGGCGACAGCATCACTTGCCGCAGGCATGACCGTCACTGATGGCGTGATTACCATGACAGGAACGACTGCCGCTGGCGGCTATACCTCGGTACTTACCCCTGCCCTCAATGCTGCGTCATCGGCTATCGTATGGACTCAATCAGGAACCTGCCTAGCCGCAAAAGCTTGCCAGTAATAGTGATAGTCGCGCCGATTTCAGGCAAGATGATCGCAACATTGTTTCTGACAAATATATAAGCAACAAGGCCTTCCACAGTGGAGGCTTTGTTGCTTTTGCGGTCGGAATGTGAATTCAAGTTGCCTCGAACATGCTTATCACTTGAAGTGCATGAAGGCAAAACTTGGAACCAAGCCAAGTCAAACGAAATGATCAACATTCAAACCATCGGCATCATCGGCGCCGGCACCATGGGCAACGGCATTGCACAAGCCTGCGCCACCTCGGGCCTGCGGGTCGTCATGGTCGACATCAACGAAGCGGCCGTGCAAAAAGGCGTGGCCACGGTCGCGGGAAGCCTGGACCGCCTGATCAAGAAGGACAAGCTGACCGCAGAACAGAAGGACGCGGCGCTGGCGCTCATCCAGGGCAGCACCAGCTATGACGACCTCAAGGGCGCGCAGTTGGTGATCGAGGTGGCCACCGAGAACGAGAGCCTGAAGGTCAAGATACTGCAGCAACTGGACGCGTTGTTGCCCCCGTCCACCATCGTGGCCACCAACACCAGCTCCATCAGCATCACCAAGCTGGCCGCCACCACGCAGCGGGCCGACCGTTTCATTGGCATGCATTTCTTCAACCCGGTGCCCATGATGGCGCTGGTGGAAATCATCCGTGGCTTGCAAACCAGCGACGCCACCCACGATGCGGTGAAAGCCCTGGCCGAGGCGCTGGGCAAGACGCCGATCACCGTGAAGAACGCGCCGGGTTTTGTCGTCAACCGCATCCTGGTGCCCATGATCAACGAGGCGTTTTTTGTACTGGCCGAGGGCCTGGCCACGCCGGAAGACATCGACGCCGGCATGAAGCTGGGCTGCAACCAGCCGATTGGCCCCTTGGCCCTGGCCGACATGATTGGCTTGGACGTGTGCCTGGCGGTGATGAACGTCTACATGGCCGAGTTCAACGACAGCAAATACCGCCCCGCCCCCCTGTTGAAGGAAATGGTGGCAGCTGGCTGGCTGGGTCGCAAGACGGGGCGTGGCGTGTACACATACTGAGGGAATCGCTGACACGCGCAAGTTGGCCTCACGGCTTGAGTTTCACTAATTTTCATCGATTTGAATAAAATTAGTGAAATATGTTCATCGAACTGACAAGCCGCCAGCTCTCCCAGTATGTTGACGCCTGCGCGGTATTCGACGCATTGGACGCGGCCGAAAAGCGTGCAGCCAGGTTCCGAGGCACGATGTTCGTGCGCACAACCGGAAACCGCAGCTACCTCATCCGTCGAGACACCCGTGGACAACAGCGCTCAATCGGCCCTGTCACCGAAGAGAACAGGGGCGCTGCAGAAAAGTTCACCGCCGAAAAGGCTGCGGTAGAGGGGCGGGTCAAGCAGTTGCGCGCTGAACTCGGCACCCACCAAAAGATCAACCGATCGCTGCGCGTGGGACGGGCACCGGCCATCATGGTCCGTGCATTGCAAGCACTCAAAGAAGCTGGAATCGACGATCACTTCCTAGTGGTGGGTACACACGCGTTGTTTGCCTACGAACAAAGGGCTGGTGTGCTGTTTCCTGGCGACGCGCTTGCAACCCAGGATGTGGACCTTTTGATGGACACGCGCAAGCGCGTACAGTTTCTGGCTCAGTTGGACAAAGTGGACATGTCCCTGCTTGACTTGCTTCGTAGAGCGGACAAGACGTTTGAACTCAAGCCAGGCCATTTGTGCACCCTCGTGAACGCAAGCGGCTTTGAGATCGACGTCATCAGGCGCGTGGCGACGGACAATGATGAGCACCCCATGCGGGCGACAGCGCATGAGGACGACATTTGGCCCGTTCAAGTTGCCACGGGCAACAAGTTGCTGGGCGCTGTGCCATACGAGCAAATCGTTGTCGCGAGCACTGGCGAAATGGCCCGCATGCGCACCATTGCACCGACCGACTTTGCGAGGGTCAAAAGACAGCTTGGCAAGCGCAAGGACCGCGATCCGCTCAAAGCGCGCAAAGACTTGCTACAGGCAGACTTGGTCGAGAAACTCATCGCAGAATATCTGCCCAACCTACAAGGTTGACGAGGGCGTCGTACGTCATGGATTTGCCCCGATGACGTTTGGAATTCCGTTTGGACTGAGCCGGTCGAAGTTCTCCGACCGGCTCAGGGCTCACCACCCCCACACCAGCCACCCCACCACCACCCCCGTGTGCACCATCATGCCCGGCACCAGGGCCAGGGCATAGCGCCAGCCTCCGGTCACGCCGGCGTTCACGCATTTGCTGGCGGCATGCACCGTCAGCGCCAGGGCAATGGTGATTTCGGGGTGCTGACCATCCCCCGGCAAGGTGGCCGCCATCACCGCGGCAACGGCGCTGTGCAGTTCGGCCAATGACGCCAGCAAGGTGCCGGCCAGCAAACCCTTGGGGCCCAGCCACAGGCCCAGGCCATACACAACGGCTTGTATGCCGGTCAACAAGGCGGCAATCAAGGCGGCGGCGCGCAGGCTGAACATGCGGCCTTCCACGGCGGCTGGTGGTGGCACCTCGCCCGGTGTCGCCCGCTGGGCGCCTCGCACCAGCCAGCCGCCCCACAACAACGCCACCGCAGCACCCGCCAGCGCCGGCCACAGCAACACCGACCACCACGCCACCTGCATGGCCGCCGCCATCAGCAGCAACTGCAACAGGGTGGCCACACAAGACAGCAGGGCCGCGCCCGCCATGGCGGCCGGCTGCCCCCTGCCCTCGCGCACCGCCATACCCAGTGTGGCCACGGTGGCCGTGCTGGACACAAAACCCGATGCCAGCGAGGACAGCGCCAGCGCCTGCCGCGCCGCCAGCAGCCGCCGGCTCAAATGGGCCAGCGATTGCAGGGTCAGCAACAAGGCCAGCAGTTGGCCGATCACCTGAGGATTGAGCACCGGCCCCCACAGCGGCTGATTGGGCAACATGGGCAAACCGATGAGCACCACGGTCAGCAAAATGACGCCATCGCGCATTTCGCCCGGCGTCAGCCATTCGGTGGCAAAGCGGTGCAGGGCCTCGCGCTCGGTGAGCAAGGCCGTGAGCACCACCGCCAACCCCGCAGCCAGCGGCTGGCTGATGACACACAAGACGCCAATGAGGTAGGTGAGGAACAGCGCCACCTCGGTGGTCACGCCGGGGTCGTCGGTGCGGTTGCGCAGGTAGCCCACCACCGCCAGGCCCACCACCAGCAGCGCGCCCACGGCCACCAGCTCGGGCAGGCCCGACAACATGGCCGCCGCACCGCTGACGCTGGTCAGCGCAAAGGTGCGCAAGCCCGCCAGCGGCCGGCGCGGGCCGCGCAGTTTGCGCCGCTCGCGGTCCAGGCCCACCAGCAAGCCACAGCCCAATGCGGTGGCCAGAGCGGCCAACGTGTCAGGTGACAGGGGAATGCCGCTCATCACAGCAACACTCAGGGCTGGGCGACAAAACTCCCACTCTTGCCCCCGTGCTTTTCCAGCAGCTTCACGTCGGACATCACCATGCCCCGGTCGGCTGCCTTGCACATGTCGTAGATGGTCAGCAGGGCCACCTGCACGGCGGTGAGCGCTTCCATTTCCACACCGGTGGGGCCCACGGTTTCGGCGGTGGCGGTGCAGCGCACCGCGCAGTCGTCGCTCAGCACCTCGAAATCCACCGCCACGCGCGTGAGTGCAATCGGGTGGCACAGCGGGATGAGATCGCTGGTGCGTTTGGCGCCCTGGATGCCTGCGATGCGCGCGATGCCCAGCACGTCGCCCTTCTTGGCGGTGCCTGCCGTCACCAGCGCCAGCGTGGCCGGCAGCATGGTGATGCGCCCTTGCGCCACCGCCACGCGGCGGGTGTGGGCCTTGGCGCCCACGTCCACCATGTGGGCCTGGCCCTGGGCGTCAAAATGGGTCAGGGGTGAAGAAGTTGGGCTCATGTTTTTACGAAACCTTTACGGGAACGGGGCATCATACGGCGCATGTCTGTTCTTCATGCTGGCTGGCGCCGTGCCACCCTCGCCGCCTTGGCCGCGGCGCTGTTCGTGCAACCACTGGCCACGTTGCAGGCCCAAGTGAACCGCCTGCCGCGCGACACGCCCAACCTGCCCCACCTGGGCGACGGCCAGACCATGTCGCTGAGCGCCGAGCGGCGGCTGGGCGACCACATGGCGCGCGCCATCTTCCGCGACCCCGACTACCTCGACGACCCGGTGCTGGGCGACTACCTGGGCTCGCTGTGGCGCCCGCTGATCGAGTCGGCGCAACGCCGGGGTGAACTCACGCCGGAGATGGCCGAGCGTTTTGCCTGGCGCCTCATGCTTTCGCGCGACAACACGGTGAACGCCTTCGCCATGCCCGGTGGCAACCTGGGCGTGCACCTGGGGCTGATCGCCATGACCGGCAACGCCGACGAACTGGCCTCGGTGCTGGCCCACGAGCTCACCCACGTGTCGCAGCGCCACATCGCCCGCAACATCGACAAGCAGTCACAGCAAGCGCCTTTGCTGCTGGCCGGCATGCTGCTGGGCATACTGGCCGCCAGCGCGTCCAGCAACGCCGACATCGGTGGCGCGGCCATTGCCGGCGGGCAGGCGCTGGCGGTGCAGAACCAGCTCAACTTCTCGCGCGACATGGAACGCGAGGCCGACCGCGTGGGGTTTGGTGTGATGCGCGATGCCGGCTTTGCAGGCCAGGGTTTCGTGACCATGTTCGAGCGGCTGCAGCAGTCGGCCCGGCTCAACGACGACGGCGGCTTCCCCTACCTGCGCAGCCACCCGCTGACGACCGAGCGCATGGCCGACATGCGGGCCCGCCTGCCCATGCACGACCACGCCACCCACACCGGCACGTCGCCCCACAACGCCTGGGTGCATGCGCTGATGTCGGCGCGCGCACGCGTGCTGGCCGAGGCCGGCGCCGACCGCCAGCGTGTGCGCCCGGACGAACACCAGGTCACTGCGGCAGCCAGCGATGGCCTCGCACGCGCCGCCCGGCACTACACCACCGCGCTGGCGGCCTTGAAGCAGCGCAACCTGACCACCGCCATCGGCGCCACCGAAGCCCTGTTGGCCCAAGCTGGCCTGGACGCCGCCGCCTTGCCGACGGTGGAAGCGCTGGCCGTGGAGGTGCTGCTGCAAGCCCCGGCCGGCCAAACCCTCAACGGCCAAGCCTTGCCCGCCTGGGCCGACCGCCTGGCCGCGCGCGGCACCCGCACCGGGCTGCTGATGGCGGCACAGGCCGCGCGCGCCGGTGGCCAGCCCGCTGCCATGGCCCGCGCCAGCGAACGGCTGCTGACCTGGGTGACCGAACGCCCCACCGATGGCCTGGCCTGGCAGACCTTGGCCACGCTCTACCGTGCGCAAAACCAGGCCCTGCGTGCGATCCGCGCCGACGCCGAAGCGCAGGTGGCCATGCTCGACTACCCCGGCGCCATCGACCGCTTCAAGTCGGCACAGAACCTGGCACGCAGCCAGCCCCAGGCCGACCACTTCGAACTGTCCATCCTCGATGCGCGCACGCGCGACATCATGCGGCTGCAAGCCGAGATCGAACGCGACGCTGCCGAGCAGCGCGGCGGGCGCTGAATCCTGCCGTGGTGCAGCGCAACAAAAACCCCACGGCGCGACCAAGCTTTCCGCCACCTGCGCAAGCCATGGCAGAATCCCCCTACCCGAAAGGGGAGTAGCGAGTCTGCAGCCGCCCGCCAAGGGCCGAGCCAGCAGGCGGCGTCATCCGTCAATACGTGCGTGCCCGCAAGGCGTGCTCCGGATCCGCCAGGGACCCAGCCACATGCTGCGCTGAGAGCCCCCGCGAGACCTTCTGGGTGTGTCACCACACTCAACCATTGAAGGTCTTTATTTATGAGCACCGTAGCACCGGTCTGGCTTTGGCTTGTCTTCGTCGCGATCGTCATCGCATCCCTGTTCGTCGATTTTGTGGTCCTGAAAAAACAGGGCGCCCACGAGGTCGGCATGAAAGAGGCACTGCAGTGGTCCATGCTGTGGGTCGCGCTGAGCTTCGTGTTCAACGGCCTGTTCTGGTGGGCCGTGCACGACAGCACCGGCTCGGTGGCCACGGCCAATGAAAAGTCGCTCGAATTCCTCACCGGCTACCTGATCGAGAAGTCGCTCGCGGTGGACAACATCTTTGTCTTCCTGATGATCTTCACATACTTCGCGGTGCCGCCGGCCTTTCAAAAGCGGGTGCTCATGATCGGCATCATCGGCGCCATCGTGTTGCGCACCATCATGATTCTGGTGGGCGGGTGGCTGCTGTCGCAGTTCCACTGGATCCTCTACGTCTTCGGCGGCTTCCTGGTGCTCACCGGCCTCAAGATGTGGTGGGCTGCCGACAAGGAAGGCTCGCTGGACGACAACCCCGCCCTCAAGCTGCTGCGCCGCGTGATGCCGGTGAGCAAACACTACGACGGGGAGAAGTTCTGGACCGTGGAAAACGGCAAGAAGATCGCCACACCGCTGATGATGGTGATTGCCCTGGTGGCCCTGACGGATGTGATCTTCGCGGTCGACTCCATCCCCGCCATCTTCGCCATCACGCAAGACCCCTTCATCGTGCTGACCAGCAACGTGTTCGCCATCCTGGGCCTGCGCGCCATGTACTTCCTGCTGGCGGCCGTGGCCGGCAAATTCCACCTGCTCAACTACGGCCTGGCCGTCATCCTGGTCTTCATCGGCAGCAAGATGATGCTGATCGACGTCTTCAAGATCCCGGTGGCCGTGTCGCTGGGTGTGGTGGTCGGCATCCTGGCCATCACCATGCTGTGGAGCGTGAAGACCGCACCGAACGCGAGGTAAGGGGCATTGGGTTCGGGTTTCGTTGTAATATCCCACAGTCATATTACATGCGATACCCACCATGACCATCACTGCAAAACTCTTCATGAGCGGTCGCAGCCAGGCGGTGCGTCTGCCCGCCAAGCTGCGTCTGGCGGCTCAGGAAGTGCGCATCGAGCAAATTGGCGATGCGCTGTGGGTGCAGGCACAGGTCGAACCCGCGGCGGACATGGGCCAGTGGCTTAGGCATTTTTACGCCAGCAGCGAGCCCCTGCCTGCGGGCTTTTTGTCTGACCGCCAGGACGCGCCGCCGCAAGAACGCGACTGGAGTTGACGCGTCAGCCCACCGTTGCCCATGCGCCGCACGCTTGACACCAACATCTGCAGCTACATCCTGCGCCGCCACCCTGCGGGGATGATCGAGCGATTCAGCACGCTGGACCCCCAGCAGGTCTGGCTGTCGACCATCGTGGCGGCCGAGTTGCGCTTTGGCGCGGCCAAACTCGCCTCGCCCAAATTCAGCGCGGCCGTGGAGGCCTGGCTGGCTGGCTTTGACGTCAGGCCCTGGCCAGTGGAAGCCGGCCACCATTACGCACAACTGCGCGCCGCGCTCGAACGCGCAGGCCAGCCGATCGGGGGCATGGACATGCTGATAGCCGCCCATGCCCTGGCCGAAGACAGCGTGGTCATCACCAACAACGCCCGGGAGTTTCTCCGGGTGCCAGGCCTCGCGGTAGAGGAATGGGCGCTTTGACCCCGCCTGACTGAAGCTCATGCCACGGGGGTTATGATCCGCCCCCCTATGGCCGGCATCCACATCACCGACATCGAAGCAGCGATCAACTTCTGGCGCGGGCGCAAGCCCTCGCCCGATGGTGTTTCGCTGGCGCCCGAGACGCGGGCGCTGGCCGAGGTCTATGCCCTGCTGGTCTACCACCACGAGACCGAGGCCGACGAGGCGACCATGCCGCGCCAGGCCTTTGCGGCCTGGCAGACGTGGTACGACACCACGCCCGACACGCCCTGCATCGCCATCTGCTCCACCAGCCAGGGCGACGATGTGTGCAAGGGCTGTGGCCGCAGCTTCGACGAAGTGCAGCACTGGCCTGCCATGACGCCCGGCGAAAAACGCGCCACCTGGCGGCGCATCACGCTGGAGGCCAGCGCCTGGCGCTTCAACACCTACGCCGAGCGCGCGGCTGAAGCAAGCTCAGTCGGCTTGGACGAGTAATGGCACACACTCCAGCGACACGCTTCGCTCGCCGTTGCCCAGGGTGAGCACACCTTCGAGCACCGTGGCCTGCAACTGCATGCTGCGCTCGGCCAAACCCGCCAGCTCCTGCGCCGACTCGGCCGGCACGCGCCACACCGCCAGTTTGTCGGTGCGGGTGAGTTTGGTCTGTATGCCGCGCCACCAGATGTCGGCCGACGAGGCAAAGGCGTAGACGATGACGCGGTCGGCCTTGCTGCAGGCTTTGAGGATGGGTTTGTCTTCGGGCTGGCCCACCTCGATCCACACGCGGGTGCGGCCGGTGAAGTCGCGCAGCCAGATGTCGGGATCGTCGGGGTCGCTCAGGCCGGCGCCAAAGGCCAGGGTGCCGTCGCCGTTGCATTCGCCCTGCAGGCGCCAGGCGTTGAGGGCCAACGCGGCCAGGCGGATCATCATGCGCTCGTCGGTCTCGCTGGGGTGGCGGGCCAGGGTCAGCGCGTGGTCGGCGTAGTACGCGTGGTCGATGTCGGCGATTTGAAGGTTCGCCTTGAAGATGGTGGACTTGATGGCCATGCGCCGAGCATACCCGCGCAGCCTGGCCTCAACGGCCGCTGGTCCAGCGCGCCAGCCAGTCGATCGCCAGCTCCGGGCGGCCGTGCAGGTAGCCCTGCAGCAGCATCTCGCTGTTGCGCGAGGCCATGAAGGCCGCATGTTCCTGCGTTTCCACGCCCTCGGCCACCACGCTCAGGCCCAGGTGGCCGGCCACGGCCAGCATGGTGTCCACCAGGGCCGCGTCGTCGGCGCTGTGGGGGGCGTCCTGCACAAAACTCTTGTCGATCTTGAGCTCATGCAGTGGCAGGCGCTTGAGGTAGCGCAGCGACGAGTAGCCGGTGCCGAAGTCGTCCACCGAAAACCGCACCCCCAGTTCGGCCAGCGCCAGCATCTTGGCAGCCACCTGCTCCACGTCGTCCACCACCAGGCTTTCGGTCACTTCCAGCGTCAGCTGGTCGGCCGGCAACACATGGGTGGCCAGCAGCTGGCACACCCGCTGCACAAACGTGGCCTCGCGAAACTGGCGCGGACTCACATTGACCGACAGGCGCAAGGGCCGCCCATCGCGCGTGGCCTCGGCCATGCACAGGCAGGCCTGGTTCAGCACCCAGTCGCCCAGGGCCACGATGAGGTCGCTTTCTTCGGCCAGTGGAATGAACAGCCCCGGCGGCAGCAGCCCGCGCGTGGGGTGCTGCCAGCGCACCAACGCCTCGGCGGCCACCACCTCGCCGGCCAGGTTGACCTGCGACTGCAGGTACAGGCGCAGCTCGCCCGCCGCCACCGCGTGCCGCAGCTCGCGCTCGACCTGGAAACGCTGCTCCACCGCACTGCCCATCTGGGTGTCGAAAAAGGCGCTCTGCCGCCCGCCGCCGGCCTTGGCCCGGCGCAAGGCGGTGTCGGCACGGCGCAAGGCCTCGGCCGGCTCGTCGTCCGGGCCTTGTGGACACAGGGTGATGCCCAGGCTGGCGGTGACGGTCACGGCGTCGGCCTCACCGGCCAGCACAAAAGCATCGGCCAGCGCGGCGTGGATTTTTTCAGCCACCTTCAGGGCGTTGCGGCTGGCGCTCTCGGCATCGCCGCCCAGCTCGTGAAACAACAGCACAAACTCGTCAGCCGACAGGTGTGCGATGCCGTCGCCCGCGCGCAGCAAGCCTTGCAGGCGCTGGCCCACGGCGCGCAGCAATTGATCGCCCACCTCCTGGCCGCGCGCGTTGTTCACGTTCTGGAAGCGGTCGATGTTGAACAGCATCACGGCCGCCATGCGGTTGTGGCGCAGGTTGAGCGCGAAGTCCAGCGCCAGGCGTTCCAGCATCTGACGGCGGTTGGGCAATCCGGTCAGGCTGTCGAAATGGGTCAGGTGGTGTATGCGTTGCTCGGCGCTTTTTTGGGCCGACAGGTCTTGCCGCAGCGTGGCGAAATGGCTGATGCGGCCATCGGCCTGGCGTATGGGCATGACGATGGTGTAGGCCGGGTACTCGCTGCCATCGGCGCGCCGCGACAGGCGTTCACCCACCCAGGTGTCACCGCGCCTGACCATGGCAAACACCGACTCGTCCGCCAGGGTGGTGTCTATGCCCAAGGCCTGTGGGCGCTGCCCCAGCAGGGCCTCGCGCCGGTAGCCACCCAACTGCTCGTAGGCGGCATTGACGTAGTCCAGGCGCTGCTCCGCATCGACCATGGCAATCGAGATCGGGCTCTGCTCGACCGCCAGGTAGAACTTGCGCAGATCGACCTCGCGCGCCGCCAGATCGGCGGCCAGCCGGCGTGCTTCGCCCAGGCGTTTGAGGTAGTCGCGGCGCGACAGCAGTGTGGCCGCCGTGGTGACCAGCAACACCCCCCCCAGGTAGGTGGCGTGCAAGAGCTGGTTGCCGAAGTAGGGATCGGGGAACCAGCCCAGCGGGTGGCCCCAGATGAACAGCAGAAACAGGGCGCCCGTGGCCGCGGCCAGCCAGCGTGTGGCCAGCGAGCCCAGTATCCACCCCGAAAACACGATGAGCACCGGGTAATTGAGCATGCTGGGCCCGCGCGCACCGCCGTTGCGCGCCGTCACCAGGGCCACCAGCCCCCAGAAGGCCCAGACCATCAGGTAGGCGGCCGCGCGCTGCCGGCCCTGGTGCAGCAAGACCAGCGTGGCCACGCCCACCAGGCCCACCAACACGTGCAGCCAGACGTGGTCGGTGGGCGTGCTGTTCTCCAGCCCCAACACCAGCGCGATCAGGAAACCCAGCACCGCCATGACCTGCGCGGCGTGCCGCAACAGGCGTGCCGTCAGGGCCTGGTCATTGGCATCGGTGGGGTGGGGTGGGTGGACGGCCATGGGTGGTGCGTAACAGCCTGGCTCCCGTTGTACCCGAAGGTTGCGGATTTATCAATTCCATGTCCTGGGTCGGTGGCACAAAAAAACCACCTCGATGGGTGGTTTTTTTGTGCTTGCAAGCGGGATGTCAGACCCGGCGCGCCAGCGCAGCGGCCTGTCCGACGTAGCTGCCCGGTGTCATGGCCAGCAGGCGTTGCTTTTCGGCCTCGGGAATGGCCAGGCTGCGGATCAGGCCGTGCAAGGCCTCGGCCGTCACGGTCTTGCCGCGCGTGACTTCCTTGAGTTTTTCGTAGGCGCCCTGCACACCGTAGCGGCGCATCACCGTCTGTATGGGCTCGGCCAGCACTTCCCACGAGGCATCGAGGTCGTCCGCCAGGGCTTCGAGGTTGATTTCCAGCTTGTTCAGGCCGGTCAGCAGCGACTGGTGGGCCAACGCCGCATAGCCCAGGGCCACGCCCATGTTGCGCAGCACGGTGGAGTCGGTCAGGTCGCGCTGCCAGCGGCTGATGGGCAGCTTCTCGCTCAGGTGCTTGAGAACCGCGTTGGCCAGGCCCAGGTTGCCTTCGGCGTTCTCGAAGTCGATGGGGTTGACCTTGTGCGGCATGGTGCTTGATCCGATCTCGCCAGCCTTGAGCTTTTGCTTGAAGTAGCCCAGGCTCACATAACCCCAGATGTCGCGCGAGAGGTCGATCAGGATGGTGTTGGCGCGCGCGGTGGCGTCGAACAGCTCGGCCATGTAGTCGTGCGGCTCGATCTGGATGCTGTAGGGCTGGAAGGTCAGGCCCAGGCCCCAGCGGGCACCGGCCGGCACGTCTTGCGGCTCGGGCGTTTCCACCACATTGCGCGAAAAGGCCTCCCAGTCGAACTCGGGCCAGGCGCTCAGGTGGGCGTTGTAGTTGCCCACGGCGC
>CAYUAH010000083.1:7767-13312 GCA_964442375.1 uncultured Hydrogenophaga sp. | reverse complement strand
GCAACATCTACCGCCAGTTCTCCACCGTGATGGTGGCGTCCATCGCCTTCTCGGCCTTCCTGGCGCTCACGCTCACGCCGGCCCTGTGCGGCAGCCTGCTCAAGCCGGTGGAGGCCGGGCACGCCCACGCCAAAACCGGCTTCTTCGGCTGGTTCAACCGGGGCTTTGCCCGCACCGCCAAGGGCTATGAGGGCTTCGTGGCGCGCCTGCTGCCACGCGCCGCGCGCTACCTGGTGATCTACCTCGCCATCGGCGTGGCCGTGGGCTGGATGTACATGCGCTTGCCCACCTCCTTCCTGCCGGGCGAAGACCAGGGCAACATCATCGTCAACGTGCAGTTGCCGCCCGGCGCCACACAGGAGCGCACGCGCCAGGTGATGGAGCAGGTCGAGGACTTCATCCTCAAGCAGCCTGAGGTGCAGAGCATGGTGGGCGTGATGGGCTTCAGCTTCTCTGGCCAGGGCCAGAACGCCGGCCTGGCCTTCGTGACGCTCAAGGACTGGTCCGAACGCACCGCGCCCGGCAGCAGCGCCGAAGCGCTGGCCGGCCGTGCCTTTGGCGCGCTGATGGGCATACGCGATGCGTTCATCTACCCGCTGAGCCCGCCGCCCATTCCCGAACTGGGCGCGTCGTCCGGCTTCAGTTTCCGGCTGCAGGACCGCGCCGGCCTGGGCCACGACGCGCTCATCAACGCACGCAACCAGTTGCTGGGTTTGGCCTCGCAAAGCAAGGTCATCACCCAGATGCGCCCGGACGGCCTGGAGGACGCCCCGCAGCTGCAGGTGGACATCGACCGCGAGCGTGCCTTTGCGCTGGGTGTGGGGTTTGATGGCATCAACAGCGCCATCTCCACCGCCCTGGGCTCGGCCTACGTGAACGACTTCCCCAACGGCGGCCGCCTGCAGCGCGTGGTGGTGCAGGCCGATGCCCCGGCCCGCATGCAGCCCGAAGACGTGCTCAAGCTCAACGTGCCCAACAACCGCGGCCAGATGGTGCCGCTGTCCGCTTTTGCGACGACCAAGTGGGTGACCGGCCCCATGCAGACCGTGCGCTACAACGGCTACCCGGCCGTGCGCCTGAGCGGCAGCGCGGCGCCGGGCTTCAGCACGGGTGCGGCCATGGCCGAGATGGAAAAGCTCGCCAGCCAATTGCCGCAAGGCTTTGGTTTCGAGTGGACGGGGCAGTCGCGCGAGGAAAAACTCGCTGGCTCGCAAGCCCTCATCCTCTACGGCTTCGCGGTGCTAGCGGTCTTCCTGTGCCTGGCCGCGCTGTACGAAAGCTGGACCATTCCGCTGGCGGTCATCCTGGTGGTGCCTCTCGGCGTGCTGGGTGTGCTCGCCGCCACCTGGGGCCGGGGCTACGCCAACGACGTCTACTTCCAGGTGGGCCTGATCACCATCATCGGCCTGTCGGCGAAAAACGCCATCCTGATCATCGAGTTCGCCAAGGACTTGCAGGCGCAAGGGCGCTCGCTGGTGGAGGCTGCGCTTGAAGCGGCGCACCTGCGTTTCCGTCCGATTCTGATGACCTCGCTGGCCTTCACCCTGGGCGTGTTGCCCCTGGCCATCGCCAGCGGCGCGGGGGCGGCCAGCCAGCGCGCCATCGGCACCGGCGTCATCGGCGGCATGATCACCGGCACCGTGTTGGCCGTGGTCTTTGTGCCCCTCTTTTTTGTGGTCGTGCGTGGCATTTTCAAGGGCAGCGCGCGCCAGCGTCTGGTGCACGCACACGATGCCGAGCACCTGGGGGTCAAACATGAATAAATTTAGCCCCCCCCGCGCCGCCTTCGGCGTCACCCCCCAGGGGGCAACACCAGCCGTCTGGCGGAGCCAGCCCGGCGGTGTTCCCGGACGGGCCACTTCTCTGGGCGTGGTGTTGTTGGCGGGCCTGCTGTCGGCGTGCTCGCAACTGCCGGTGTACCAACGTCCGGCGGTCGATGTGCCGGCGGCGTTTCCGGCCGCAACGGCGCCCGCCACCACACTGGCGCGTGACCTGGCCTGGCAGGACTTCGTGCGCGAGCCCGAGTTGCGCGCGCTGATTGCGCGTGCCATTGACCACAACCGCGACCTGCGCGTGGCCGTGCTGCAGATCGAACAGGCGCGCGCGCAGTTTCAAATCCGCCGCGCCGATCAGCTCCCCACCGTCAACGCGGCCGCCGCTGGCAACCGCCAGCCGGCCACCAGCGGCGACGGCATCAGCAGCACCTACACGGCGGGCCTGGCCCTGGCCAGCTGGGAAATCGATCTGTTTGGCCGCGTGGCCAGCCTCAAGGAAGCCGCGCTGGCCCAGTTCCTGGCCAGCGAAGAAACCCGCAAGGCGGTGCAGGTCAGCCTGGTGGCCTCGGTCAGCGGTGCCTGGCTGGGCCTGCAGCACACCGACGACCAGATCGCGCTCACGCGCCAGACCCTGGCCTCGCGGGTGGACGGCTTGAAGCTGACGAAGCTGCGCTTCGACAACGGCACCGCCACCGCGCTGGACCTGCGCCAGGCCGAGTCGCTGGTGGCGTCCGCCCAGGCCACGCTGGCGCAACTGCAACGCCAGCGTGGGCAAGAGGCCAACGCCCTCGCGCTGCTGGTGGGGCAGGGGACTGCCTTGCCTGCAGCACCCGCCACCCGCGTTCCGGTGTTCGACGCCGCGCTGCCGCTGGCCGAGGTGCCGGTGGGCCTGCCGTCCGACGTGCTGCTGCAGCGCCCCGACGTGCGTGCCGCCGAACAGCAGCTGGTGGCCAGCAACGCGCAGATCGGTGCCGCCCGCGCGGCGTTTTTCCCGCGCATCAGCCTGACCGCCAGCGTGGGCACGGCCAGCAACCAGCTCTCCAATCTGTTCTCCAGCGGCTCCTGGGGCTGGACGCTGGCGCCGCAGGCACTGCTGCCCATCTTCGACGCCGGGCGCAACCAGGCTGGGCTTGAGTCGGCGCAGGTCGGCCAACAAATTGCGGTGGCCCAGTACGAAAAGGCCATCCAGACCGCGTTCAAGGACGTGGCCGATGCGCTGGTGGCGCGCGAGCCGCTGGCGGAGCAGTGGCGCGCGCAGCAGGCACTGCTGAGTGCGGAGACCGAACGCGCCCGCCTGACCGACCTGCGCGTGAATGGCGGCGTGGCCAGCCAGCTTGAGCTGTTGGATGCGCAGCGGTCCCTGTTCAGTGCCCAGCAGGCCTTGCTGCAGACCCGCCTGGCGCTGGCCCAGAACCAGGTGGCCTTGTACAAGGCGCTGGGCGGCGGCTGGAAGGCGCCGGGCTGATCGCCTGCGCGCTGACGGGTGCCTCAGCGGCTGGCCATGTGCCCCAGCCGCTGTGACAGGGCGCGCCCGGTCTCCAACAGTGCCCGCGCCTGTGGGCCATCTGCTCGAAGGTCCAGCACCGCGCTGGGGCCGATGGCCGCGATCGCCAGCGCCAGGCGGCCAAAGCCGTCGAACACCGGGACGGCGAGGGCGCTGAGGCCGGGCAGCAAATCGTCCTTGACGCGGGCGATGTGCTCGCGCCGGATGTCGGCCAGTTCGGCGGCAAACGCCGGCTCGTCCAGCGCGCCGGGCGCGCCTTCTTCGGCCAGGGCGGTGGCAATCTCCGCACGCTCGCGGAAAGCCGCGAACACCTTGCCCGTGCCCGTGCTGCGCAAGGACGCGGGCAAGCCATGGCGCATGGACACGCGCACCGGCGTGGGGCCATCTTCCACCCGGATGATGACCGGCCCGCTGCTTCCCCAGACGGCGGCCGAGACGGTGCAGCCCGTGCGCAGCGCCAGGCCGGGCATCTCGGCAATCACCAGACGCACCGGGTCCAGCTGCTGAAGGCTGATCAGGCCCAGCTGCATGGCCAGTGGCCCCAGGCCGTAGTGGCCGCTCAGCGGATCCTGTTCGATCAAGCCCACCTTGCCAAAACTCACCAGGTAGGGGTGTGACTTGGCCGGCGTCAGGCCGGCCTCGCGTGCCAGGTCCTTCAAGGCCATGGCGCGGCCCGAGCGCGCCAGCGCCTTGAGCAGCTGGCTGCCCACCTCGATGCTTTGAATGCCTCGCGGCCCACGGCCACTGTGGCTGTCGGTGTCGTTGTCCGCGTCGTCGTGGTCCGGGCCAGGGGAGGGGGCGTGTTTCATGGTGGGCAAAGCGTTGCGCGGATTCTGCCAGTCTACGGGTTTTCACCTAAACAAATCGATTCGACATTGACGAATTTTGTCGCTACCATGCGGCCATTCGTTTTTGAGAAACGTATTCGTCATTAACAAATATCAAGATCCATGAACACCAAAACCTTCGCCTCCGCCGCCGACCTGGAAGAAAAGCAGGTCAGCTTCGACCGCCTGTCCGAACACGCCTACGCCTACACCGCCGAGGGCGATCCCAATACCGGCGTGATCATTGGTGACGACGCGGTGATGGTCATCGACACCCAGGCCACGCCGGTGATGGCCCAAGACGTGATCCGCCGCATCCGCGAGGTGACGGACAAGCCCATCAAGTACGTGGTCATGAGCCACTACCACGCGGTGCGTGTGCTGGGGGCATCGGCCTACATGGCCGAAGGCGGGCAGCAAATCATCGCCAGCCGCGACACCTACGACCTGGTGGTCGAGCGTGGCCAGTTCGACAAGGACAGCGAGATCGGCCGCTTCCCGCGCTTGTTCCAGAGCGTCGAAAGCGTCCCCCCCGGTCTGACCTGGCCCACGCTCACCTTCGAGGGCCGCATGAGCCTGTGGCTGGGCAAGCTCGAAGTGCAGCTGATCCAGCTCGGACGTGGCCACACCAAGGGCGACACGGTGGTGTGGATTCCGTCCGAAAAAATCCTGTTCAGCGGCGACCTGGTCGAGTTCGACGCCACGCCCTACGCGGGCGACGCCTACTTCAAGGACTGGCCCCAGACGCTGGACAACATCGCCGCGCTCAAGCCCGAGAAGCTGGTGCCGGGCCGGGGTGCGGCGCTGCAGACGCCCGAGCAGGTGCAGGCCGGCCTGGCCGGCACGCGCGATTTCATCCGCGACCTTTACGCCAGCGTACAGGCGGGCGTGGCTGCCGGGCAGGACCTGCGCCAGGTGTACGAGGCCACCTTCGCCGCCCTGCAACCCAAGTACGGCCACTGGGTCATCTTCAACCACTGCATGCCGTTTGACGTGACCCGCGCCTATGACGAGGCCACCCAACACGCCGACCCGCGCATCTGGACGGCAGAGCGCGACCGCCAGATGTGGCTGGCCCTGGAGGGCTGAGCCCTTTTTCCTATCCACCCCCGGAGACAAAACCATGCAACGCAAGACCTTCATCCAATCCCTGCTGGCCCTGGCCCTGGCCAGCGCCACCACACTCGCACCCGCGCAAGACAAACCCATCGAGTGGGTGGTCGGCTACGCGGCCGGTGGCGGCTCGGACGTGGTCGCCCGCATCCTGGCCGAGGCCATGTCCAAGCCGCTGGGCCGCACCATCATCGTGACCAACAAGCCCGGCGCCGGCACCAACATCGCGGCCGACTACACGGCGCGCTCCAAGGACTTCGGCAACATCGTCTTCACCGCCGATTTCGCCACCCTGGCCGCCAACCCCACGCTGTTCAACAAGCTCA
>CAYUAH010000083.1:0-7667 GCA_964442375.1 uncultured Hydrogenophaga sp. | reverse complement strand
GTGCAGTGGCAGGTGGGCAAGGTCTTTTTCCGCGACGAACTGGCCTACCGCTTCGACCTGCTGCCCGAGACGCAGCACAAGATGCCGGCCATGATCAACTACCAGCAGTACCACCTGGAGGAGCGCCTGGTGCGCGCCTGCATGGACGCGCCGTTGGTGGACCTGCGCTGGAAACACAAGCTGCTGGCCATCGAGCAGCACGCCGAGCACGCCACCCTCACGGTGGAGACGCCCGATGGCATCTTCAAGCTGGAGGCGCAGTGGGTCATCGCTGCCGACGGTGCCAACAGCGACACCCGCCGCATGATCGGCGCCGACTTCAGCGGCCAGTTCTTCCAGGACCGTTTCCTCATCGCCGACGTGGTGATGAAGGCCGACTTCCCCACGGAAAGGTGGTTCTGGTTCGACCCCCCCTTTCACAGAAACCAGAGCGTGTTGCTGCACAAGCAGTGCGACAACGTCTGGCGCATCGACTTCCAACTCGGCTGGGACGCCGATCCGGTGGAAGAGAAAAAGCCCGAGAACGTGATCCCGCGCATCCAGGCCATGCTGGGCCCCGATGTGGACTTCGAGCTGGAGTGGGTCTCGGTCTACCAGTTCGCCTGCCGCCGCATCGACCAGTTCCGCCATGGCCGCGTGATTTTCATCGGCGACGCGGCGCACCAGGTTTCGCCCTTCGGTGCACGTGGCGCCAACACCGGCGTGCAGGACTGCGACAACCTCGGCTGGAAACTGCGGGCCGTGCTGGCCGGCGACGCGCCATTGGCCTTGCTCGACACCTACCACGAGGAACGCGCCTTCGCGGCCGACGACAACATCGGCCACTCCACCCGCGCCACCGACTTCATCACGCCCAAGAGCCGCAGCTCGCTGCGCCTGCGCAACGCGGTGCTGGCGCTGGCCCGTACCGAGCCCTTTGCGCGCCCGCTGGTCAACAGCGGCCGCCTGTCCACGCCCACGCCTTACCTGGCGTCTTCGCTCAACACGCCCGACACCGCCGCCTTCGCGGGCCACATGCGCCCCGGCACCAACTGCGCCGACGCGCCCATAGAGCGCGATGGCCGGGCCGCCTGGCTGCTCAACCAGCTGGGCCAGGGCTTTGTGTTGTTGAGCTTCGGACCGGCGGCGCCGGTGAGCGTGGGCGGCGTGAGCGCCCAGGTGCTGGAGGTGGGCAAGGACATCATCGACCGCGACGGGGTGCTGAGCGAGCGCTACGACGCCCAGCCCGGCACCGTCTACCTCATCCGCCCCGACCAGCACGTGGCCGCCCGCTGGCGCGCCTTCGACGCCACCCAGGCCCAGGCCGCGCTGGCGCGTGCCCTGGCCTTGCAATGAACACCGAGACGACCATGGCACTCAACCGACAACCCAACATCCCCGACCCCGACGTGTTCTACGCCGAACTCATCAACGCCCAGCGCGAACTCAGCGACGAGCAGGCCGACAGCATGCTGGCCAAGCTGGTGCTCATCCTGGCCAACCACGTGGGCGACCGCGCGGTGCTGAGCGAGGCCATCGCGCTGGCGCGTGAGAACACGCTGACTGCCGCCGCTTAGTTCTCGATGAAACAGCCCAGGCGAGCGAGCGTGGCGTCCACCCAGCTGCGGTCGTAGCTGCCGTCGGCAATGCCCGCCACCATGCGGGCTTCCACCTGCTGCTTCTGGTGCGCCGCGCCCAACAGCGCCTCGGCGTCGTCGAAAGGCACACACAGCAGGCCGTCGCCGTCTCCAATCACAAGGTCGCCGGGGGCGATCACCATGCCGTCGATGGCGATGGGCACGTTGATCTCGCCGGGGCCGTCCTTGTACGGGCCGCGGTGGGTGACGCCAGCGGCAAAGACGGGGAAATTGATGCGCCGGATTTCGTCGGCGTCGCGGATGGCGCCGTGGATGACGATGCCTCCCAGCTTTTTGAGCACCGCGTCGCCCACCATGATCTCGCCGATGAGCGCGTTGGTGAGGTCGCCGCCCGCGTCCACCACGATCACGTCACCCGGCTGCGCCAGCATGAGCGCCTTGTGGACCATGAGGTTGTCGCCGGGGCGGGCCTTGACGGTGAGTGCCGGGCCGGCCATGCGGCCGCTGGCATGCATGGGGCGCAGGCGGGCGCCGCCGGCGGTCATGCGGGCCATGCAGTCGCTCACATTGGCCACCGGCACGTCCAGGTACTGGCGGGCGAGCGCGAGGTCGACCGCGCGCTGGCGCTTGAGGATGCGAAGTCCGTGTTGCATGGTGTTCAGTCCAGGGTGATGTTGGATTTCTGGATCAGGGGTGCCAGGCGCGCGCGGTCGGCGGCGTAGGCCTCTTTCATCTGCTTGGCGCTGCCGCCCACGATCTCGCCACCGGTGTCCAAAATCTTCTGGCGCACGTCCGGCTGGGCGATGAGTTCGTTGATCACGCTGTTCCATTTGTCCACCACCGGTGCCGGCGTGCCGGCCGGCGCCATCAGGCCCCAGACGCTGGCGAGTTCCACGCCCTTGATGCCGGCCTCGGTGAAGGTGGGCACGTTCTTGAGCACGCTGGAGCGCTGGCCCGAGGTCACGCCCAGGGCACGCACCTTGCCGCCGTCGATGTGGCTTTGCATGGTGGGCACCGAGCCCATGTAAAGCTCCACCTGGCCGCCGATCAGGTCGGGCAAGGCCTGCGCCACGCCCCGGTAGGGCACGTGGGTGAACTGCACGCCCGAGGCGCCTTCCCACAGTTGCAGGATCATGTGGGCCACGGTGCCCGTGCCGGGCGTGGCAAAGGTCACGCTGCCCGGTTTGGCTTTGGCGGCGGCCACCACGTCGGCCAGGGTCTTGTAGGGTGAGTCCGCCTTCACGGTCAGCACGGCGGCGCCTTTGGCGATCATGCCCAGGGGCTCGAAATCCTTGACGGCGTCGTAGCTCAGCTTTTTGTACAGCAGCGGGTTGAGCACGGCGTTGTCGGTCTGGGCCATCACCAGGGTGTAGCCGTCGGGTTTGGACTTGGCGACCGTCTCCAGTGCCAGGTTGCCGCCGGCACCCGGCTTGTTTTCCACTACGATGGTCCAGCCGTATTTGGTGTTGGCCGCGTTGGCGATCAGGCGGGTCAGGCTGTCGGTGCCGCCGCCGGCGGGAAAGGGCACGACGATGCGGATGGGGCGCTCAGGGTAGGTCTGGGCGGCGGCGGGCAGGGCCGCCAGGATGGCGGTGGCCGCGACGAGGCAGGTGGTCAAGCGTTTCATGGGTTTGTCTCCTGGGTGTGGGGTCTGGGGTGTGGTGATCAGTGCGCGGAGGCGTCCAGCCATTCAAGGGCGGCTTCCATGCCCTGGCCCTTGAACGGTGACTGGGCCTGGCGCAGGGCGGTGCGCTGGAACAGCGCCTCGACGGCGGGCAGCACGAGGGGGCGTATGCCCGCCTGTTCCATCTGGCGCTGCGCCTCGGCCACTTCCTTCTGCCGCCGCGCCGAATGTTCGATGTGGGTCTGGACCATGGACTCCATCAAGGTCTGGAGCTTGCCCTGGTCGATATCCAGCAGGATGTCGTGCAACTGCTGGCGAAGGCCCTGGCGCTCTGCGGTCAGCAGGCACTCGACCGACAGCGCTTCCAGGCCTTTGGTGAAGATGCTGCGCAGCAGTTTGAGCGAGGCCGCGTCGCCAGGCCGGGTGCCCACCACCTGGATGGGGGCGCCCAGCGAGCGGAACAGTTCCGCCACCTGGGGCGCTTGTTCGCCGGCGCACAACAGGGGCGTTTGGGCGCCACGCAGGTTCACCGCGCCGGTGATGGCGACATCCACGAAGTGGTGGCCGGACTGTGATGCCAGCGCCTGCGCCCGGCGCATGTCCTCGGGGTCGGCGGTGGTCATGTCGATGTAGAGGGTGCCGGCGCGCAGGTGGGGCAGCGCGGTGCTGGCAACGTCGAGCGCTGCGGTGCCGAAGACGGCGCTGAGCACCACGTCGGCCTCGCCCAGCCAGTCGCCCGCGGTGGCATGCAGGCGGGTGCCGTGCTGCTGTGCGAAGGCCTGCAAGTCCTGGCTGGGTTGGGCGTCCCAGATGCCGCAGAGCGCCATGCCCTGGCTGGCGAAGGCCTGGCCGTAGCACCGGCCCACCATGCCGCCGCCTATGAGTGCGAGTTTCATTGCCGTGTTTCCTGTGTTGGCGGCTCAGTGTACAAATAAAAAACAAAGCATGTACAAAAATAAAACAAAACTGCGGGTAAACCCCTAATAAATCCCAAAATATGAACATAAAAAGAACATGCGACGAATCGCCCAGGGGGTGAGCGGGGTCTTGAACCTAGAATGGGGCATTCCAACGACAGGCGAGCAGGTGGCAATGAAGGGATCAGACAAGGCCTACGAGATCATTCGCGAGCGCCTGGTGGGTGGGCACTACAAGCCCGGCACCCAGCTGAAGGAAGAACCGCTGGCGCGTGAGCTGAACCTCAGCCGCACGCCGGTGCGCGCGGCCTTGAAGCGCCTGGTGGACGACGGCCTGGCCACGGCCGATGCGGGGCAGGGCGTGCACGCCTCGCAATGGACCGAGGCCGACATCGACGAGACCTTTCAGCTGCGGCTGCTGCTGGAGCCTTTTGCCGCCAGCCTGGCGGCGGTGCGCGGCGGCGGCGAATTGGTACAGGCCTTGCGGGCCAGCAATGCCCAGATGGCACAGGCCATCGCGGTGGGCGACATCGCCGGCATCCAGGCGGCCAACAGCGTGTTTCACCGCTCCCTGGTGGGGGCCTGTGGCGCGCCGCGTCTGCGCGGCATGCTGGAGACCATGATCGACATGCCCATCATCGTGCGTTCCTTCTACATTGCCACGCCCGACGAACACCGGCAGAGCCTGCACCATCACGAGGACCTGACCATGGCGGTGGCCGCCGGCGACGGCGAACTGGCCCGCCAGGTGATGCAGCTGCACCTGCGCATGGCCTACATGCGCTTCATGACGCACCGCTCGGCCTACCGTGCATCGGCGGCGGGGATCGCAGGCGCCTGATCGCGCAGCCCTCAGGGCATCCTGCCCCAGTCCTGCAACACCCCGACCACCGCCGGCACGATGCTGACCGCGTTGCTGGGGTGTGGGATGCAGTCGGTGCTCCACACCTGCCGCGCACCGGCGGCCTTCACACGCTCGATGGCATCGCCCGCGAACAGGGCGTGGGTCACGGCCACGTCCACCGTGGCCGCACCCGCAGCCAGCAGCAGGCGGGTGGCTTCCACCAGGGTCTGGCCCGAACTGGCCACGTCGTCGAGCAGCACCACGGCGCGGCCGGCCACGGGCAGGTCGGGCAGCGCAATCTGCACCTGCCGGTCGCCGTGGCGCTGCTTGACACACACCGCGTGGTCCCAGCCGTGGGCAAGTGCGGCGCTGGCCACCCACTGCAGTGATTCTTCATCGGGCCCCAGCAGCAGCGGCGCACGGTGGTGTTGGGCGATCAGGTCGGCCAGCAAGGGCGCGCCGCTGAGCACCGCGGCCAGGCCCGCGTCTCTCAATGGCACGGCCTCTTGCAAGGTGGCCACGCGGTGCAGGTGCGGGTCCACGGTCAGCACCGCGTCGAACAGCTCGGCCAGAAAGCCGCCCACCACTCGCTGGCTCACCACTTCGCCGGGGTGGAAGGCGATGTCCTGGCGCATATAGGCCAGGTAGGGCGCGACCAGGCCCAGCCACGCTGCACCCAGGTCCCGCGCGCTGCGCGCGATCAGCAGCAGCTCCACCAGCTTGTCGTTGGGCTGGTGCAGGCCGCGCCAGACCACCACACGGGGTGGCAGCGTGGGTGGCAAGCGCAGGCGCAGTTCGCCGTCCGGGAAGCGGTGGCGCTCGACCACGTGCAGCGGCCAACCGATGGCGGTCGCAGCACGGCCGGCGATCTCGGCTTCGTCTTCCAGGCACAGCAGGCACGGGGTGGGGCTCATGCTCAAAACTCCACAAACACGTGGGGCATCTGGCCGGCCTCGCCCAGTGCATAGGCGTTGCTGCGTTGCGTGGCCTGGCGGGCGAATTCGAGGTCGGCGGGGAAGTCGGCGTACACGCGGTACAGCGGCTGGCCGCCCAGCACCGTGTCGCCGAGTTTGTGGAACAGGTCCACCCCGGCGCTGGGCACCTTGGGCGCGCCGGCCAGGCGGGCAATGCGCGCAATCTGCAGGTTGTCGATGCCGATCACCACACCGTCGGCAGGCGCCAGCACGTCAAAGTTGAGCTTGCCCAGCGGCGGGTGCTGGTGGTCAAAATGGCGCGAGCCCTGGGCTTCGATCAGCGCGTTCATCTGCGCCAGCGCGCGGCCCGAATCGAGGATGTCGCGTGCAATGGTGAAGCCGTCGCCGCCACGCACGTCGGGGTTGCATTCGATCAGCCGGCCGGCCAGGCGCAGCGACTTCTGCCGCAGGTCGTTGGGTGCCAGCGGGTCGTTCTCCAGCACGCGCATCACGTCGCGCGCCTCCAGCACCGGGCCAATGCCCTGGCCTATGGGCTGGCGGCCGTCGGTGATGACCACGTCCAGCGACAGGTGCAGGCGCTGCGCCACGTACTCGAACAGGCGGCGCAGGCGCTGCGCCTCGGGCATGGAGCGCACCTTGGCCGTGGGGCCGATGGGGATGTCCAGCACCAGGTGGGTGGCGCCGGCGGCGATCTTCTTGGACAGGATGGAGGCCACCATCTGGCCGGGCGAGTCGATGGACAGGGGGCGCTCGACCGAGATCAGCACGTCGTCGGCCGGCGACAGGTCGGCGGTGCCGCCCCAGGCCAGGCAGGCCTTGTGGCGCTGCACGATGGCGGTGAGCTCGTCGAAGGGCAGCTCCACCCGCGCCATGACCTCCATGGTGTCGGCGGTGCCGGCCGGCGAGGTGATGGCGCGCGACGAGGTTTTGGGGAACACCAGCCCGGCAGCCGCCACGATGGGCACCACCAGCATGGAGGTGCGGTTGCCCGGTATGCCGCCAATGCAGTGTTTGTCCACCACCAGCGGGGCGTGCCAGTCGAGCCGGCGCCCGGTGGCCACCATGGCTTCGGTGAGGAAGTACACCTCCTCGCGGTCCAGCTCGGCGCGGTTGCAGGCCACTACAAAGGCCGTCAATTCGATCTTGGAGTAGCGGTGATCGGCGATGTCGCGCACGATGGACAGGAAGTCGGCGCGGCCCAGGCGCTCGCCCTCTATCTTGCGGAACAGCGCCGGGATGGATTCTGGTGGTTCGGCTTGCGAGATGGTGACCGGGTGGCCCTTGTCCAGGCCCAGGCGCTCGAAGGCGTCCTGCGACAGGCCCAGTTCGTGGCATTGCACGATGCGTGGGTCGCCGGTGACGTTGAGCACCGCAAGAATGCGTTTGCCGTTGGCGCGCACCTCCACCTTGGCCAGCGCCTTGAAGCCTTCCGCACGGTAGATCGCGCAGTCGCGGTGCAGGTAGGCCACGTTTTCGTGGTGGGTGTCTATGGCCACACGGCGCAGGGCCAGGGTGTTGCTGTGCGCGGTGGCCTCTGGGCTGGTGACGGCGGGCGGTGTGGCGTGGTTCATGGCGCGCTTCTTGGCATGGGCTGTCTCTGCGCCCATCCTAGCGCCAAAGCGGTGTGCCGGGCGATGGTGCCGCCTCAGCCCCGGCCCAGCCGGTTGGCCATGCTCCAGCGGTGCACCTCGGAGGGGCCGTCGTAGACGCGGAAGGCGCGGATGTCCTTGAAGATGCGGGCCACGATGGTCTCGTCCGACACGCCGCTGG
>CAYUAH010000082.1:0-13360 GCA_964442375.1 uncultured Hydrogenophaga sp. | reverse complement strand
GCCCGCTGGGCCCCGACACCGCGCTGAAGATCACCACCGCGCGCTACTACACGCCGTCGGGCCGCTCCATCCAGGCCAAGGGCATCGTGCCCGAGGTGCTGGTGGACGAGACCGAGGAGGGCAACCTGTTCGCCGCCCTGCGCACCCGCGAGGCGGACCTCACCGCACACCTGAACAACGGCCAGGACAAGGGCGCCGACAAGCCCGATGCCGCCGCCATCAAGGCCCGTGACGAGGCGCGCGAGCGCGCTCGCCTGCGCCTGGAAGAAGAAACCCGCAAGAACCCGGGTCAGCGCCTGATGCCGGAATTCGGCTCCGACAAGGACTTCCAGCTCCAGCAGGCGCTCAACCGCCTCAAGGGCCAGCCGGTGGTGGTCAGCAAGACGCAGACCGAACGCCCTGAGGAAAAGAAAGAGAACTGATCGTTCGGGCGCACCCGTGAACGACGAACAGCTGCTGCGCTACTCGCGCCACATCCTGCTGGACGAAGTCGGCATCGAAGGCCAGGCGCGGCTGCTGGCCTCCAGTGCGCTGGTCATCGGCGCCGGCGGCCTGGGCTCGCCGGTGGCGCTGTACCTGGCCAGCGCCGGTGTGGGTCACATCACCCTGGTGGACCACGATGTGGTGGACGCCACCAACCTGCAGCGCCAGATTGCCCACACCCTGGCCCGCGTCGGCAGCCACAAAGCCGAATCGGCACGCGTGGCCATGGCAGCCATCAACCCCGACCCACGCATAGACACGGTGCTGCAGCGCGCCGACGCTGCCCTGCTGGCCCAGCTGGTGCCCGGCGCTCAGGTGGTGCTGGACTGCACCGACAACTTCGCCACCCGCCACGCCATCAACCGCGCCTGCGTGCGCCACGGCGTGCCCCTGGTGTCGGGTGCGGCCATCCGCTTTGACGGACAGCTCTCGGTCTATGACCCACGCGACAGCGACAGCCCCTGCTACGCCTGCGTGTTCCCCGAAAACGACGACATGGAAGAGGTGCGCTGCGCGACCATGGGCGTGTTCGCGCCGCTGGTGGGCATCGTCGGCACCATGCAGGCGGCCGAAGCGCTCAAGATCTTGTCGGGCATGGGCTCACAACTGGTGGGTCGCTTGCTGATGCTGGACGGCCGCAGCATGGCCTTCACCGACATCCGCATGGGCCGTCAGCCCGGCTGTCCGGTGTGTGGTGCGGTGCCGGCCTGACAAGGCCCGTGGCGGCGCCTGAAATCGCGCGGCAGCTCGGGCCGCGATTCACCGAACAAACCCCGCCGCGCCTTGCGTGCCGCACCCTCCTGCACCGCATACGGGCCTGGGTTGTTGTGCCAGCGCATGGACCAGGCGTGCCCCTGCCCCACCAGCCAGGCCCCAACGTCGCCGTCCGGGCCGTCCACACGCGCCAGCCAGCGGTCATAGGTGTCCTTGTGCTGCAGCGTGACACGCACTTTCTGGCCCTGCAGGCGCATGGCCAGGGCGTCGCGCGCCTCGCGCCCATGGCGCTGGCAGACCTCGGGCGCATCCACGCCCGACACCCGCAGGCGCAACGGCGCCCCACCGGGCGGGCGCACCCACAGGCTGTCGCCGTCCACCACACGCAACACCACGGCGCCGAGCAGCACCTCGCCGTTGGCCGGCACGTTGCGCGCAGGCGCAGCCCCCACCGAAGCCAGCACAAACCAACCCACACACCACACGGCGGCACATCGCAACATGGCGCAAAGCATACCCCTGGCCCCGCCACTTGTGTGTCTTGTGCGCGAAGCGCACACCCCGCAGGCGGCTGACCCATAATGCGGCAGCCAAACCGACACCACGCCACCGAACCTGGGTTGAACCGCCATGAACCTGCTGATCCTGGGCCTCGTGATTTTTCTCGGCGTGCATTCCGTGCGCGTCGTTGCCGCACCCTGGCGCGACGCGACCCGCGCGCGCCTGGGCGAAGGCGCCTGGAAAGGCCTCTACAGTCTGGTCAGCCTGGCCGGTTTTGTGGCCATCTGCTGGGGCTATGGCCTGGCCCGCCAAGCCCCTGTGACGCTGTGGGTGCCGCCAACGGGCATGCGCCACGCGGCCAGCCTGCTCACCCTGGGCAGCTTTGTGCTGCTGGCGGCAGCCTACATTCCGCGCAACGTGTTCAAGGCCCGCTGGGGCCACCCCATGCTGCTGGGCACCAAGCTGTGGGCCGTAGCCCACCTGCTGGCCAATGGCAACCTGGCTGACGTGCTGCTGTTTGGTGGTTTCCTGGCCTGGGCGGTGGTGTTGTTCATCGTCAGCCGCCGCAACGACCGCGCCAGCGGCGCCACCTACCCTGCCGCCAGCCGCACCGGCACGGCGGTGTCGGTGCTGGTGGGTATGGCGGCCTGGGTGGTGTTTGCTTTCTGGGCCCACGGCCTGCTGATCGGCGTGCGGCCCTTCGGCTGAGCCAGGTCAGCGGGCGTGTGGCAGGCTCAGGCGGCGCAGCGCGTCCACGGTGCGCAAGCAGGCCTGGGCCGCCTCGACGCCTTTGACCGCGAAATGCCGCATGAAATACTTGCGGTGTTCCGCATGCTCATGAAAGTGGTGCGGTGCGAGCACCGCCAGAATGACCGGCACATCGGCGTCCAACTGCACGCGCATCAGCGCATCGATCACGCTGGCGGCCATGAAGTCGTGCCGGTAGGTGCCATCGTCCACCACCAGCGCACTGGCCACCACCGCCGCATAGCGACCCGAATGCGCCAGGCGCTTGACGTGCAGCGGCACCTCGAACGCGCCCGGCACGTCGATGACGTCGATCGCGTCCGTGGGCACGCCACAGCGGGCCATTTCTTGCAAAAAGGCATCGCGCGCCTGCTGCACGATGTCGGCGTGCCAGGACGCCTCGACCAGCGCGTAGCGCGTGCCGGCGGTGTGAACGGGTTCGTTGTGGCTCATGGAGGTCCCCTCTGTTGAATGCGCCCGGCTTTCAGGCGCTGACGATCCAGCCTTCCAGTGGATCACATTCGGGCAGACCATAACGCAGGTGTCCGGCCACGTGTTGTTGTTGCGCCCAGCCGGCCTGCACCAGGCACAACACGGCGTCGAGCCGGTCGCCGCTGGCGTCCTCCGCCAGCGCATCGCGCTGGGCATGCGTGAGCTTCAGACGCAACCCCAGGCGGGTGCGCCCCTGCTCCAGCGCCTCCACCAGGTCTTTGCGCGCGATCAGGCGCTCGGGGGTCTGCTTGGCCTTGTCGTCGCTTTTGTAGGAGCGCGACCCCAGCAGCTCGCGCGCCAGCAGGCCGGGGTAGGCTTCCAGCGCCACGCGCCTGGGGTCACCGGCGCACAAACCGGGCATGGCCACGCCGGCCGCACGCAGCCGCGGCACGCCCGCGTGCAGCATGTAGGCCACCGGCGGGTTGACCCACTTCATGCTGGGGCTGGAGCCGGCCGGTCCGTCGGTGGCGCGGTGGGCGAATTTGTGACCCGCGGGACGGGCGTCGCAGAAGGCGGCAAACTGCGCGCGTATCTGATCTCGCGACAAGGCGGCGCAGTGGTCCATACAAACGCCCCAGTCGGTGGGCCAGCCCAGGTGCTCCACCAGTTCACGCGGCAGCCCAAAGGGCAAGTCGAAACCGCCCACCCAGTCACCGTCTTGAGCCAGCCACGCGGCCCAGGTGTCCAGGCTGTCGAAGGTGTCCATGTGGCTCAGCACCAGCCGCCCACTCGCCAGCCGGCCGTGCGCCACCACGATGGGTTTGCGCCGCGAGGGCGCGCTGGAAAAATCGCAACCGATCACGGCCGGCAGGTTCATGTTCATCCCAAGGCCAAAGCGGTGACACCACCCGCGATGCACGCGGCACCAAAGAGGCGCGCGATGCGGTCGCCCTCGCCCAGCAGATGCCCACCCAGCAAGGCGGCGAACAGCATGGACACCTCGCGCGCCGGCGCCACGTGCGACAGCGGCGCCTCGCGCATGGCGTAGAGCACCAGGACATAGGCCACCGGGCTGATGGTGGCCACCACCAGCGCGTAGCGCCACTGCTTGCGCCAGAGCACCCACATCGCCGCCTGATCGCGCAAGGCGTTGGGTGCCAGCACAGCCACCCGCACAAAGTTGCCCATGTAGTCCACCAGTATGGGCGACATCAGCAGCACCTTCACCGCGTAGCCATCCACCACGGTGTAGGACGCGATGAACACGCCAGTGACCACACCGTAAAACATGCCCTTGTGTACCCGCTGGCGTGCAGCCGGGTCGTGCGCGGCGCGCAGCAAGCCGGGCCCGCCCGCGATCAGGAACACGCCCCCCACCACGCCCGCGATGCCCATCACGCCCAGGGCGGAAATGCGCTCGCCCAGCCAGGCGATGGCCACCAGCGAGGACAACAGCGGCCCGGTGCCGCGCGCCAGCGGGTAGACCACGGTGAGGTCGGCCTTGCGGTAACCGCGCAGCAGCACCACGTAATAAAGCACGTGCAAGACACCGCTGGCGGCCACAAAGGCCCACTCGGTGGCACCCCAGCGGGGCACCTCGTCCACACCGAGCCACGCCCCCAGCGGCGCCCACACCAGCATCATCAGCACGGCGGTGAAGAAGGCAAAGCGCGCGTCGCCGCCCGCCTTCTTGGCGACGATGTTCCAGCCGGCGTGGATGAGGCCGGCGAGCACGATGAGCAGGAAGGCGGTGAGCGACAAGGGGACTCAGAACGGCGAAGGCCGCAGCACCGGGGGTGGGCTGCGGCCTCGATGAAAAACAGACGTCAGGCGCGACCGATGATGGAGGCGGTGGCCATCAACTCTTCCAAGAGCGCCAACGACACCTTGCCCGACACCGAGTACGGGTCGAACTCGGGTTTCTCGGAGTACTTGAGCACGATGGAGGTGTTGAGCTTGCTCAGGTTGACCTGCCCCATGGTCCAGCCACCAAAACGGCGCTCAGTGATTTCCTCGTAGTGCAGCAACACCACGTCGCTGTGGCGGGCGTCTTCGATGATGTGGTTGTAGAGCTTGTTGACCGCCTCGCGCCCGCCTTCGATGGCCTGCAGGAACACGCCACCACCGTAGCAAAGGATGCCGGTGATGCCGTGGTTGAGGTTGTGGTTGCGCGACGCGTGGAGGATGGATTCGATGGCCGCCGAACAGTCCTTGTCGACCGCACGGCTCACATAAAGCAGACGCACCAGCATGTTCATTGGCTCCGAGGGATGAGAGAGAGGAATTCGCGCCGCAGGTTGGGGTCCTTGAGGAACACGCCGCGCATGACCGAGTTGATCATCTTGCTGTCCATGTCCTTCACGCCGCGCCAGGCCATGCAGTAGTGGCTGGCTTCCATGACGATGGCCAGGCCGTCGGGCTGGGTTTTTTCCTGAATCAGGTCGGCCAGCTGCACCACGGCTTCTTCCTGGATCTGCGGGCGACCCATGATCCACTCGGCCAGGCGCGCGTACTTGGACAGGCCAATCACGTTGGTGTGCTCGTTGGGCATGACACCGATCCAGATCTTGCCTATGACCGGGCAGAAGTGGTGGCTGCAGGCGCTGCGCACAGTGATGGGCCCCACGATCATGAGTTCGTTGAGGTGCTCTGCGTTGGGAAATTCGGTGACGCTGGGGCCCTTGACGTAGCGGCCATTGAAGACCTCCTTGAGGTACATCTTGGCCACGCGGCGCGCGGTGTCGCCGGTGTTGTGGTCGTTGGCGGTGTCGATCACCATGGCGTCGAGCACGCCCTGCATGTGCACCGTCACCTCGTCGAGCAGCTGGTCCAGCTCGCCGGGCCGGATGAAATCGGCGATGTTGTCGTTGGAGTGGAAACGCTTGCGCGCGGCCTGGATGCGCTCGCGGATCTTGACCGACACGGGGACGCCGACGTCCTCGTCGTGCCCGGCGGAAACGTCGGTGGGGTTCATGTCTGGCTCAACTTTCGTCAACATCCGGGCATGCTAACACCGCCCTCCGCGCACCCAGGCGCCTGAGGTTATTGGCGGTGGGGGATGAGCGCGAGCAGATCGGTCAGGGTCCCCGCCTCGTGCAATGGCTTGTCGGGGCGCAAACGCAAGATGCGCGGAAACCGCACCGCGACCCCGCTTTTGTGGCGCGGACTCGCCCCAATGCCCTCAAACCCCAGCTCGAACACCAGCGTGGGCCGCACGCTGCGCACCGGGCCAAATTTCTCCAGCGTGGTCTGGCGGATCACGGCGTCGACCTGCGCGAACTCGGCGTCGGTCAGGCCCGAATACGCCTTGGCAAATGCCACCAGTTGCAGCGCACCGGGCCGGGCCGGCTCGCGCCGGGTGATGGCATCGACCACCGCCTGCGCCTCCTGCGCGTCCACCGGCGGGCAGCTCCAGACGGCGAAGGTGTAGTCGGTGTAAAGCGATGCACGGCGGCCATGCCCAGCCTGGGCGTAGATCAGCACCGCGTCCACGGTCATGGGGTCCAGTTTCCACTTGCACCACAGGCCGTCGCTGCGTGTGCGGCCCAGCCCGTAGCGGGCCTCGCGCTGCTTGAGCATGAGGCCTTCAAAGCCTTGTTCGCGCGCCAGGGCACGCTGAGCGGCCAGGGCCGGCCAGTCGGCGGCCAGCACCTGCGGCGACAGACGCAAAGACGGGAATGCCAAAGCCAGTGCCTGCAGCCGTTCGCGGCGTTGCCACTGCGGCCGGTCGCGCTGGTCCATACCCTCGGCTTCAAGCAGGTCGTAGGCAATGAAGGTCACCGGCGCGTCGGCCAGCAACTTGCGGGTGACGGTGCTGCGGGTGATGCGCTGCTGCAGGCGCGCAAACGGCGCCGGGCGGTCGGCAACGGCGTCCCAGGCCAGGATTTCGCCATCGAGCACGGTGCCATCGGGCCATGGTGTGGCCAGCGCCTCCAGCTCGGGGTAACGCTCGGTCACCAGTTCCTCGCCACGCGTCCACACCCACACCTGGCCCGCGCGTTTGATCACCTGGCCGCGTATGCCGTCGAACTTCCATTCCGCCAGCCACTGCGCGGGCGGCCCCAGTGCTGCGTCCCACGCAGCCACATCGTCGGGCAACACAAACAGGTCGGCCAGCGGGTGGGCCAGAAAAAACGGGTAGGGCTGACCGTCGTCGCGCGCCTGGTCGTCGGCTCCGCCCTCTGGCGCCACCAAGGCCAGGTAACGCTCGGCCGTGGGCAGGGCCTTGGCATCGGTGTACCCCATCATGCGTTGCGCCACGCGTTTGGGGTCCAGCCCGGCGTGTTCGGCCAGGGCGCGCAACACCAGCAGCTTGCTCACACCCACCCGAAAGCCACCGCCCACCAGCTTGATGAGCAGGAAACGGCCGGCCGCGTCCAGTGCGCCCAACATCTCACGCAGCGCCGCGTCCACCACGTCGGGCGGCTGGCCGCGCAGGGGCAGCAGGTGTTGGGTCATCCAGGCGCTCAAACCCAAACGGGTCAGCGGGTGATCGCCTGAGGGCGCATCGGGCACCAGCAGCGAGATGGTTTCGGCCAGGTCGCCCACCGCCTGGTAGCTGGCTTCGAACAGCCAGTCGCTCAAACCGGCCAGTTCGCAGGCGGTGGCGCGCAGCGCGGCGGTGCGCACCACCTGGCGCGGCTTGCCACCGGCCAGAAAGTAGACCACCCAGGCGGCGTCTTCGGGCGGTGCGCCCGCCAGGTAGCGCCCCAGCGCGGCCAGCTTGGCCTGGGTGGCCGTGCTGGCGTCCAGCTCGGCGTAGAGCGCGGCAAAGCGTCTCACCCCGACACCTCTGCCGCCGCTTCCTGTGCGTCGCCGTACTGGGTGTCAAACGCCTCGGCCAGCAGGCCTTGTTCGGTGAGGTGACGCACCATCACCGGCACGCTGCCGTGGGTGACGATGACGCGCTGCGCGCCCGTGGCGGCGATGGCCGACATCAGGCCGGGCCAGTCGGCATGGTCGCTCAGGGCAAAGCCCCGATCAAATCCGCCGCGTCGGCGGCCGCCGCGCAGCCGCATCCAACCGCTGGCAAACGCATCGCTGTACTCGCCCACGCCTTGCAGCCAGCGCCCCGCCATGGCTGCTGGCGGGCACAAGATCAGGGCGCGCCCGGCGTCGGACTGCTGGAATTGGGCAGGGGACACGGTGTCGGGCAAGGCCACGCCGGCCTCGCGGTAGGCACGGTTGATGGACTCGGCCGCCGCATGGCAGACGATGGGGCCGATGGCGGCGTCCACACCCGCGAGCAGGCGCTGTGCCTTGCCGAAGCTGTAGCAGGCCAGCACGCTGGCGCGGCCCTGCGCCGCGTTGTGCGCCCACCAAGTGTTGATGTCGGCGAAGACCTGGGCGTCCGACTGCCAGCGGTAGATGGGCAG
Source organism: uncultured Hydrogenophaga sp. (assembly GCA_964442375.1). Classification (GTDB taxonomy): domain Bacteria; phylum Pseudomonadota; class Gammaproteobacteria; order Burkholderiales; family Burkholderiaceae_C; genus Hydrogenophaga. The sequence continues at coordinate 5,108 of CAYUAH010000082.1, read as the reverse complement.
GCCGAAGGTGGATTCGGTGATGAAGACGTCGCAACGCACGGGCTCGAAGGCCGCGCAGGTGGGATCGGGCGCGACCTTGTAGTCGCCGCTGGCCACCCACACGCGCCCAGCGTGTTCCACACGCACCTGGGCCGAGCCGAGCACATGCCCCGCAGGGTGGAGGGACACGCGAACGCCCCGGTGCGCCACCACCTCGCCATAGGCCAGCGGCTGCAGGGCGATGTTGCCCAAGCGTGCGCGCAGCACGCCCTCGGATGCCGCCGTGGCCAGGTAATGCCCGTGGCCGCTGCGCGCGTGGTCGGCGTGGGCGTGGGTGATGACGGCGCGCTCCACCCGCCGCCAGGGATCGATGTAGAAATCCCCCGGCGGGCAGTACAGCCCCTCGGGGCGCTGGACGATCAGGTCCTGCACGTCAACAAACCGATCGGCCGCCGGGCCGCCCCAAGGCCGATCAGCCCCCATGGGGGGCAGCGACCCGCGAAGCGGTGGAGCGTGGGGGCCGTCATCAGTACCTGTGGCCGGTCACAAAAAGGGTCGCGCGCATGACCATGAAAGCCAGGCGATCCAGGGCGCGCTGCGGCCATGGGCGCGCCGCCAGTTCATGCAGTTGCAGCGCCCGGCCCTCGTGCGTGACGATGTGGTCCAGCCGCTCGTGCAGTGCACGCGCAAAGCCTTCGTCGGCGCTGACCACATTGGCCTCGCGCGCCAGCAGCAGGCTCAGGGGATCGAGGTTGGTGGAACCCACCGTGGCCCAGCGCCGGTCCACCACCGCCACCTTGGCGTGCAAGGCGCTGGGCACGTACTCGTGGATTTCCACGCCGGCCCGCAACAGCTGGTGGAACACCGGCCGCGCCGCGTGGTACTGCATGAAGTGCTCGTACTTGCCCTGCAGCAGCAGACGCACGCGCACACCGCGCGCCACCGCCATGGTCAGCGCGCGGCGCAGCTTGCGCCCAGGAATGAAATAGGCGTTGGCGATCAGCACCTCGTGGTGTGCCTCGCCAATGGCCTTGAGGTAGCTGCGTTCGATGTCGTGGCGGTGCCGCAGGTTGTCGCGCAGCACCAGCGCGGCATTGCCCGCATGGGCACCCGGTTGGGGATGGGGCTCGAACAGGCTGGAAAAATCGCCCACCGGCGTGCCAGCACGCAAAGCCTCCCACGCTGCGCGGAACTCGCGCTGGCGCGCCTTGCGCACCGCCTGCAACCGCCACCACAGGCGCTCCATGGTCTCGGCCATGTCGGCCACCAGCGGGCCGCTGATCTGCAGCGAAAAGTCCAGCCGCGGGTGCGTGAGCCGGCCCAGCGCCACGTCGTCGAGGTCGTCGATGATGTTGATGCCGCCACAAAAGCCCACGCTGCCGTCCACCACACACAGTTTGCGGTGCAAGCGGCGCCAGTTGCTGGGCAGGGCCAGGCCAAAACGGCCGAGCGGCGCGTACACACGCCAGTAAACGCCAGCTTCGGCCAGGCGCTGCTGCCATTCGGGAGGAATGTGCGGCGTGCCGATGCCGTCCACCACCAGGCGCACGTGCACGCCGCGCCGGGCGGCGCGCTCCAGGGCCTCGGCCACGCGCAGGGCGCTGCCCGCGAACTCGAAGATGTAAGTCTCCAGATGCACCGATCGGGTGGCCGCGTCCATGGCCGCCACCAGCGCGGGGAAAAACGCGTCACCGCCCTGCAGCAGCAGCAGGCGGTGGCCGGGCTGGGCCCGCGCCGGGCGCCAGTCGTCTTGCGCCAACGTCGCCATGGTGTTCAGAAGGCCAGTTCCGCCACCAGCGGCAGGTGGTCGGACATGCGGGCCCAGGCGCGTCCATGGGGCACGTGGGCCGAGACCGGCCGCAGGCCACGCACGTAGATGCGGTCCAGATGCAGCAGGGGCAGGCGCGAGGGGAAGGTGGGCAGGCGGATGCCATCGAAGGTGCGCAGGTCCAGGTCGGCCATGGGCGCGAGCAGCTTGGCGCTCCAGTCGTTGAAGTCGCCGGCCACGATCAGCGGCGCGCCCGCCGGCACCTCGCGTTCGATGAACTGCCCCAGCCGCTGCACCTGGCGTTCGCGGCTGGCGTGGATCAGGCCCAGGTGCACCACCACCACGTGCACCGGGCGCTGCGCCACATCCACCACCGCGTGCAGCAGGCCGCGCTGCTCGAAACGGTGGTCCGACACGTCCTGGTGCCCGGTGGCCAGCACCGGCCAACGCGAGAGCAGCGCGTTGCCGTGTTCTCCGTGGCGGGTGAAGGCGTTGGTGCGGTAGATGGCCTCGTAGCCCTCGGGCGACAGGTAGTCGGCCTGCGCCTGCTCCGGCCAATGCTGAAAGCGCTTCTTGAGCTTGTGGTGGTGGCTGCGCACTTCCTGCAGGCACACGATGTCGGCGTCGAGCTGCTCCACCGCGTGGCCCAGGTTGTGGATTTCCAGCCGGCGCGCCGGCCCCAGGCCTTGCACGCCTTTGTGGATGTTGTAGGTGGCAACGCGAAAGCTGTCCATCACACCATCATGCCACCCAGACGGGGCAACCACAGAATGGCTTCGGCGTTGGACGGCGAAAAGCAGCGCTCTGCCGCCTGGTCCCACCGCCACCAGGCCTGGGCCGTGTGCTCGCGCGGGTTCAGCCGCACCGCCAGCGGTGCCGGCACACACAGGCCAAACAGGCGCTCGGTGTTGTGGGTCACCCCGGGCGCGTAGCGGTGGCGCCATTGGGGGTAGATCTCGTACACGTTCTCCAGCGCCCAGTCACGCAGGTGGTGGCCGCGCGCCAACGCGTCGATGCCGGTTTCCTCCGCCACCTCGCGCACAGCGGTGTCGGCCCAGGCTTCATCGGCAAAGTCCTTGGCACCGGTCACCGATTGCCAGTACCCTGGCGCGTCGGCACGCTCGATCAGCAGCACCCGCAAATCGGGCGTGTGGATGACCACCAGCACCGATTGCGGGATCTTGAAAGGACGCGGGTCTGCCATGCGCTGTTTTTAGCAGGTCGAACCGGACTATCGACCAAATGCCCTCACGGGACTAGGATAAGTGTCCAATGTGCACGCGGCATGTATGAACTTCACTACCCCACGCTGAGCCTGATCGTCGCGATCGTCAATGGCGTGGCGATTCTGGTGATGCTCGCGCTGTGGCACATCAACCGCGACGTGCCCGGTCCCGGGGTGTGGACGGTGGCGGCGGTCTGCAGCGGCCTGGGTTTTGTGGCCGTGATCCTGCGCCCGTCCCTGGGCGCCCTCACCTCGCCTGTCAACAACAGCTTGCTGGTGGGTGCGGCGCTGCTGCACATCGAGGGCCTGCTGCGTTTCAAACGCATGCCACAAGCGCGTGGTCGCTGGGGCTGGTGGCTGCCGGTGATGCTGGTGGTGGCGCTGACGTCCACCGTGTACGCCACCGACGCCCGCATGCGCTACAGCGTCCAGGACCCGGTCGTGGCCCTGGTGCTGTTGGCCACTGCGGTGCTGTTGATGTGCCGCACCGAGGGGCGCTGGCGTGTGCTGTACGGCGCCTGTGCGGGATTTGTGGCGCTGGCCGGCCTGGGCCTGTTGTTGCGGGCGGCCCTGTCCTGGCAGGCCCCGGCGGGCGCTGCCATGCAGGAGCATCCGGTGATGGGCCTGGTGTTCCTGCTGTTGCTGACGCACAACCTGGCCTGGATCTGCGGCATGAGCCTGGCGGTCAACCTGAGTGTGCAGGAACGCCTGCAGCAAATGGCGCTGAACGACCCGCTGACCGGCCTGGCCAACCGCCGCCAGCTTGACAGCTTTGCCGCGCAGGCACTGCGCCGCGCGCAGCGGCGCGACGAGCATCTGGCCGTGGTGCTGCTGGACCTCGATGGCTTCAAAGCCCTGAACGACCGCCATGGCCACGCCGCCGGCGACGGTGTGCTGCGCGAAGTGGCGCAGCGCGCCCGGCAAGCCACGCGTGACACCGACCTGGTGGCGCGCCTGGGGGGCGATGAATTCGTGGTGCTGCTGGAGGCCGACAGCGAAGACGCCGTGCTGGCCGCCGTGGCGCGCCTGCGCAGTGCCCTGGACGCATCCCCCCTGTTCGACGGCCCGCCCACGCCGGTGGGTGTGAGCATGGGCGTGGCCTGTTACCCCGCCGATGGCGACAACCTGGTGGCCCTGCTGCGCGAAGCCGATGGGCGCATGTACGGTCAGAAACGGGAGCGAGCAAGCACGCGGTCCATGGACAGTGTGCAGGACTGAGCCCCCGCTTTCCGGGGGCTGCACCTCGCGGATAGGGGCGAGCGGGTGCCTGGCGCAGCGGCATAAAGGCAGAGGAGGCGAAGCCGACGGGGGACAGCCGCGGAGCCAGGTACCCCAGCCCCAAGGGCGGGGATACCTGAAAACTCAGGCCTTCGCCGCGTCCAAGTTGCGCAGGCGGATGTGCAGTTCGCGCAGCTGCTTCTCATCCACCGGCGACGGGGCCTGCGTGAGCAGGCACTGTGCGCGCTGGGTCTTGGGGAAGGCGATCACGTCGCGGATGGATTCGGCGCCGGTCATCAGGGTGATGATGCGGTCCAGGCCGAAGGCCAGACCGCCGTGCGGGGGCGCGCCGTACTGCAGGGCGTCCAGCAGGAAGCCGAACTTGAGCTGGGCATCTTCGGGGCTGATCTTGAGCGCGTCGAACACCTTCTGCTGCACGTCAGCGCGGTGGATACGCACCGAACCACCGCCGATTTCCCAGCCGTTGAGCACCATGTCGTAGCCCTTGGCGATGCACTTCTCGGGCGCGGTCACCATCCAGTCCTCGTGGCCGTCCTTCGGGGCCGTGAAGGGGTGGTGCACGGCCGTCCAGCGGTCTTCTTCCTCGTCGTGTTCGAACATGGGAAAGTCCACCACCCACATCGGCGCCCAGCGCTGCTCGAAGAAGCCCTTCTTCTTGGCCAGCTCGCTGTGGCCGATCTTGATGCGCAGCGCACCGATGGCGTCGTTGACCACCTTGGCCTTGTCGGCACCGAAGAACAGGATGTCGCCGTCCTGCGCGCCGCTGCGTGCCAGGATCTGCTGCAGCGCGGCGTCGTGGATGTTTTTCACGATGGGCGACTGCAGGCCATCGCGCCCCTTGGCCAGCTCGTTGACCTTGATCCAGGCCAGGCCCTTGGCGCCGTAGATCTTGACGAA
>CAYUAH010000081.1:0-13516 GCA_964442375.1 uncultured Hydrogenophaga sp. | reverse complement strand
AATCTTGAAACCGGACTTCCACTTTTAATTGGTACGTCTACAGGGGGCAGGTCAGCGGCGCGCGCTCTGCCGCCGCTTCCAGTGCGGCTTCGCTCGGCGGCTCGGCCAGGAACTGGCGCCGCCGCTCGGCCACAATTTCGCGCTTGCGCAGCGCCAGCACGCCGCGCTGGAAGTCCGACACGCTGCGCCGGCCCAGGTGCTGGTCGATCATCCACAGGTGCACGTCTTGCATGGACTGGAGGCGGGGGTTCTGCACGGTGTTGAAGGGCAGACCATGCTTCTGGCAAATGCCATAACGGTTGTGCCCGTCCACCAGCAGGTCGCCCCACAACACCAGCGCGTCGCGGCAGCCCTCGGCCAGCAGGCTGCGCTCCAGCGCGGCGTGTTCTTCCGGGGTGAGGGGATCGATGTAGGCCTTGAGTTCTTCGCTGACGACGATGTTCATGGGCAATGGGGACGGCAAAAGGGGCTGGATTGTAGAGGCCTGGCGGCCCGGTAAAATCGCCGCCCCAACGCTTCTCGAACCCCCATGCACTACTCCGTCTCGCACCACAAGCTCAACCAGCTCCTCGCCGCCCAAGGCCTCAAAAGTGGCGACGCCGCCGGCATCGACCAGCTGTTTGGCGGCGCCGACGGCTACTACTGGTTTGGCACGTTGCGCGACATGTGCCCGCCGGGCAAGACCATCATCTGGGAAGACCAGTACCAGATGGTCAACGCCATCCAGGCGCACGAGAACGCCACCGCCGAAGAAGACGAGATGAAGCCGATGAAGCCCACGGCGGCCCACATCGCGGCCATCTCCAAGGCGCTCGCCAACCCGCTCTGAACCCCGTCAGGCCGCGCCGGGCAAACCGCCCAGGGCCGCCTGCAACATCTCGATGAAGGCCCGCGTCTTGGCGGGCATGAGCTTGCGCCCCGGGAACACCGCCGACACCGTCACCGTGGGCAGGCACCACTCGGGCAACACGCGCCGCAAGAGGCCCCGATGCACGTCGGGCAAGGCGATGTGGTCGGGCACGGCCGCGATGCCGGCCCCGGCCCGCGCCAGCCGCATCAGCAGCTCGGGGGCGTTCGCGTTGATGCGCCCCGGCGGCAGGCCTTGCCACTGCTGATCCCCACGGTTCAAGGTCCACGGCAGGGGCTCGCCATGGCCCGCCAGCAGGCGCACGGCGCTGTGCCGGGCCAGGTCTTCGGGCGTGGCCGGCTGGCCGAATTCGGCCAGGTACTGGGGCGAGGCGTACAGGCCGGACGACAACACCGTCAGGCGGCGCGCGGCCAGCAGACCGTCGTCCGACAAGGCGCCGATGCGCAGGGCCAGGTCAAAGCCCTCGCCCAACAAATCCACCCGGCGCGCCGACAGGTCCAGTTCCAGCTGGATGCCGGGGTGCATGGCGACGAAGGCGGCCAGCGGCTCGGTGAGCACGAGGTTGGCAAAGTCGCTGGGCATGGACACACGCAGCCGGCCGCTGGGCGCGGCCTGACGGCGCTCGCTCAGGGCGGCCACGGCCTCCACCTCCAGCGCCACCTGGCGGGCATGGTCCAGCAGTTCGCGGCCGAACTCGGTCAGGGTTTGCCGCCGCGTGGTGCGCAGCAACAGGCGCTCGCCCAGGCGCTGTTCCAGCGCCGCCAAGCGCCGCGAGACGGTGGATTTGGGCAGGCCCATCTTCTCGGCCGCGCGGCTGAAGCTGCCCAGATCGGCCACGGCGGCAAAGATGAGCAAGTCGTTGGGGTCGAGCACATCGCGCCCATATTGTTCCATCATGGCAACAATCATATCCATTCAAACGCATTCTCAAGCGAATTGATCCAACCTAAAGTACACCCATCCCAACCACTTTTGAAGGAACGCACCATGAACAAGATCACTCTCAATGCCCTGGACCTCGCCGGCCGCCTGCTGCTGGTGGCGCTGTTCCTGCCCGCCGGCATAGCCAAACTCACCGGTTTTGCCGGCACCGTGGGCTACATCAGCTCCGTGGGCCTGCCCCTGCCCAGCGTGGCGGCCGCGCTGGCGGCGGTGGTGGAAATCGGTGGCGGCCTGGCGCTGCTGTTCGGCTTCGGCACCCGCCTGGCAGCCCTGGCGCTGGCGGCCTTCACTTTGGTGGCCAGCTTCTTCTTCCACGCCTACTGGGCCGTGCCCGCCGACCAGGCCTTCATGCAACAGCTGCTGTTCTTCAAGAACGTGGCCGTGACCGGTGGCTTGCTGGCCTTGGCCGCCCACGGCGCCGGTGGCTGGAGCGTGGACGCACGGCGGGCGTAAGCGCCCCCAGGGGGCGCACCCGGTGGGCCGGCAGAGCCGGGCCCACGGGTGCCCTGGGTTTTGCAGCCTTCTTCAGGAGATTCACATGAGCACACACACCGCACTCGACCACGTCACCCAGTCCCGCACGGTGGAGCGCCTGGTGGCCGGGCAGGCCACCTCCGACGGCGCAGGCGTCAAGCTCAACCGCGTGCTGACGCAGAACCTGCAACGCCGGCTCGACCCGTTCCTGATGCTGGACGCCTTTGGCAGCGACCAGCCGGACGACTACATCGCCGGCTTCCCCGACCACCCGCACCGCGGCTTCGAGACCATCACCTACATGATCGCGGGACGCATGCTGCACCGGGACAGCGCCGGCCACGAGGGCCTGCTGCAAAACGGCGGCGTGCAATGGATGACGGCCGGCCGGGGCGTGATCCACTCCGAAATCCCGCAACAGGAATCGGGCGTGATGGAAGGCTTCCAGCTGTGGCTCAACCTGCACAGCAGCGAGAAGATGAACCCGCCCTGGTACCGCGACTTCCAGGCCGCCGAGCTGCCCCGGCTGCGCACCGAACAAGGCGTGGACGTGACCGTCATCGCGGGCGACAGCCATGGCGTGGCGGGCGCGGTGACACGCGACATCACCCAGCCCCTGTACCTGGACCTGCACCTGCCGGCGGGCACCCGCTTCGAACAGGCGCTGCCGGTCGGTCACAACGCGTTTGTGTACGTGTACCGGGGTGAGGTGGACATCGCGGGCGAGACCGTGCCGACGCAGCGCATGGCGATTTTGACGAACACGCCGGAAGCCGACGGGGTGGTGATCGAAGCGGCCGAAGCCGCCCGTGTATTGCTCATCGCGGGGCGCCCACTGAACGAACCCATCGTGCAGTACGGCCCCTTTGTGATGAACACGCAGCAGGAGATTTACCAGGCGCTGGGCGATTTCCGTGCCGGACGGTTGGCGGCTTAAGAGACGAGGCAGCGCGCCACCACGTCCTCGTTCCAGGCCATGCCCAGCCCCGGCCCGCGCGCGGTGATCGCACCGTTCACGGGCACACAGGGTTCTTGCAACACGGGCGAGCCGAAGTCCATGAACTCCAGCCAGTCGCAGGTGGGCGTGACAGCCAGCACGTGGGCGCTGGCCTCGATGAACAAGTGGCTGGACACGGGCATGGACGCGGCGCGCGCCAAACCCATGACGCTGAGCCAGCCGGTGATGCCGCCGATCTTCATGAGGTCGGGCATCATGCGGTCGCAAGCGCCGGCGTTCAGGGCCTGTTCGGCGGCGCGCGGGAACCACCAGTTTTCGCCGGTCTGTATGGGCAACGTGGTGGCGGCGCGCACGCGGGCATGGCCCGCCAGGTCTTCGGCCGCCACGGGTTCTTCCACCCACTCCAGGTCAAACACTTCCAGCGCCCGCACGCGGCGGATGGCCTCCACCGGCTCCAGGCTCTGGTTGTAGTCCACCATCAGCGCCACCCCTTCGCCCACGGTGGTGCGCACGGCGCGCACGGTGGCCAGGTCGTGCGCCAGGCTGCCGCCACCGAGCTTGAACTTGATGGCGGTGAAACCCTGGGCCACCGAGGCCTCCAGCGCGGCGGCGTCGCGTGCCGGGTCGATCAGGCCCCAGCTGTCGTAGGCGCGCACGGGCAGCGGCTCGCCGCCCAGCAGGCGCACCACGGGCTGGCCGGCGGCCTGGCCCAGCGCATCCCAGAAAGCCATGTCGAGTGATGACACCAACATGCCCAGCAGGCCTTGCAGCCCCAGCAGGCGGAACTGCCGCTCCAGCCGCTGCTGCAAAGCCAGCGGCACCACCGGCTGGCCTTTAAGCACAGGCGTGACCTGTTCCACCAGGGCCATGAGCGGCTTGAGCATGAGCGGCGTGTAGGCGAACAGGTAGGCGCGGCCGGTGATGCCTTCGTCCGTCAGCACATCAAGCAGCAGCAGGGGCGAGGCCTCGATGGCGCCGGACGCGGTGCGTATGGGCCGCGCCAGCGGCGCGATGACGGCGCGCGCACGGATGTCGCGCAGGGTGAGCGGACTCATTCGGTGCTCCTGTCTTCTGCGGCGGCGGCCACGGGCCCCAGGTACTGGGCAATGTCCACGGCGTCGATCTGCTCGGGCAGCAGGTACTGCTGGGCGTAGCGCAGGTAGATGCCGGAGGTGAGGAAAAGGTCGAACAGCACCGGGTCGATGTGGCGGCGGCGCTTGAAGCCGTAGAGGATGCGCACCGACTCGGACAGTGTCTTGGCCTTTTTGTAGGGCCGATCGCGCGCGGTGAGGGCCTCGAACACGTCGGCAATGGCCATGATGCGCGAGGGCACGGACAGTTCGTTTTCGGTCAGGCGGCGCGGGTAGCCGGTGCCGATCAGGGTTTCGTGGTGGGTGCCGGCGTATTCGGGCACGCGCTTGAGGTTGTAGGGCAGCGGCATGTTCTCCAGCATCACGATGGTCTGGATGATGTGCTCGTTGATCTTGAATCGCTCTTCTTCGGTCAGGGTGCCGCGCGCGATGGACAGGTTGTAGACCTCGCCGTGGTTGTAGAGGTGCTCGGGCACCTTGAGGGTGAAGCCGTAGCGGCTGTCGAGCGCGGCGGATGGCGGTCGCTCGAACAGGTGGTGGGCCTTGTCGGCCAGCAGAAACTCCTGAGCGGGCAAGGCTTGCGCCGGTTCGTGTTCGTGGCGCGCCAGCTCGTCGTGGGCCAGGCCCAGGCGGTCGTCGAAGTGGCGCATCCAGGGGGTCTGGGCGATGGCGCGCAGCCGCTCGACTTTTTCGGGCGCCATGAATTCGCTGCCCAGGTTGCATTCGGCCACAAAGGCGAAGTCGGACAACAGCTGGGCCTGGCGCGCCTCGAACCGGCACTGTGCGGCCTCGGCCTGCGTGGGGTCGGCCAGCGTGGCTTCCAGGCACGCGATGCGCGCGTCGCGCAACAGCACCTCGAAGCGGGTGCGTATCTCGTGGATGCGGTTGAAGATGGTTTCCAGCTTGGTGGCCTTGTCCACCACAAACTCGGGCGTGGTGACCTTGCCACAATCGTGCAGCCAGGCCCCGATGCGGAACTCGCGCCATTCGTCTTCGGTGTGGAAGGCGAAGTCGGCCAGCGGTCCCTGTTTTTCATCGCTGGCGGCCTCGGCCAGCATGAAGGCCAGTTGGGGCACGCGTTCGCAGTGGCCACCGGTGTAGGGGCTTTTGGTGTCGATGGCGCCGGCCAGGATCTGGATCATGGCGTCGAGCAAGGCCTTCTGGGCGCCGAACAGGTTCTGGTTCTCCAGCGCCACCGCCGCCTGCGCCGCCAGGGCCTCGACGAAGCTGACGATTTCGGGGTCGAAGGGGATCACCGCGCCGGTTTTGGGATCGAGCGCGTTCATGAGCTGGAACAGGCCCAGCACCTGGCCCTCGCGGGCCTTGAGTGGCACGTTCAGGGTGGACACCACGCGCATGCCGGACGAGTCGCTGAAGCGTTTGGTGCCGCTGACGTCGAAGCGGGTTTCCTGGTAAATGTCGTCGATCACCACCGTCTCGCCGGTGAGCACCACGTGGGTGGCCACGTAGCGGTGGTCGGGGTGGCCGTTGATGTCGTACAGGGCCAGCTCGGTGGCAGGCAGCGGGTCGTCGCTGGTGCGCAGGGTGAAGCGCAGGGTGTTGCGTTCGGTCTTGAGGAACAGGGTGGCCGCTTGGCAATGGGCAATGTCGCGCGCACCGAACAAGGCCGAGTGCAGCAGCGCGCTGCGGTCCTGCTGGCGGCCGAGTTCGATGCCGGTGTCCACGATGCGCGAGAGCTTGGCCTGCGCCAGCTCCAGCGCTGCCGTGCGCTCCTTGACGGAGCGGTGCATCACGGTCTGTGCCTGGCCCAGCGCATCGATCTCGTACAGGTAGGAACGCACCTCGGCCGGCTCGGCCGAAAAATCCAGCGCCCGCAGGCGTTCGGAGTTTTGCGCCATGCGCGCCAGCGAACGTGCAATGCCGCGCGTGCCCACCAGCGCAACGGGCACCAGCACCAGCAGCAGCAGGCTGGTGACCAGCAGCACGTCGCGCCGGGCGCGGTCCACCGGCGCGGTGTAGTCCGACACCGGCGCCCACGACACCACCTGGTAACGCCCGCTGCCCGCCACCGACAGCCGGCGCAGCACCAGCAGGTGGGGCTCGCCCGCGAGCTCAAGGAACTGGGCGCTGTCGGTTGGCAGGTCGCCCAACAAAGCGGCCACCGCCGTGGCCTTGGGGTTACCGGCGGCCGCCAGAGACAGCAGCAGGTTGGCAGGCTGCCGCAGGCTGGAGCTGCCTTTGCCGTGCGCCGCCAGCAAGCGGCCATCCTCGTCGAGCACGCCCAGAAACGCGTTGTCGCTGGTGCGGTAGCTGGCGAGCACGGCGGGCAGGCTGTGCAGGCTGATGTCGATGCCGTAGGCACCCTGGCCACCGGGCAGGGGGGCGGAGATGGTCAGGCCCTCGCTCTGGGTGGACGCGAACACGTAGGGCGCGGTGAGCGAGGCAGCGCTGGCGCGCAGGGCACCCTGGTACCAGGGCCGGTCCAGCGGCGAGTACGTGGCGGCGCTGCTGCGGCTGGCCAGCGGCCGTTCCTGGGCGTCCAGAAACTGCCAACGCTCGGTGCGCCGGCCCGCAGCATCCCGCTGTATCACGCGCACCGCCAGCTCGGTGGTCGGGGGTGCTGCCAAGGCCTTCAGGATGGCGGCGTCACGGCGCACGCCGATGGCCTGCAGAAAGTCCCCGTTGGCCAGCCCGAGGTACTCGCCGTACACGCCGGGGTTTTGCCGCACCGCCGTCTTGAGCACGGCCAGCACGGAGTCGACCGACACCTTGTTGTGCGCCAGCAGGTCGGCCGCGTCCGCCGCCGCAAAGGCCGTGGCGCGCCGCGCATGTGCCTCCAGGTTGAGCTGCAGGTTCTCGGCAATGCCCTGGGTGATGAGCTCGAAACGGTCGGTGGCGCCCTGTTCGGCGGTCTCGCGGAATTTGCCGAACACCGTGCCCAGAAACACCAGCGCCAGCACCAGCACCAGCGCGCTGGCCGAAAGCACGATCCATTGCTGAAACCTGATGGTGGTGAAACCAAACATCCGCAGAGGCTCCCAGATAAAAACACAGCCTACCACCGGAGACGGTCAGGAATGTGAGGTTTGTTGACAGTAAGGCCGAAGTTCATTTACCATCGTGAACATTCATTCACTTTGTCGCCCAATGTCTGACCACAAACACCTCGACGCCTTGCGCATCTACTGGCGCGAACACAAGGCGTTCCCGTCCATGGCCAAGCTCGCCGACGTGCTGGGCCTGGCCTCGGCCGGGGGTGTGTTCAAGGTGGTGGGGCGGTTGGTGGACGCGGGGTTTTTGGAGCGCGTCGAAGGTCGCATCGCGCCCACACGCGACTTTTTTGCCCTGCCCGTGCTGGGCAAGGTGCGCGCCGGCCTGCCGCAAATGGAAGACCAGAGCGCCGGGCAGGAAATGGTGGGGGTCGAGGACTACCTGATCCGTCACCCGGAGCGCACCGTGTTCTGCCGCGTGCGCGGCGAGTCCATGCGCGACGCCGGCCTGCTCGACGGCGACATGGTGGTGGTGGAGCGCAACCGGCCGACCAAATCCGGCGACATCGTGGTGGCGCTGGTGGACAACGAGATGACGGTGAAGTACCTGTTTCCGCTGGCAGGCCCGGGCGGCTGGGTGCTCAAGCCCGCCCACCCCGACTACCCCGACATCCTGGCGCGCGAGTCGCTGGAGGTGATTGGTGTGGTGGTGGGCATGTTCCGGCAGGTGGGGCGCTGACGCGCCGGCTCACGCCTTGGCGTTTTTATTTTTTGACTGGGGTTCCCATGACGATCAAAGCCATTTTCCGCAAGATCACCGGGCGCGGCGGGGCCCTGAACCGCGCCAAGACCACACGCGAAATCTGCCAGCTCAACGTGCTGGCCGCAGGCGCGCGGGTGTCGGTGTACGAGCTGGACTGAGCGCCTTCAGACCCCGCCGTTCGGATGGGTGGGGTCCACCCACAGCACCTGCTCGGGTTTCTCCACCGGCTCGATGTCGAGGTTGACCGCCACCGCTTGGCCGTCGCTGCGGCACAGCACACATTCGAGCACCTCGGTTGGGCTGGCATTGATCTCCTGGTGCGGCACAAACGGCGGCACGTAAATGAAATCGCCCGGCCCGGCCTCGGCGGTGAACTCCAGCTTCTCACCCCAGCGCATGCGCGCACGGCCGCGCACCACGTAGATCACGCTCTCCAGCGGACCGTGGTGGTGGGCGCCGGTTTTCGCATCGGGATGGATGGTGACCGTGCCCGCCCACAACTTCTGGGCGCCCACGCGCGCAAAGTTGATCGCCGCCTTGCGGTCCATGCCCGGCGTGGAGGGCACGTTGCCGTCGAGTTGGTGGCCCGGCACCACGCGCACACCGTCGTGTTTCCAAGGCGGGTTGTGCTCGTGCGGAGCATCGTGGGGATGGGCGTGGTCGTGTGTCATGGCAATGCGTGGCAAGGGCAAGAGGCCCAGTGTGCCACCCTGGCGTTGGGCTTGCTGGAAAATGTGCGCTCCCCCCTGGCCTCATGGAGATCGCGCTTTGCCTTTGCCCGCCCCCCAGCCCCGCACCCTCATGCACACCCGCCGCGTGGAATACCGAGGCTTTCGCCGCGACGACGGCCTGTGGGACATCGAAGGCGAATTGCACGACAGCAAGCCCCACGGCTTCGAGATCGAGGGCGAAGGCCGCTGGGGGCCCGGCCAGCCGGTGCACCACATGCTGCTGCGCGTGAGCATCGACGAGGCCATGGTGATACGCGACATCGCTGTGGCCATGGACGCCTACCCCCACGGCCCCTGCCCGCAGGCCATGGCGCCGCTGCAACGCATGGTGGGCGAAACCATGGGCCGCGGCTGGCGCCAGACCATACAACGCCACCTGGGTGGCATTCAAAGCTGCACCCACCTGCGCGAACTGCTGTTCAACCTCGCCACCGCCGCCTTCCAGACCCGCACCGCGTCCTTCGCGGCCGCCCCTGACGGCCAGCCCCCCGCCCACCTCGGCCAGTGCCTGGCCTGGGACTTCAACGGGCCGGTGGTGGAGAAGGTGTATCCGGTGTTTTTTGGCTGGAAGGCGCCGGAAAGGGCACCCAAGGCAGGCGGGTGACCTTCACCATCGGCCCACTCCATGACGGACATGAGCTCGCCTCGACCGCTGCTGTACACCTACCGACGCTGCCCCTACGCCATGCGCGCCCGCATGGCCTTGCTGCTTGCAGGCATTCCTTTTGATGCGCACGAAATTGTCTTGCGCGACAAACCGGCCGCGTTGCTGGCGGCTTCGCCCAAAGGCACGGTACCGGTCTTGGTGCTGACCGATGGCCACGTGATTGAACAAAGCTGGGACATCGTCCAGTGGGCACTGTCACAGCCCGACCAGGCCGAGTCGATACAGGCTTGGTGGCATCTGGCGCAAAGCGATGCCAACACCGCGCTGCTGCACACCAATGACGGTGAATTCAAGCACCACCTGGACCGCTGCAAATACCCGGAGCGGTTCTCAACCGCGCAGCACGCAACGGTCAGTGACGTGCGAGAACATCACCGCACGCAGGCTGTCCAGACATTGCTGCAAGCACTGGAACTGCGTCTGGCAAAGGCAGCCTTTTTGGGCGGCACGTCACCCTGCGCCACCGACATCGGACTTTTTCCGTTCGTCAGGCAATTTGCCGCGATTGACCCACCCTGGTTTGACCAACAGCCCTTGGCCAGGGTGAAACAGTGGCTCGCACACTGGCTGCAGTCGCCCTTGTTCAGCGCCTGCATGCTCAAGCTGCCCGCCAACATGCCAACGCGCTTCGACTCCCCCGAACAAGCAACCGCCACGTCTTGCAGCACTTGATGTGATGGTCGGCCGGCCGAGGGAGGGGAAGACGCACGTTGTTGGACCAATGACATTCACCACGAATGCGCTGTCGGAGGCCCCCAGTGGTCTTGGCGCGTCAACGACCCTCCGTTTTCAGCGCCGGGCTTTGGAGCCCACAAACTTCAGAAAGATGATGCCCGACACCGAGGGGCTGTACTCGCGGGAATTGAGGTCAGAATTGGCCCGCAATTTTTCGGCGGCAACCCGGAGGTCTTTTTCGAGTTTTCTGAGTTGTTCGCGATTCATGCAATGGGCATTGATTTAGCAGAGCTTCAAGCCCAGTACGGGATGTATTCGGCGAACTTGTTACCTGTGCTTCCATCTTTGCGCTTGATGCGGCCCACGTCTACGGCGTCGGCGATCAGGTTAGTAATGGTGTTGCGCTGTTTTTCGTGCAGTTTGAAGCGTTCGCGCAGTGTGGTGTTGGTCAACGTCTGGCTGGATAGGTATTGAAGCACGGCGTGCTGGTAGCAGGCCTCAATGCGCTCAGGCGTAGCCATGTCTGCGAATTTTCGCGGTGCACTTAAGGTGACGCTGAAAGCGTTTTCGTGTGTGGTAACTTGCAGCGGCGGCATGCCGAACAGTTCAATGGCTTTGACCACCTTTTGGAATCCGGTGCCGCGCTCTTCGCAGATACGGAATCGGCGGAAAGAGAACGCCAGTTTCTCGTTGCGTGACTCGGGTGTAGCCCCGATCAGGCGGTCCAGCTTCTTGCCTGGCAGCAAAGTGCCCGGGTTGGTGACGGTGATGCGGTCGCTGTACACATCAACCATGGGGCCTGCCCCTGCGATGCTGAAGTCCTGGTGAATCAGCGCGTTGGCGATGAGCTCGCGAAGTGCGATCTCGGGATAAACGGTCACTTCGGTGCGGAGCGACTGCTTGATCACTTCGGAATGGGGCAAGACCTTTTTTAAGTAGCCAATCAGGCCCTCGAATCCCACAGCGTAGCCCCGTTGACCCACCAGTTCGTCCAGTGTGTCCACTTTGTTGGTGCCTTGGTAGTGGATCACGCGAATGGCTTTGCGGGCCAACTCTGGAAAGTCTTTGAGCTGGCGAGCGGCAGCCATAGCGCCGAAGTGGGTGATGTAGTGCCCGCGACCTTCCAGGGTAGTCAATCCTTCATCGACCAGCCAGCGTGCCAGGCTGTCGTCGTCTTCTGGCAGCGGGCGTTCCAGCAGTTGCGCAATGGCGCGTAAATCCAGAAGCTCTTTCACCCCCGAGATAGGAGTCAGGGGCGACGCACGTAGTTCTTCCCACCGGGCCGGGGCACTGTTCATCATCAGCGCGCCGACTTCTTGGCGTGAGGCTTTCCGTGTAGTGCCGCCAGAGCGGATCCAGGTTTCTTCTATGGATTTACCGCGCCGGCGCACGGGTTTGACAGAGTGTTCGTGAATACGGACGAGGAGGAGCGGCGTGTTGACGTAATCGACCACAGCATGGTCGAGCGTCAGGGGTGGATCAATCGCTTCCCGCCCGAGATTGGCCAAAGTGCCCAAGATCTGCTCGACCTGTGCTGCGTTAACGCCACCAGGCGCCCCCTGGTTGTCGATGCCGAAGGCCAAGATCCCGCCATTGGGGTGGTTGGCCATCGCCATCAGGTGCTCGGCCAAACGGTCTTTGTGCGTGGACAGACTTGCTTTCCAGTCGAGCTCGTTGAGCTCGTGGGGCACTGGTGAGAGGCTCTCGGCCAATATTGACAAGGCATCATTGACCCAGTGTTTGGCGACCATGTGAAAGCAAGCGTTTGATTTGATTGATCTTTTTCGAAATTTCCGGATTCGGATGTGATAACCGCACTCCTCCGCTGGATTGGCGATCAACGTCCGGGCACTGTGATGGTAAGTTGTTGATTTTTATAAATTTTTTCACACTATCCGGATTCAAATGTGATGAAGCTCACACGTCAATATTCCCCGCCCTCAACGCGTTGTTCTCGATGAAGAAGCGGCGCGGCTCGACCTCGTCGCCCATGAGCATGGTGAACACCTTGTCGGCCTCGATGGCGTCTTCAATCTGCACACGCAGCAGGCGGCGCACGTTGGGGTCCATGGTGGTTTCCCACAGCTGCTCGGGGTTCATTTCGCCCAGGCCTTTGTAGCGCTGGCGGGCGGTGGTGCGTTCGGCTTCGCTGATGAGCCACTTCATGGCCAGGCGGAAGTCGCCCACACGCTCTTCTTTCTGTTTGTCGCCTTCGCCGCGTTGCACTTTGGCGCCTTCGCCCAGCAGGCCGCGGAAGGTGTTGGCGGCTTCGGCCAGGGCGGCGTAATCGGCGCCGTGCACGAAGTCTTGTGTGATGACGCTGCTCTTGATGTTGCCGTGGTGGCGGCGGCTGATGCGCAGGATGGGTTTGTCGGTGCGCACGTCGAACTCGGCCGCCACTTCGGCGGGCACGCCGGTGGTGTTGAGTTCGCGCAGCGCCACTTGCAGGGCGGCGGCGCTGACGGCGGCCTGCTCCATGTCGTCCAGGTTCAGCGCCACGCCGTCGGCCACGGCGCGCAGGGCCTCGGCGTCCATGAAGGCGGACAGGCGGGCGATCACGGCTTCGGCCACCTGGTGCTTGCGCGCCAGCTCGGCCAGGGTGTCGCCTTCCAGCGTGGTGCTGGCGCTGCCGCCGGTGACGACCTTGGCGTCCTTCAGCGCGATGCGCAGCAGGAAACCGTCGAGCGCGGCGGCGTCTTTCAGGTACAGCTCTTCCTTGCCGGCCTTGACCTTGTACAGCGGCGGCTGGGCGATGTAGATGTGGCCACGCTCGACCAGCTCGGGCATCTGGCGGTAGAAGAAGGTCAGCAGCAGGGTGCGGATGTGGGCGCCGTCCACGTCCGCGTCGGTCATGATGATGATGCGGTGGTAGCGCAGCTTGTCGATGTTGAAATCGTCGGCGCCGCTTTTGCCCTTGGGGTTGTATTCGTCGGCGCTGGACTTGCCGATGCCGGTGCCCAGGGCGGTGATGAGTGTGAGGATTTCGTTGCTGGTCAGCAGCTTCTCATAGCGCGCTTTTTCGACGTTCAAGATCTTGCCGCGCAGGGGCAGGATGGCCTGGAATTTGCGGTCGCGCCCTTGTTTGGCGGAGCCACCGGCGGAGTCGCCCTCCACGATGTAGATTTCGCACAGGGCCGGGTCTTTTTCCTGGCAGTCGGCCAGTTTGCCGGGCAGGCCCATGCCGTCGAGCACGCCCTTGCGGCGGGTCATCTCGCGGGCCTTGCGGGCGGCTTCGCGGGCACGGGCAGCCTCCACAATCTTGCCGCACAAAATCTTGGCGTCGGTGGGGCGCTCTTCCAGAAATTCGGTCAGGGTCTTGGCCACGATGTCTTCCACCGGGGCGCGCACTTCCGACGACACCAGCTTGTCCTTGGTCTGCGCCGAGAATTTGGGGTC
>CAYUAH010000080.1:0-13524 GCA_964442375.1 uncultured Hydrogenophaga sp. | reverse complement strand
ACCAGCTCCGGGCGCATGAGGATGCGGCCCTTGCACCACTGCGGCTTGATCTCGGTGATCTTCAGGCCCAGCACCTTGTTGAACACAATCTTCTCTTCAAAGATTTCGCGCACGCCTTCGATGAACTCGGGTTCAAAGTCCACCGGCACGGTTTCGATCTTGCTGTTTTTGCTCATAGTCCCAATTGTCGTGCGGCGAGGTCCTTCATGATTTCCTCGGCACCGCCGCCGATCATCATGACCTTGACCTCGCGGTAAATGCGTTCGCTCACCGTGCCCCGCATGAAACCCATGCCACCGAGTATCTGCACCGCCTGGTCGGCGCAAAACTGCATGGCCTGGGTGGCGTGGTTCTTGAGCAAACAGACCTCGGCCACCCACTGCGGCCCGGTGTCGCCCGCGTCGGCGCGTGCGGCAATGGATTGCAGCCAGGCCTCGGTGGAGGCGATGCGCATCAACATGTCCACCAGCTTGTGGCGGATGACCTGGCGCTCCACCAGCGCGGCACCAAAGGTCTTGCGCTGGCGCGCCCACGCCAGCGCCTCGTCGAAGCAGGCCTGGGCAAATCCCAGCGCGGCGGCCGCCAAGCCAAAACGCTCGGCGTTGAAGTTGCTCATGATGATCTTGAAGCCATCGCCCTCCCGGCCGATCAGGTGGTGGGCCGGCACCCGCACGCCATCAAAACGCAGGTGCGCGGTGTCGGAGCAGTGCCAACCCATCTTCTGCAGCGGGCTGCGGCTCAGGCCTGGCGCGTCGCCGGGGATGAGCAGCATGGACACGCCACCCGCGCCCTTGCTGCCGGCCTCGCCCGTCCTCACCGCGGCGGTGATCCAGTCGGCGCGCACGCCTGAAGTGATGAACACCTTCTCACCATCCACCACATAGTGGTCGCCGTCGAGCCGTGCCGTGGTGCGCAGCGCGGCCACGTCCGAGCCACCACCGGGCTCGGTGATGGCCAGGGCCGCGATCTGTTCGCCACGCAACACACCCGGCACCACCCGCGATTGCAGTGCCGCCGACCCATGCGCCACCAGCGGCGGCAAGCCAATGTTGTGCGAGAACAGACTGGCCAACACGCCGCCGCTGCCACCGTGCCGGCACAGCGCCACCCACACCGGCAGGCGCATGGCGTAACCGGCGGGCGTGCCACCCAGGGCCTCGGGGTAGCCGATGGCCAGCAGGCCCAGCTCGGCCGCGCGGCGGTACAGCGCACGCGGGAATTCACCGGCCGCGTCCCAGTCGTTCACGTGCGGCGCGATCTCCTCGCGCGCGAAACGCGCCACGCTGTCGTAGAGGTTTTGCAGTTCGGCGGCGCTCAAGGCCGGGGCGGTGCCGCCGCTCATGCCGGCTCCTTGGCCTCGGCCACGAAACGCAGCAGCACCTGGCCCGGCGCGGCCTGCTGGCCAGGCGACACCAGCACCGCCTCCACCACGCCACCTCGGGGCGCGGCCAGGCTGTGCTCCAGCTTCATGGATTCGAGCACCAGCACCGGCGCGCCCTGCGCTATCACGTCGCCCGGCGCCACAAACAACGCCACCACCTTGCCGTTGAAGGGCGCGCGCAACTGGTCGCCGGCACCGCCCGCGCCGCCCTGGCGCTGCGGCAGCAGCGAGAGGTCGTCCAGCCACAGGGCCACACCGTCCACCAGCACCTGCCAGCGCGGCGCACTGTCCAGGGCCGCGCTGCCGGCACGCACCACGGCCACCTGCCGGCGCACGCCATCCAACTCCAGCGCCCAACGTTCTGAGTCGTCGCGCTGCCAGGCGATGGTGTGCTCGCCCTCGGCATCACGCAGCCGTGCCCGCGCGGGCCCCGTGACGGTGAAGCCCCAATGGCTCACCTGCCCTTCGTGCCGCACGCGCACCGGGCGCTCATAGCCGCAGCCCAGGCTCAGGGTTGGTGGGGCATCGGCCAGCAACATGGCCAGCACGGCGGCAGGTATGGCAGCACGTTCGCGCGCCAGCAGTTGCGCGCGCAGCGTGTCGCCGTGGTCGGCGAGGAAAGGGATCAGCGCCCCACCCGCACGGAACACCGGGTGGTCCAGGCAGGCGCCCAGGAAGTCGCGGTTGCTGGGCAGGCCCAGCAGTTGCAGCTGGTGCAGCGCCAACTGCAGCTTGGCGATGGCCTCGTCGCGCGTGGGTGCATGGGCGATGAGCTTGCCCAACATGGCGTCGTAAAAGGGCGAGACCACCGCGCCGTCCTCCAGCGCGTGGTCCAGCCGCAGGCCGCAGCGCTCGAAGGCCTGGTGCGGCGGCACGCGGAAACGGGACACCGTGCCGGTGTGCGGGCGGAAGTCGGCGTCCTCGGCGCACAGGCGCAGCTCGATGGCGTGGCCTTGCAGATGCACCTGGTCTTGCGTCAGCGGCAAGGGCTCGCCGCGCGCGATGCGCAGTTGCCACTCGACCAGGTCTTGCCCAATGAGCGCTTCAGTGACGGGGTGCTCCACCTGCAAGCGCGTGTTCATCTCCATGAGGAAAAACTGGTCGCTGTCGAGCAGGAATTCCACCGTGCCCGCGCCAACGTAGCCGGCCGCCTGGGCCAATGCCACCGCACACGCGCCCATGCGCTCGCGCAGGGCGGCGTCCACGGCCGGGCTCGGCGCTTCCTCGATGATCTTCTGGTGCCGGCGCTGCACCGAACAGTCGCGCTCGCCCAGGTGGATGCAGTGGCCGTGCGCATCGGCAAACACCTGCACCTCCACATGGCGCGGGTTCAGCAGGGCACGCTCGATCAGCAGGTCGCCGTTGCCGAAGGCGCTTTGTGCCTCGGAACGGGCGCTGTGCAAGGCGGCCGGCAATTGCGCGGCGTCCAGCACCAGGCGCATGCCACGCCCGCCGCCACCGGCCACGGCCTTGACCATGACGGGGTAACCGATGCGCGCGGCCTCGCGCACCAGCGTGGCCTCGCTCTGATCCGCACCGAAGTGGCCGGGCAGGCAGGGCACGCCGCTGGCCTGCGCCAAGGCCTTGGCGCCGGACTTGCTGCCCACCGCATGAATCGCGGCCGGCGGCGGCCCCACCCAGGTCAGGCCCGCGTCGATGACGGCCTGGGCGAAATCCGCGTTCTCGCTCAGAAAACCGTAGCCGGGGTGGATGGCGTCCGCGCCGGTTTGGTGGGCGGCCGCGATCAGCTTGTCGGCGCGCAGGTAGGTGTCGGCCGAGCTGCTGCCGTACAAGGCCACGGCCTCGCCGGCTTCGCGCACGTGCAGGGCTTTGGCATCGGGATCGGAGAACACCGCCACCGTCGCAATCCCCATCTTGTGGGCGGTGTGGATGACGCGGCGGGCGATTTCACCCCGGTTGGCGATCAGCAGCTTCTTCATGCCGAGGGCTTTTTGGCGATGCCCATGATCTTGGACAGGATGCCCATCATCACCTCGTCGGCGCCACCGCCAATCGACGCCAGACGCCCATCGCGGTACATGCGAGACACCTTGTTCTCGTAGGTGAAGCCCATGCCACCCCAGAACTGCAGGCAGGTGTCGGGCACCAGGCGATTCAGCCGCCCGGCCTTGAGCTTGGCCATGGTGGCCCACTCGGTCACGTCCTCGCCGGCCACGTAATGTTCGCAAGCCTGGTAGGTCAGCGCGCGCAGCGCTTCCACCTCGGTCTTGAGTTCGGCCAGCTTGAACTGCACCCACTGCTGGTCGGCGATGGTGGCACCGAACAGCTTGCGTTCGTGCGCGTAGTCAATCGTCCACTGGATGCAGTTGTTGAGCGACTGCAGGCAGCTGGCCGCACACCACAAGCGCTCTTCCTGGAACTGCTGCATCTGGTAGATGAAGCCCGCGCCCTCCTTGCCGATCAGGTAGCGCTGCGGCACACGCACCTCATCGAAATAGATCAGGCCAGTGTCGCTGCTGTGCATGCCGATCTTCCTGATTTTCTTGCCGACTTCGATGCCCTTGCGCAGCTTGCCGTTCTCGCGCATGGGCACCATCACCAGGCTCTTGTTCTTGTGGATCGGTCCTTCGCCCGTGTTGACCAGCATGCACATCCAGTCGGCCTGGATGCTGTTGGTGATCCACATTTTGGAGCCGCTGATGACGTAGTCGTCGCCGTCCTTGCGAGCGCTGCTCTTGATGCCCGCCACGTCGGAGCCGGCACCGGGTTCGCTCACGCCAATGCAGCCCACCACGTCGCCCGCGATGGCCGGCGCCAGGAACTCGCGGCGCAACTCGTCGCTGCCGAAGCGCGCCAGGGCCGGGGTGCACATGTCGGTCTGCACGCCGATGGCCATGGGGATGCCGCCGCAATCGATGTGGCCCAAGGTCTCGGCCATGGCGATGCTGTAGCTGTAGTCCAGCCCGGCACCACCAAAGGCCTCGGGTTTGGTCAGGCCCAGCAGGCCCAGGTTGCCCAGCTTCTTGAAGACCTCGTGCGCGGGGAAAATTTCGGCCGCCTCCCACTCGTCCACATGGGGGTTGATTTCCTCGTCGATGAAGCGCTTGAGCGTCTTCTGGATCTCGCGGTGCTCGTGGGTGAACTGCATGGTGTGTCTCCTCTGTTTATGCGGTCAGGTCGAATTGGCCCAGGGGGTGGCTGCGGCCATTGAGCAGCAAGGCCACCGCGTGGCGGCCGGGGTAATGGGTGCGGGTGGTCATTTGCGCCAGCGACAAGGTCTTTCCCAGCGTGACCGTGTCTCCGGGGGCGATCTCAACGGTGCTGAGCTTGAAGACCTTGGGTGCGGTGTCGCCATTGGCCTTGACGTAGTGCACCTGCAGGTCGGCCAGCACGTGTTGTGGCCGGCGGGTGGGGTTGTGCAGCTCGGCCTCGATGCGCAGCTTGCCGCCGATGGGCGCACTGCGTGGCGTGAAACGCCCGGCGCTCACATCCAGCTTCACCGCGTGGCCGACGCCCAATGCGTCGAGCGCACCGGCATGGCCCTGCTTGACCAGAAAACGCAAGCCGTGGCGCACCAGGGCCTCGCGCTCGGGGCTGGCGCCTTGCCGCCAGGCGCGGGCGGTGGCCACGGCCACCTCGGGGTGGTCCTTGGCGATGTCGCCCAGGTGGTTGGCCACCGAGCGGCGCACGTAGCTCGATGCATCGTCCTTCAAGGCCTCCAGCAGCGGCAGCGCGAGCGCGGGGTCCTTCTGAAAGGCGGGCAGGCGCGGCGCCCAGGGCAGGCGCGGGCGCGTGCCCTCGCTGGCGGCGCGGCGCACGTGGGCGTTGTCGTCTTGCGCCCAGGCATGCAGGTGCCTGAGCGTGGCCTCGCGGTGGTGGATGAGGTAGGGCCGCAGGCTGAACTCGGCGGTGAAGCGCTGCGTGAGCGCATGCTGCGCGCGCATGGCCTCGTCCAGGTGCGGCAGACCGTGAGCGGCGATGAACATGCTGTGGGGCAGGTACAGAAACGCGCTGTAGGGCCGGTCGCCCGCGTCGGGCTCGCCCTTGGCGTCCAGGCCCATGGGTGGGTCCAGCGAATCGGTGAGCACGGCCAGGGCGCGCGGCACCTCGGGCGGCAGGTGCGCGTGCAAGGCCTCGGCGATGCGCTGGCCGCGCTGCATCAATTCCAGCTTGTCGTAGCCCGGTTCGACGTGGCGCAAAAACGCTGCGGTGTCGAAGCTGCGCCAGGTGCGCTTGAGCATGGCAGCGATGCGCGGCGGCACGCCTTCGTTTAGCAGGTGTTTGAGCGGCTCAGCCATGGCTTACATGCGGGCGACGCCAAACTGCATCGACCGCAGCGTGCGGGCATCCGATTCGGCACAGATGTCCAGGCACTGCGCCAGCACGGCGCGGGTCTCGCGCGGGTCGATCACGCCGTCGTCCAAGCCCAGGCCGCTGGTGTAGAAGGCGTCGGCCTGGCTCTCGAACAGCTCGACGATGCGTTCGAACTGCTGCTGCATCTCGGCCGGGTCGGGCGTGATGCCTTTGCGCAGCAGGCCGGCCTCGGCCACGGTGCGCATGGTGCTGGCGGCCTGCTCGCCGCCCATCACAGCGGTGCGTGCGTTGGGCCATGAAAACAGGAAACGCGGCGCGTAGGCACGGCCACACATGCCGTAGTTGCCGGCGCCGTAGCTGGCGCCGCACTGAATGGTGATCTGCGGCAAGTCATGGGTGAATGAGGCGTTGGTCACGGCCTGGATCATCTTGCTGCCGTGTTTGATCATGCCGCCCTGCTCGCTGTCCTTGCCCACCATGTAGCCGGTGGTGTTCTGCAGGTAGATCAGCGGGTGGCCGAGCTGGCACATCTGCTGGATGAAGTGGGTGGCCTTGTTGGCCCCGGCCACATCAATCGGCCCGTTGTTGCTGATGAAGCCCACCTCGTGGCCCGCTATGCGCGCCTGCACACACAGCGTGGCCGCGCCGTACAAGGCCTTGAACTCCAGCAGCTCGGAACCATCGGCCAGGCGGGCCATGACCTCGCGCATGTCCACCGGCTCGCGCAGGGTTTCGGGCATGAGGGCCAGCAGGTCGTCGCTGGGGTAGAGCGGAGGTTGGTCGTTGAGCGCTGACCGTTGTGCGTGAGCGCGGCTCGCTGAACGCCCAACGCCGAACGCTGAACCCAATCTTCCCACCACCTCGCGCGCCAAACCCAGCGCTTGCCGGTCGTCCTCGGCCAGGTGCTCCCCCAGGCCGGACACCATGGTGTGCATCTCGGCCCCACCCAGTTCCTCTTCGGTGGCGATCTCGCCGGTGGCGGCCTTGAGCAGGGGCGGTCCGGCCAGGAAGGCGCGCGAACGCCCGCGCACCATGATGACGATGTCGCTCAGGCCCGGCATGTAGGCACCGCCCGCCGTGCCCGAGCCGTGCTGCACCGTGATCACCGGCAGGCCGGCAGCCGACAGCCGCGCCAGGTTGCGGAACAGCGCACCGCCCAGCACAAAGCCCTCGACGCGGTACTTCATGAGGTTGGCGCCCGCGCTTTCGACCAGGTGGATGAAGGGCAGTTTGTTCTGCAGCGCAATCTCCTGCACGCGCAGGATTTTTTCCAGGCCACCCGCGCCGATGGCACCGGCGTCTATGCCCGAATCGCTGGCCACAACCATGCAGCGCACGCCACTGACGAAGCCGATGCCGGCCACCATGCCGCCGCCGGGCACGCTTCGGGCCGGGTCCTTGTGGTCCTGCAGGTAGCCCGCCAGCGAGCACAGCGGCAGCCACGGCGCGCCCGCGTCCAGCAGCAAGGCCACGCGCTGGCGCGGCAACAGTTGGCCGCGCTTTTCGAACACCGGCAGCGATTTGGCCGACGCGGCGGCGGCGCGCTCTTCCAGCGCACGCCACTGGTCTATGCGCGCCAGCATGGCGGCGCGGCGGGCCTGGGCCTGCGGGCTGGCCGCATCAAAGCTCGACACAAAACTCATGCAACAACCTCCGTGCTTCGCACTGCGGTGCGAGCTTGCTTGGGGCGGCCCGGCGCGGCGCTCATGCAAACACCTTGGGGGTGACGTAGCGGTGAAAGCCGTTGAAGGGCCGCACGGCCTCGCGCTGCTGGGCCTCAAGGGGCGCGGCCACCTGCCCCCAGCCCAAACGCACCTGCGGGCGCGCGCCGTCGATGCGCATCACGGTGCCGCTGATGAAACTGGCGGCGGGGCTGAGCAGGAAGACGATGCCGGCGGCCGTCTCGGCCTCGGTGCCGAAGCGGCCCAGGGGCACGGTCTGCGCCATCTCGCGCAGCATGGGGCCGGCCTCGGGCGGGTAGTGGTCCATGCCGCTGGAGGCGATGTAGCCCGGCGCCACCGCGTTGACGCGCACACCGCTTTTGGCCCATTCGACGGCGGCGGTCTCGGTGAAGCTCACCATGCCCGCACGCGCCGCGCCGCTGTGGCCCATGCCGGGCATGGAGCCCCAGATGTCGGCCACGATGTTGACCATGGCCCCACCGTGCGCCTGCATGGATTGCAGGTAACACTCGCGCGCCACCAGGAAGCCGCCGGTGAGGTTGGTGTCTATCACCGCCTGCCAGCCCTTGGCACTGATCTTCTCCAGCGGCGTGATGTACTGCCCGCCCGCGTTGTTCACCAGGCCATCGATGTGACCACGCGCGGCCACGATGTCGGCCACCATGGCCTGCACCGCCGCCTCGTTGCGGATGTCGCAGACGTGGAAGCTGGCGTCGCCGCCATCGGCCTGGATCTCGGTGGTGGTGGCCTGCAGCTTCTCGGCGTTGCGCCCCACCAGCACCACGTGGGCGCCCAGCGCGGCCAGCTCGTGCGCGGTGCAGCGGCCAATGCCCGAGCCGCCGCCGGTGACGACGATGGTGCGGCAGGCGAACAGGCCCGGTGCAAAAACGGATTGGTAGCTCATTCGGGGTCTTTCAAGAACAGTTGCAGCGCGGCGTCGGCCACGTCGTCCAGCGAGGCGCGGCGGGCCGGGTCAAACCACTGCGCGCTCCAGTTGAGCGCGCCGAACATCAGCAGCCGCGCCAGCGCCGGGTCGCCACGCAGCAGGCCGGCCGTGTGCAGCTCGGTCAGCAGCGCGCCCCAGGGCGCCTCGTAGGTGTTCTTCAGATCGACCACGGCCTCGCGCTGCGCGGGTGTGAGGCTGCGCCACTCGTACAACATCACGGGGATGAAATCGCTGTCGGGGCCCAGCAACACGTCGAGGTGGCTGCGCACCATGGCGCGGAAACGCGGCACCAGCGGCTGGCCCGGCGCACCGGCACCGGCCAGCACCTCGGCCTGGCGCGCGATGGCAAAACGCATGCCCTCGGCCATCACCGCTTCGAGCAAGGCCTCCTTGCTGTCGAAGTGGTAGAAGGGCGAGCCCGAGCGCATGCCACAGGCGGCGGCAATGTCGCGCGTGCTGGTGGCGGCAAAGCCCTGCTGGCGAAACAGCCGTGCCGCCGCGCGGATCAGTTCCTGGCGCCGGTTGCCGTCATCGCGCGCTTCGGGCGGTTTGCGGGGGCGGCCGCGCGGGCGGCGCTCAGGAGAAGCAAGGGAAGCGGTCATGGCGATGGACCATAACAGCTTGCTTTATTTTTGACAAGCAAATGCTTTTCATAAATAGAACAGCGGCATTTGAGTCCACACGCGATGACCCTTCAACGAGGATTCGACGCCAAACCGACCTCCGCGAAAACGTACGCCCCACGCGGGACGCTCACCCGTCTTAGGCTGCTCTGATCTCGTCGAGCAACTCGGGATGCCGATCGAGAATCTTCAGCAGTTTCACCAGCGCCAGCGGTGGTTTGGTGCGACCGTTCTCATAGCGCGAGAAGGCGTTGACGCCACCACCGAACAACTCGGCCGCCTCACGCTGGCCGAGGTCGAGCTTTCTGCGCACGCCGACGATGAACCCTGGATCGATGATCGCAGCGTTGACCTGCTGGTTGAACGCCTGCATATCGCGCATGACGCGATCGGTTTCGACCGCATCGGTGATGGATTCATCGCACGCTGGACAGAAATCGGCGGTCACCGCCGCAATCTTGGTCGTCTCGCCCTTGTAGGTGTAGGGCAGGTCGCGCGTGTCCCGGACCAGTTCGGCCGCACCGCAGACAGGACATTTCATGGTCACAGCTCCTTGAAAGACACGATCAGACCGTCGTCGATCACCGTCAGCTTCAGATACACACGCCCCACCTCCGTCACCGGCCGGTACACGAGCCGCTTGATCACGGCCAGTTTGCAATGTGGCACCCCTTCTCCATGCCTTGAAATATAACCTAGTTGGTATATTTTGACTCAGTCTCTTGCACTCACCACGACCCGTCCCACCGAATCCACCGCGTAGCATGTGGCCATGAGCCCGACCCCGGCTCCTGAGTGGCAACAGACTGGACGTGAATCAAACATGAAACACGTCACCAGTGGCCCCAATCACACCGCGTAAATGGATCTCGATGACGGAGCCAATCAAGCCATCATCGGGGCCCTTGCCTGCCGTGTGCCATGAACACCCTGACCCCTCTGCCCCGCCCCGCCCACGCCGAACTCGAAGCCGCCCTCGCCCCTCTGGCCGCGCGCCGCGTCGAATGCGCCCTTGGCGACTTCACCTCCATCGCGCGCGGCAAGCGCGTGTCCCATGACGACTTCATCGCGCTGGGCGGTTGCAAGCTGCCTTCGGTGGTGCTGGGGCTGACGCTCACGGGGGGTGAGCCCGGGGACGTGATCGGCCCGCTGCTGCCGGCCCAGTACGTCGACATGCACCTGGTGCCCGACCTGGCCACGCTGGCGCCCAGCCCGGGCCGGCCGGGCGAGGCCACTGTGCTCTGCGAGCCCACGGGCCGCTGGTGGTCCGAGCGCCACGGGCGCGAGATCGATGCCAGCGAACTCTCGCCGCGCGCGGCGCTGCGCGGCGTGCTCGCGGGGTTGAGGGCGCAGGGCCTGCAGGCCCTGGTGGCGCCCGAGCTGGAACTGTTCCTGCTGGAACGCGAGACCGCCGCCGATGGCACGGTGCAGTTGCGCGCCGCCCGCGCCCGGCCCGGCGCGCCGGCGCGTGAGTCGGCCTGCGAGGCGTTGTCGCTGGAGCGCCTGGGCCACTTCGATGCCTACTTCGACGAGCTGTTCGCGGGCTGCGAGCTGCTGGGCATTCCCGTCAACGGCCACGCGCACGAGTCGGCGCTGTCGCAGTACGAGGTCAACTTCCGGCCCGGCGAGCCGCTGGCCCAGGCCGACGCGGTGTTCCGCTTCAAGCGCCTGGCACGCGACGTGGCGGCGCACCACGGCTTCCTGGCCAGCTTTGCGCCCAAGCCCTTTCTGGACCAGCCCGGCACCGGCACGCACTGGCACTTCAGCCTGCAGCGCAGCGCTGGCGACTGGCCGCACCCCTGGCCGCATTTGTTCGCCCAGCCCGACGGCGACGACACCCCGGCGCTGGGCCACTTCGTGGCCGGGCTGCAGGCGCACGCGGCGGCGGGCATGGCCTTCTTTGCGCCTTATGGCATGTCCTACGACCGCATCGTGCTGTCGGACGCCGCGCCCTCGCACGCCAGTTGGGGGCCCGAGGACCGCTCGCTGGCCTTTCGCATCCCCAGCGCCGGCCCCAGTGCCCGGCGGGTCGAGAACCGCCTGCCCGGCGGCGACGCCAACCCCTATCTCACCGTGGCGCTGACCCTGGGCCTGGGCCTGGCGGGCCTGCGAGCGGGCCGGGCGCCCCAGGCCGGCACGGGCGACGAACACGCCCTGCCCACCGCCTTGTCCGATGCGCTGACCCAGCTCGACGGGGACCACGTGGTGCGCGCCCTGCTGGGCAGCCCGCTGGTCGATGCCTACATCGGCATCAAGCGGCACGAGCACGCCGAGCGCGAGGCGCAGATCGACCCGCGCCAGCACTGGGATTTGCACCACCTGATCGAACTGGCCTGACACCACACCTCAAGGATTTGCCCCATGTTCCGCAGCAGCCCCGAACACATTGACAGCTACTACGCCGCCACCTCGCGCGAGCAACAGACGCCCCGCCCCGCCCTGGCCGAGAGCCGCCGGGTGGACGTGTGTGTGGTGGGCGCCGGCTTTTTTGGCCTGTACTGCGCGCTGGAACTGGCGCGCGCCGGCAAGTCGGTGCTGGTGTTGGAGGCCAGCCGCGTGGGCTGGGGCGCCTCGGGGCGCAACGGCGGGCAGATGATCATCGGCTTCCCCTGCGGCATGCAGCGCCTCAAGGGCGTGATGGGCTTTGATCGCGCGAAGAACATGTTCGACGAATCGCTCAAGGCGGTGGCGTCCATGCGCCAGCTCATGCGCGAGGAGCAGATCGCCTGCGACCTGGTGGAAGGCCACCTGGAGGTGGCGGTGCTGCCGCGTCGCGTGGCCGACCTGACCGGCTGGATCGAAGAATGCGAAAAGGAATGGGGCTACCACAAGCTGCAGTTCGTGGACAAGGCCACGCTGCCGCGCTACCTGAACTCCGAACGTTTCCAGGCCGGCATCGTGGACCCCGAGGGCGCGCACATCCACCCGCTCAAATACGTGCTGGGCCTGGCGCGCGCGGCTGAAAAAGCGGGCGCGGTGATCCACGAACAAAGCCGGGTCGAGGGCTACACCGAAGACGCGCAGGGCATCACCGTGCAGCTGGCCGGCGGCATGCAAGTGCGGTGCGACCAATTGGTGCTGGCCGCCAATGCCTACCTCGATCAGGTGGACCGCCAGATCTCGGCGCGCACCCTGCCGGTGGGCACCTTCATCGGCGTGACCGAGGTGCTGGGCGAATCGGTCTGCCGCAGCCTCATCCCCGGCAACCACGCGGTCTACGACAACCAGTTCATCCTCGAATACTTCCGCATGACGGCCGACCACCGCCTGCTGTTCGGCGGCAAGTGCACCTACATGGGTGGCACACCCGCCAACCTGCCGCAGGCCATGAAGGCCAACATCCTGCGCGCCTTCCCACAGCTCAAGGACGCGCGCATCGATTACGCCTGGGGCGGCCACATCGACATCACCATGCGCCGCATGCCCGACTGGGGCCGGCGCGGCGAGCGCGTGTTCTGGGCCCAGGGTTTCTGCGGCCACGGCCTGGTGCCCACCCGCGTGGCCGCCACCCTGGTGACCGAGGCCATGGGCGGGCGGCCCGAGCGGCTGGACTGGTTCGGCGGCATCGTCAACCCGCCCTTCCCCGGCGGCGAACGCCTGGGCGGCCTGATGCAGGCGGTGGGCATGGGCTGGTACCGGCTGCGGGATTTTGTCTAGGCACAGGGTTCGACATACCCCCCGGCAGTAAAGGCCCTCTTGCGCCAGGTCAAGGCGGGTGCTCTGATGTTTCGACACAATCGGCCCGCCCATCCCGGCCGAGGAGACCATTTTCATGAGCACACACGAGGCGCCACCCACCGGACTGGCCGAACAATACCAACGGGGCGACCGGCTGATGCTGGTCGCCTTGCTCATTTACAGCCTCACCGCCGTCGGCATCGTGCTGGCCTTCGACCGGCCGGGCATGGGCCTGATGGGCGGCGTGATGTG
Source organism: uncultured Hydrogenophaga sp. (assembly GCA_964442375.1). Classification (GTDB taxonomy): domain Bacteria; phylum Pseudomonadota; class Gammaproteobacteria; order Burkholderiales; family Burkholderiaceae_C; genus Hydrogenophaga. The sequence goes on along the minus strand of CAYUAH010000080.1, from coordinate 687 downwards.
GGCCCTGGGCCTGGCCTTGCCGGGCTTGCTGGGCTACCTGCTGGGGGCCGGCAGCCTGGCCACGCGCCTGTTGATGGCCTTCTCGCTGACGGCGCTGGTGGCCTTGCAAATCCAGGCCAGCGCCGGCCTGCGCGAGACCCACTTCGGTGTTTTTGTGACGCTGGCGCTGTTGATGGTCTACCTGGACTGGCGGCCGGTGCTGCTGTCGGCCGTGCTGTTCGCGCTGCACCACGTGGGCTTTGACCGCCTGCAAGCCGCCGGCTGGGGCCTGTACTGCCTGAGCGAACCCGACTTCGGCCTCATCGTGGCGCACGCGGCCTACGTGGTGGTGCAAACCACCTTCGAGCTGTTTTTTGTGGTGCGCCTGGCCGGCAGCGTGCGTGGCAATGCCGAGGTGGCCTCGCTGGCCCAGCGCATGCAAGACCCCACCCATATCGTGCTCGACATGGCCGGCCTGGATGTGCAAGCCACGCTGGCGCGCGAGCTCAAGGCCGTCCTGGGCCGCACCGCCAGCGCCGTGCAGACGGTGCGCGAAGCGGCACAGAGCATCCAGACCGCCAGCAGCGAAATCGCCAGCGGTAACCAGGACCTGAGCCAGCGCACCGAACAGACCGCCAGCAACCTGCAGCAGGCCGCCAGCAGCATGGAAGAGCTGACCGCCACCGTGCGCCAGAGCGCCGACGCCGC
>CAYUAH010000079.1:0-13538 GCA_964442375.1 uncultured Hydrogenophaga sp. | reverse complement strand
CTTCCACGGCCGCGTTGAGCGCCAGGATGTTGGTCTGGAAGGCGATGCTGTCGATCACCTGCGTGATCTCGCTGATGCGCTTGGACGATTCCTGTATCGCCCGCATGTTGCTGCCGACCTCGTTGACGGCTTCGCTGCCGCGCTCGGCGATGTCGCGTGCCCGCGCCGACAGCTCGCTGGCCTGGCGCGCCGATTCGGCCGACTGGCGCACCGTGCCGGTGATCTGCTCCATCGAGGCGGCGGTCTGCTCCAGGTTGCTGGCCTGGGCCTCGGTGCGCTGGCTCAGGTCCAGGTTGCCACGGGCGATTTCGGCCGTGCCCACCACCATGTCGCCGCTTTGCGTGCGCGCGTCGCGCACCACCGAGCGCAGGTTCACGCCGAGCTGGCCCAGGGCCACCTGCAGGTCGCCCAACTGGTCGCTGCGATCGCGGGTCACGGTCTGGGTCAGGTCACCCGCAGCCATGCTGTTGGCGGCCCGGATCAGGCCGTCCAGTGGGGCGGTGATGAGGTGGGTCAGGTACCACCAGAAGCCGGCCAGCAAGGCCAGCTTGACCCCCAGGTTCAGTGCTGTCATGAGGCCGCCACTGGCGGGCAGCACGGCGTTGATGCCCTGGCCCAACAGCACCAGTGCCAGCAGCACCAGCAGCATCTTTCCGGCCAGGCTCAGGCGCGTCATCTCGCCCAGGCGCCCGCCCAGGGTCTGCTTGACCAGCCGCCCGTTCTTGAAGGTGTGCACCAGGCGCCCGCTGTCCTTCTCGGCGCGCATGGTGGCGTAGAGCTGTTCGGCGCCAGCGATCTGCTCGCGTGTGGCTTCGGTGCGCACCGACATGTAGCCTATGGGCTGGCCGTTCTGCAACAGCGGTGTGGCGTTGGCCATCACCCAGTAGTGGTCGCCGTTCTTGCGCCGGTTCTTCACCGGCGCCGACCACGGCCTGCCGCTGGCGATGGTGGCCCACATGTCGCGGTAGGCCTCCTCCGGCATGTCGGGGTGGCGCACGATGTTGTGCGGCTGACCCAGCAGCTCTTCCTTGTCGTACCCGCTGACCTCGATGAACAGGGGGTTGCAGTACAGAATGCGCCCCTTGGTGTCGGTGGTGGACACCAGGGTCTGGCCTTTGGGGAATGGGTATTCCTGGCCGCTCACGGGCAAGTTGACGCGCATAGTTCCTCCACTGTGTTGGCGTTGATGCGCAGTGGGCCGCCCCGGGGCGCTCCTCTGCGCGGTTCAACCTTCCCTCTTTTGCAGATCTTGTATTTTGTAGAAAGGTTAACTTGTGGCCACAATGTCCGCAAGAACAAAATCACCGCCCAGTCCAGGGCAGGCTTGCCGAGGAGACGGACATGGCCATGCAATACACCTACGTGGCACCGCGCCTGCCCGAGAACAAGATGCGCATCTACCCCACGCAGGTGATCAACATCATCGGCGGACCGGGCAGCGACAAGTCGCTCTACACCGCCGCCATCGTGCTCAGCCTGCACCAGCGGCACCTGACGGTGGAGACGGTGCCCGATTACGCCAAGGCCCTGGTGTGGCAGAAGGACCTGGAGGCGCTGCGCAATCAGTACCTCATCGCCCACCAGCAGAACACCATGCTGAGCATCCTCGATGGCCAGGTGCAGTTCCTCGTCACCGAATGCTCGCTGCCGCAGTTGCTCTATTACAACGATACCTACCCCGACAACATCTGCGACGTGCAGAAGACGCGCAAACAGATTCTGGCCTGGCACCAGCAGTACAAAAACGTGAACGTGCTGGTGCAGCGCGATCCCGACAAGAAGTACGTGCGCAGCGGCCGACTGCAGGACGAAGACCAGGCCCGTGCGGTGGACGCCGGCCTGCGCGGCTGCCTCAACCGCGAGGGCATCAAGTTCACCGCGCTGCCACCGTCGCCGTCAGTGATCGAGCAGTTCGCCGCCACGCTGGTTTGATCGGCGCGACCGACCTGGCGCCGGGCCGCCCCAAGCCAGGCCAGCCCCCTTTGGGGGGCAGCGACCCGCCCAGCGGCGGAGCGTGGGGGTGGTGTCAGGCTGCGCGGTCAACGGCACGCAAGTGGCCCGGGCGGCGCGCTTCGGCCGTTGGAGGCTCCAGCCAGGACAACATGGCCTGCTGGCCGTTGTGGTCGGTGGGCACGGCGGTCATCCAGAGTTCGTGGGTGGCCGCGTCGGGGCCGCGCAGGTGCAGCTTGTGGGCGGTCACACGGCCTTCGTGGGCCACCTGCTGTTCCAGCCGCTGCTGTTCTGCGGCGTCGGCATACAGGTGGGCGGCGGCGGTGCCCACGCGCACGTCAAGCAGATCGGTGCAACGCCGGTTGGCGTAGACCACCCGGCCCGCGCTGGTGATCAGCACCGGCAAGGGCGAGGCGTCCAGCACCCGCTGCAGCCGGCCTTGCGCGGCCTGGTGGTCACTCACGTCGGTGCTGATGGCGCAAGTGGCGTAGGGGTGCTGGTCTTCGTCGCGCAGCAGGAACTGCGTCACCTGGTGGGTGCGGGCACCGCCGGCATCGGCCAGGGTCTGCTCGAACACCTGGGGCTGCCCGCTGTTGGCGAGCTGGTCGTCCACCGCGTGGTAGAGCCGCTGCAGGTCCAGCGGCAGCAGTTCAGCGTCGGTTTTACCCAGGGACTCGCCCGGCCCCAGCAGGTGCAGGCGGTCGAAGGCCGGGTTGGTCAGCAGGTGGCGCCCGGCGAGGTCGCGTATGCGCACCGGCGCCGGGTAGCCGTCGAGCACGTCCTGGCTGAATTTCTGGTGCCGACGCAGGTCGGTGATGTCTTCGGCGCAGGCGTGGATGTGGACCACGCCGTGGCGCCCGGCCTCGCCGCTGGCCAGGCGCAACTGGGAACGGCTGCGCAGCCAGCGGGTGCGCCCGTCACGTTGCACCCGGCACAGGGTCTCCACTTCCACCTGCGGCGCACCGCGGCGCACGCTGCTGGCCGCTTGCGACAAGGCCATGTTGGCCTGCCGCAAATCATCGGGATGGACGTGGCGCCAGCCGGCCTTGGCATCGAACTGCAGGTCGTCCAGCCGCACCCCCAGCAACTCGGCCATGCGCGGGTTGACGAAGCGGGCCAGCAACTGGCCTTCGGCGTCTTCCTCGACATGGGAAACGCCCACCGGCAGCAGGCTGGCCAGGGTCAGCAGCTGGCTTTGCGCTTCCATGCCGTCGTGCATGTCCACTTGCAGTCCGTGCAATTGGCGCCGGTGCCGGCGCTCCCGCCAGGCGGCGTGGCCCGCCACGGCCGCACCCAGCAACAGCAGGGGCAGCACCAGTTCGGGCCACAGGGGCGCGGTTTCGGCTTGCGGGCCGGTCCAGGCCAGCGACGGGGTGGTGGCGGTGTCTGTGGGGGCTTTGCCGCCTGCCGTCCAGGCGCTGACGGCCAGCACGGCGGTCGACGCCCAGCCCAGCCACATCCAGTGTTTGTTGTGCATGCGTTCCTCCTGGCAAGCTGCCGGAGCCGGGTTCGCCAGAAGGAACCAGGCGGCGGTTGGCGCATGTCTCTGAGCCTGACCGGGCAGTGCAACGTGGCGCGCGAAGGGCGCCGATCCGTAACGTGAATTTGTGTGACTTTAATGTATTTGGTCGTTTTTGATCACTATGACTTCAATCATTTTGTCATTTCGACCAACGGTTGCCACGGTGAAAAAACAAAACGGCCGGGCGCGTGAGGCGCCCGGCCGTTGAGGGGGATCGCAGGCGGGTGTCAGGCCATGAACACGGCAATGAAGGCGAGCAGGAAAATCAGCACGCCACCGGCCACCGGCAGCACCACCGGCATCATGGGAACGATGGACTCGATGACGTCTTGCGGCTGGTCGTGCGAATCGTGTGCGGCGGGCTTGGACATGGCGGTCTTCCTGAAAATTCGTGAAATTGGTCGGGATTTTAGCGTCTCACAGCACGGCCGCGTCGAACCCGGCCAATTGCAGGTGTTGCAGCACCTGTGCCACGTGTTCGCGGCCGCGGGTCTGCAACACCAGCTCGATTTCAACGTTCTGCGCCGCCAGCAAGGTGAAGGCCCGTTGGTGGTGCACCTCGTTGATGTTGGCGCCCACTTCGGCCACCAGCGTGGCGATGCGCGCCAGGTTGCCGGGCACGTCGCGGGCGCTGACCTTGAAGCGCACCAGCCGGCCGGCACGCACCATGCCGCGCTCGATGATGGAAGCCAGCAGCAAGGGGTCGATGTTGCCGCCACACAGCACCAGACCCACCTTTTTGCCCGCGAAGCGTTGGGGGTGCTTGAGCAGGGCGGCCAGGCCGGCGGCGCCGGCGCCTTCGACCAGGGTTTTTTCAATCTCCAGCAGCATGACGATGGCCTGCTCGATGTCGCCTTCGTCCACCAGCAGCCAGTCGTCCACCCGCGCACGGGCCAGCGCCATGTTGCGCTCGCCGGGGCTGGCCACCGCAATGCCTTCGGCGATGGTGTTGCTGCCCTGGGGCAGGTGCTGGCCGGTCATGGCGTTGACCATGGCCGGGAAGCGCTGGGTCTGCACGCCCACCACCTCGATGCCGGGCTTGAGCGCCTTGGCCGCGGTGGCGATGCCGCCGATCAGGCCGCCGCCGCCCACCGCGATGGCCAGCACGTCGAGGTCGGGCTGGGCATGCATCATCTCCAGGCCCACCGTGCCCTGGCCGGCGATGATGGCGTCGTCGTCGTAGGGATGCACGAACACCAGGCCTTCGCGGTCGGCCAGCGCAAAGGCGTGGGCGCGGGCCTCGTCCAGGGTGTCGCCGTGCAGCACCACCTCGGCGCCAAAGCCGCGCGTGCGCTCCACCTTCACGCCGGGCGTGAAACGTGGCATCACGATCACCGCACGCAGGCCCAGGCGCTGCGCGTGGTAGGCCACGCCCTGCGCGTGGTTGCCGGCCGACATGGCCACCACGCCGCGTGCGCGTTCGTCGGCGCTGAGCTGGCTCAACTTGTTGCAGGCGCCACGCTCCTTGAACGAGGCGGTGTACTGCAGGTTCTCGAACTTGAGAAACACCTGGGCACCCGTGATTTGCGACAGCGTGCGCGATTCCACGCAGGGTGTCAGCAGGACCTGTCCGGCCAGCCGCTGGGCGGCCGCTTCGATATCGGCGAGTTCAATCATCCCGACATTGTGACGTGGCGGGGCAAATGTGCGATGCCCTTCCCCCCGCTCGAAAGCTGGGGTATGGTTCGCGCCATGCAGAGGGCCCGTTGGCGCGCAGGCGCTGACCGCATGAGACCCAGGCACGATCCGCTGTTGTGGCATGGCTGGAGGTGTTTCGGATGGTCAAACGTTTGGTGGCATCGGCCGGCAAGCCGATGGCCCAGGTGCGGGGCGCTGGCCGCGGTGACGGTCGGGCGCTGCTGCGGCAGGCCGGCGAGGCACGGTTGGCAGGTGCGCGTGTGTTCGTGCCGCCCGAGTTGCGCCAGGCCCCGGTGCTGGACCTCATGTGTTCGCACTTCGTGCTCACGCTGGCCGCGCGCCAGGGGGCGCGCTTCAACCTGCGCCGCGACCTCAACACCTTGCTGGCGCTGGCCGGGCGCCACATGGTGTGGCCGCTCACCGTGCTGACCCGCCTGCGCGAATTCCTGACCCGGCGCTGCCGCGACAACGAGTTGTGGGCCCACCACGCGGAGCTGCCGCTGGCCGCCTTCATGGAGCGCTTTGGCGTCTGGCGCGGGCCGTACGAGGAAGGCACGCTGTTCTTCTACCTCGACGAGTACGCGAAGGAGTCGCCCAAGGACTTGCTCAGCGTGCTGGGCGTGACCGGCGAGTGGCTGGCGCAGGCGCTGAAAAAGCAGTCCACCCTGGTGGAAAAAAACATCGATGCGCTGGCCGGCCTGCTGCAGCTCAACCGTGCCGAACGCGCGCTGCTGCTCTATGGCACGCTGGCGCGCTACCAGCGCGACCTGCGTTCCATCCTGGTGGAGTTCAAGGTCAACAACGCGCCCGAGGCCTACGCCGCCATCGCCGACCTGGCCGGTGTGGCGCCGGCCGAGGTGGGCGAGGCCTTGCGCGCCGGCTCGCGCCTCGAGCGCATCGGCATGGTGGAGAACCTGATCTCCGAGCACAACATCACCGACCTGGCCGACCTCATGAAGGTCAGCGAAAAACTGCCGCCGGTGCTGATGCGCGAATACCGCGACCAGAACGAGCTGATGGCGGTGTTCACGCGCCCGGCCGCGCGCAGCGCGCTGGGCGTTGCCGATTTCGACTTTGTGCACGACGAGGTGCAGGTCTTGTGTGCCCTGCTGCGTGAAGCGGTGGCGCGCCGGGAGCCTGGCGTCAATGTGCTGCTGTACGGGCCGCCCGGCACCGGCAAGACCGAACTCGCGCGTGTGGTGGCGCTGGCCGCCGGGCTGGAGCTGTTCGAGGTGGAGTACGCCGACCGCGACGGCCACTCGCTCAGCGGGCGCGACCGCTACCGCTCGCTGCAGATCGCGCAGGTCTTCCTCAAGGGCACGGCGCGCTCGGCCCTGCTGTTCGACGAGGTGGAGGACGTGTTCCCGCCCATCACCAGCGAGGCGGCGCAATTGCTGGCCCGCGCAGAACAGGTCAGCGCCGCACACAGCGCCAGCATCAGCGGCAAGGCCTGGGTCAACCAGATCCTGGAAAGCAACCCGGTGCCCACGCTGTGGGTGACCAACCGCATCGAGCAGATCGACCCGGCCTTCCGGCGCCGCTTTGCCTACCACCTGGAACTCACCTCGCCGCCGCCTGGGGCGCGCGAGCAGTTGGTGCGCAAGACGCTGGAGGGCGTGACGGTGTCGGACGGCTTGGTGGCCCGCCTGACCGAACGCAAAGGCCTCACGCCCGCGCAGATCCGCACCGCCGTGCGGTTTGCCGAGCTGGTGCGCGCCGAGCGCACCGATCAGCCCGAGCTGCAGACCGAAGCCCTGATCGAGCGCCAGCTGCGCCACGCCGACCACGCCCTGGGCCGGCGCGGCGAGGCGGCGGGCCGGCCCAGCGTGACGCAGTACGACCTCGACATGCTCAACGTCGAGTCGCGCTTCGACATCCCGCGCATCGTGGCCGCGCTCAAGGCGCGCGGCCATGGCACCCTGTGTTTCCACGGTGCTCCGGGCACCGGCAAAACGGCCCTGGCCGAACACATCGCGCGTGCGCTGGAGCGTCCGCTGCTGATCAAGCAGGCCAGCGACATCATGAGCAAGTTCGTCGGCGAAACCGAGCAGCAGATGGCGGCGATGTTTGCCGAGGCCGAGGCCGAGAAGGCGGTGCTGCTGCTCGACGAGGCCGACAGCTTCCTGCAGGACCGCCGGGGCGCACAGCGCACCTACGAGGTCACCGAGGTCAACGAAATGCTGCAGGGCATGGAGCGTTTTCGCGGCATCTTCGTCTGCACCACCAACCTGCTGGAGAGCCTGGACCAGGCGGCGCTGCGCCGCTTCACCTTCAAGATCCAGTTCAAGCCGCTGCGCGCCGATCAGCGCGAGCGCATGTTCGTGGTGGAGGCCCTGGGTGGGCGCGAGGCCGAACTCAGCGACAGCCAGTGCGAACGCCTGGCGCGCCTGGGCGTTTTGTGCCCGGGCGATTTTGCCGCCGTCAAGCGCCAGGCCGACATCCTCGCCACCGCGCTCGACCCGGAGGAGTTTCTGGCCCAGCTGGAGGCCGAGCACCGCATCAAGCCGGAAGTGCGCGAATCGCGGCCGGTGGGTTTTCTGGGTTGAGCTGACGGGTGCTGTGGTGGTGCTCCAGGGTGGCGTTGCCGCCGCCCTGGGCTGGCAGCACCATCAGAAAGTGGCAGCCCTGATCGGGCGCGGCCAGCGCATGCAGCTCACCCGCATGGCGTGCCACCACCGTGTGCGCCACCAGCAGCCCCAGGCCCAGCCCATGGCCGCGCGGACCGCTACCGCCCTTGCCGCGCGGGCGCACCCAGGTGTGGGTGTCCAGGGCGTGCATCAGGTCGGCCAGCGTCTGCGCGTCCATGCCCGAGCCGTGGTCGCGCACCGACCAGACCACCTGCTGTGCCTGGGCGTCTCGGGCCACACACACCTCCACCCTGCCGCCGGGCTCGCTGTGCCGCAGGGCATTGCCCAGCATGTTGACCATGGCGCGGGTCAGCAGTTCGGGGTCGCCGTGGATGGTGCAGACCTCGTCCGAGGTGCCACGCTGCACGATCTTGACCTGCGCGGCCTGGGCCTGCGGCCAGCAGCGTTCCACCGCCTCCTGGGCCAGCTGCTCCAAGCTGCAGTGCTGGCGTTTCAGGCTGTCGGACTCCGCGCGCAACAGGTCCACAAAACCTTCGGCCAGGCGAAGCGTGCGGTCCACCTGCAGCCGTATGCCGCCATAAAAGCGCGCGTCGGTCATGCCTTCGACGCCGTGCTCGCGCAGCTCCAGCAGGCTCAGGATGTTGGACTGCGGCGCCCGCAGGTCGTGCGACAGAAAGGCCAGCCAGCGGTCGCGCTGCTGCTGCATGCGGCGCTGGATCTGGTGCTGCGCTTCCAGCCGCTCCAGCGTCTGGTCCAGGGCCTCGACCTTGGCCTGGTGGTGGCGGTCCATGGCTTGGGGCGCCAACGGCCGCTCGCGCGGATCGGCGTCGCTGGGCATCTGGGCCAGCACCTTGTCCAGCCGTTCGATGCGGTGCGAGAACAGGTCCGACAAGGCCTGCGAACGCCGCCAGCTGCACACCAGCAGAAACAGCAGCATGCCGACCAGCGGTGTGGCCACGGGCAACCACCAGCCCAGCCGCAGCAGGGCGTAGGCGCTGAACGCGGTGGTGGCCAGCGCCATGCCCATCACCACCTGCGCGGCATGCTCCGGGCGGCGCAGGCACAGCCATGCCGTCAGCCACAGGGGCAGCGCGGCCCACAGCAGCGCGCTGGCGTCGGGCAGGTGGCGCACCCACGTGCCGTGCTGCAGGTTGGCCAGCACCTGGGCATAGGCGTCGGGCGGGGGCAGGGTGTGGGTGCTGGCGCCCACGCGCACCAGCAGGGGGGGCCCGGCCCGCATGCTGGCCCGTGGGCCCACCACCACCAACTTGTTGTGCAAGGCATCGGGCGGCAACTGACCGAGCAACACATCGGCGTAGGTCCACACTGGTGGCGCGTCGTCGGCTGCGCGCCAGCGCAGGTGCAGCGCCGTGGGCCAGCCGCCTGCGGGTGGCGCCAGGTTCAACAGACGGACCGTGGCGTGATCTTGGGCGCCCGACGGGCCGGGTACCCGTGGCAGCAAGCGCCGCACGATGCCGTCGCGGTCGGCTGGCAGTCCGGTGTTGAGGGGCAGGGCGGTGGTGTCCAGCAGCACCGCGCGCGGTGCGTGGGTGGCCAGCAGGCGCTGCAGCTCCTGGCGGCGCATGGGCAGGGCCGCGCAGTGGGTCATGGTGGGCGGGCAGGGCTCGTCCAGCGCGATCACCATCACCTCGCCCCAGGCGGGGGGTGCCGTGAGCGCCAGCCATTCGTCGTGCACCAGCGCGTTGGCATGCCACAGGCCGCTCTGGGTGGCCAGCCAGCCCACCAGCAGGGGCAGCACGGCCGCAGCCGCCAGGCATTCATAGGTGAAGCGACGCAGTGGCCTCAGCCGGACCGAGTCGGACGCCCGACGGCGCAGTCCGACGGGCTGCGCACCCGAGGGGGCCTCGTTGTTGTGTGTCATACCACTCCCTTGCCATGCGGCGCCGGGCACCTCGTCGTCGGCCGTGGCCGACGCGGGCACCCTGTTCACCCAGGCTGCTCCCATTTTGCCCCAGGCCGGGGCACCCCACCTGTTTTGTCAGGCCCGGGGCGGCTTCAGGTGTTGACCGCTGCCCGCACCACCCGCAGCACCTCGTCGCCGTAGGCCTGCAGCTTCTTGGCGCCCAGGCCGCTGATGCCTTCGAGCTCGCTCAGTTGTGAGGGCTGGCGCTCGGCGATGGCGCGCAGTGTGGCGTCGTGGAAGATGACGTAGGCCGGCAGGTTGTGTTCGCGCGCCACCTCGGCGCGCCAGGCCTTGAGCGCGGCCAGGCAGTCGCGCCCGGCCAGGGTAAGCGGCGGGCCGCTGTCCAGGCGCTGGGCCTTGGCTTTGCGGCGCGAGGCCGGCTCGTCCACCGTGGTCTTGACGCGCACCGTGGCCTCGCCCTTGAGGATGGGCTTGGCCGCGTCGGTCAGGCGCAGGGTGTTGTAGTGCTCGGCGTCCACCCACACGGCTTCGCGCGCGATGAGCTGGCGCAACAGGCCACGCCACTGGGTTTCGCTCCAGTCGGCGCCAATCCCGAAGGTGCTCAGGCTCTGGTGGCCGTGTTGCTCCACCTTCTCGGTGGCCTTGCCGCGCAGGATGTCCATGATGTGGCCGGCGCCAAAGGCCGTGCCGCTGGCCTGCTGCACGCGGTAGATGCAGGACAGCAGCTTGCGCGCCGCATCCGTGGCATCGGTGGTTTCGGGCGGGTGTTGGCAGTTGTCGCAATTGCCGCAGGGCGAGCTGTCCTCGCCAAAGTAGCGAAGCAGCTGCACCCGCCGGCACTCGGTGGATTCGGCCAAGGTGAGCAGCGCATCGAGCTTGCTGCGCAGCACCTGCTTGAAGGCGTCGGCTGCCGGGCTTTCGTCGATCATGCGGCGCTGGTTCACCACGTCCTGCAGACCGTAGAGCATCCAGGCGTTGGCGGCTTCGCCGTCGCGGCCGGCGCGGCCGGTTTCCTGGTAGTAGCCCTCGATGTTCTTGGGGCTGTCCAGGTGGGCGACAAAACGCACGTCGGGTTTGTCTATGCCCATGCCAAAGGCGACGGTGGCCACCATGATCACGCCTTCCTCGCGCAGGAAGCGGGTCTGGTTCGCCTGGCGCACCGGCCCATCGAGGCCGGCGTGGTAGGGCAGGGCCTTGAGGCCGGCGTCTTCCAGCTTCTGCGCCACCTCTTCCACCCGCTTGCGCGACTGGCAGTAGACGATGCCGGCGTCGTGGCCGCTGGCGCCGCTGTGCTCGCGTTCGATGAAACGCAGCAGCTGGTTGAAGCCGTCCTTCTTTTCGACGATGGCGTAGCGGATGTTGGGCCGGTCGAAGCTGCTGACGAAGGTGCGCGCCTCCTCGAGCTGCAGGTGGGTCACCATGTCGGCGCGGGTGGGCGCGTCGGCGGTGGCGGTGAGGGCCACACGCGGCACGCCCGCATAACGCTCATGCAGCAGCGACAAGGCGCGGTACTCGGGCCGGAAGTCGTGGCCCCACTGGCTCACGCAGTGCGCTTCGTCGATGGCGAAGAGGCTGAGCTGGTGGCGCTGGTGCAGGGTGTCGAGCAGGGCCAGGAAACGCGGCGTGTTCAGGCGTTCGGGCGCGGCGTACAGCAGCGTGATCTCGCCCTGCAGCAAGCGGCGTTCGATGCGCGATGCATCCTCGGCACTCAGGCTGCTGTTGAGGAACTCGGCGTCCACGCCGGCTTCGTGCAGCGCACCCACCTGGTCGTGCATGAGCGCGATCAGCGGCGACACCACCACCGCCACCCCGAGTCCGGCGCGCGCGCGCGCGATGGCCGGCACCTGGTAACACAGGCTTTTGCCACCGCCGGTGGGCATGAGCACCAGGGCGTCGCCACCGGCACACAGGTGTTCGATGATGGCCTGCTGCTGACCGCGAAAGCTGTCGTAGCCGAAGACCTCACGCAGGATGCCGTGGGCGGCCAGCGCCGGGCTGGCCAGGGTGGCCAACACTACATCTGCTCCCAGGGCAGGCCGTCGAAGCGCCAGCCGTTGAGGGTGGAGCGCTTGAAGTGTTCGTCCAGCTCGCCCTCGAAGCCGTGCAGGACGTTGACCACATCGCTGAAGTCGGCGGCCTCCAGCGCCTGGCCCGCCTCGACCGTGCGTTTGCCGCTGCGGCAGATCAGCAGCACGGTGCGCGCCTTGTCGCCGGCTTCATCTGCCACCAGGCGCACAAAACGCGCCGGGTCGGGCCGCAGGTCGGGGTACTCGTACCAGGGGATGTTGACCACACCCGGTGGGCGGCCGACATAGAGCGACTCGATCTCCATGCGTACGTCCACGAACAGCGGCGCGGTGTCCAGCGGTTCGTCGCGGCGTTGCTGGAGCAGGGCCCAGGCGTCGGTGGGCGTCAGGTGTTTCATGGGTCCGTATTGTCGCCTCAGCGCCCGCCGCCGCTGACCCCGCGTTCGAGGTAGCGCTTGCGCCAGAACAGCAGCACCAGGCCCACCGCCACCACGCCCATGGCGGCCATGGCCCACCAGAAGCCACGCTGGCTGTGCAGCAGCGGGATGCTGTCGAAGTTCATGCCGAAGATGCCGGTGATGAGGTTGAGCGGCAGGAAGATGGCGGTGAGCACGGTGAGCGTGCGCATGATGTCGTTGGTGCGGTTGCCCTGCACGCTGAAGTGCATCTGCACCGTGGTTTCGGCGTTGTGTTCGAGCCGGCGCACGTGGTGCACCACCCGCTCGATGTGCTCGATGACGTCGCGCGCGCGCACTTTGAGCAGCTCCTGCTCGCGTTTGGCGGCCTTGTCGGTGGGCAGTTCGAGGCCGTTCATCCAGCCCTGGATGGCGGTGCGCTGGTCCTCGCAGATCTCATCGAGCTGGTGCAGCGCCATGCGCGCCTGCAGCAGACGGTCCCACTGGTTGAAGCGGGTGCGCGGGTGCAGCAGCTCGGTCTGCCAGTGGTCAAGCTGGCGGGTGAGGTCGCGGCGCAGATCGAGGTAGGCGTCCACCATCACGCTGGTCAGGCGCAGCATGAGTTCGGCCGGGTGGTCGGGCAGGGTGCGGGCCAGGGCCGGGCGGTGGTCGGAGGCGCCTGCCGCCAGCAGGCGCGTGGCCTGCTGCGCGAGCGCACCACAGCCGCTGGGGTGCACGCTCAGCAGCACGCGGTCGAACAGCACAAAACCGACCGGGCTGGTGTCGATGCGGCGCAGCACCGGCGGGCCGCTGCGGCGGCTGGCCTCGGGTGGGGTGGGCTCGGTTGTGGTGGGTGTGCTGCCATTGGCCGTGCCCAGCGCCGCCAGGCGGCGGAACACCAGCAGGTCGTAGCTGTCGGTGTAGTCGTAGCGCGAGGGCAGCTGCGCATTGAGCAGGTCCGACACATGCAGGTCCACCAGGCTGGCGCCGCACAGGTCTTGCAGGCGCTGCTGCCAGGTGGCGGTCTCGGTTTCCAGCTCGCCGCGCTCCAGCGCCAGCCACAGGAAGCCGCGTTCGGGCATGAGCACCGGGCAAGCGCCCAGTTCGCGCGCGCCGCTGTGATCTATGGTGAACGCGCGCATGGGCGGTATCAGGCGAGGCGCAGGAGCCGCGCGGCGTCGCGGGCGAAGTAGGTCAGCACGCCGTCGGCGCCGGCGCGCTTGAAGGCCAGCAGGCTTTCCATCATCACCGCGTCGTGGTCCAGCCAGCCGTTCTGCGCGGCGGCCTTGAGCATGGCGTATTCGCCACTCACCTGGTAGGCGAAGGTGGGCATGCCGAACTGGTCCTTCACGCGGCGCACCACATCCAGGTAGGGCATGCCGGGTTTGACCATCACCATGTCGGCGCCCTCGGCGATGTCCAGCGCCACTTCGCGCAAGGCCTCGTTGGTGTTGCCGGGGTCCATCTGGTAGACCTTCTTGTCGGCCTTGCCCAGGTTGGCGGCGCTGCCCACCGCGTCGCGGAAGGGGCCGT
>CAYUAH010000078.1:0-13539 GCA_964442375.1 uncultured Hydrogenophaga sp. | reverse complement strand
CCGACTGCAGGCTGTCCATCACCTTGGCATAGCGCGGGCTGTCGCTGATGAGGCGCGCGTAGTCGCGGAACGCGTCCTGGTAGCTGTCGTAGGCGCGGAATTTGGCCTTCACCTTTTGCGCCTGGCCGTTCACGTATTCGGTGGTGGTGACCTCGGCCACCTTGCCCGTCCACCCCTTGCCGGCCTTGATGCCGAAGACGTTGAAGGAGTTGCTGCCGTCGGCCTGTTTGATCTCGCTGCGGCCCCAGCCGGTTTCGTGCCCGGCCTGGCCCAGCATGTAGCTGGCGGGAATACCCACCTCCTGTGCCACCTGTTGCGCCGCGCTGCTGAGCCGGGCCACAAACTGCTGCTGGCGGCTGCCCACCGCAGCAATGGCGCTGTCTGCGGCGCGGTCCACCGTGCTGCGCACCGCATTGCCCACCGCCGCGGCGGTCGACGTCACCTTGTCGATGGCGGGCGCGATCTTCTGCGACAGCTGGCGCTCGATCATCTCGCTCAAACCACCGGGCAGGCCGGTCATCTGGGTGGCGTACTGCTGGTCCAGCAGGTCGGCACCCAGGTTGCCCTGCTCGCTGTCCATCAAGCCGGACTTCATGGTGGCTTCGCGCATGCTCTTGAGCAGCTCGCGCATGAACAGCGCCTCGAACTGCTTGGCGGTTTCCTTGAGCGCCGCCTTCTCGTCCTTGCCGGCCAGGGCCTTGAGGTCGTTGAGCGAATTGCCGTCAGCCGCAAGGTTGCGCTGCAGGCCCAGGGAAACGGTCGAAGCGGTGTTCATACGCCACCTCGCAGAGGTCCATTGGCCGCCGCGCCGGGCCGCCCCAAGCCAGGCCGCGCCCCCTCGGGGGGCAACGACCCGCGCAGCGGTGGAGTGTGGGGGCTTGTCATATCACCTCCAGCTCCGCGTTGAGTGCACCGGCTGCCTTGATGGCCTGGAGGATGGCCACCAAATCTTGCGGCGTGGCGCCCAGCGCGTTGAGCGCCTTGACCACGTCGGTCAGTTGGGGCGAGGCATCGATCTTGATGAGCGCGCCCTTGTCCTGGCTGATCTGTATGCTGGCCTGCTCGGTCACCACCGTCTGGCCACCGGTGGACAGCGGGTTGGGCTGGCTGACCTGCGGGGTGGAACTGATGCTGACCGACAGGTTGCCGTGCGCCACGGCACACGCGCCCAGCGATACCGCCTGGTTGACCACGATGGAGCCGGTGCGCGAATTGACCACCACCTTGGCAGCCGGCGCGCTGCCCTGCAGCGACAGTTCCTCGATGTCGGCCAGAAAGGATATGCGCTCGTCGGCATCGGCCGGGGCTTTGACGCGCACACGGCGGCCGTCCAGCGCGCGCGCGGTGCCGGCGCCCTTGGCCTGGTTGATGGCCTGGGCCACCTGGCGCGCGGTCTGGAAGTCGGCCGCGTTCAGGCCCAGGTCCAGCGTCTCACCCAACAGCAAGGGCGTGGGTATGGCGCGTTCCACCTGGCCGCCGCCCGGTATGCGCCCTGCGCTCAGGTGGTTGATGGTGACGCTGCTGCCGCCGGCCGAGGCCCCGGCCCCGCCCACCAGCAGGTTGCCTTGCGCGAGCGCGTAGATCTGCCCGTCCACACCCTTGAGCGGCGTGGTGATGAGGGTGCCGCCGCGCAGCGATTTGGCGTTGCCCACCGAAGACACGGTGATGTCGATGGCCTGACCCGGTTGGGCAAATGCCGGCAGTTGTGCCGTGACGACCACGGCGGCGATGTTTTTGGGCTGCAGGCGCTGGCCGGGTGGCAGGCTGATGCCCATTTGCTGCAGGTAGTTGGCCAGGCTCTGGGTGGTGTAGGGCATCTGGGTGCTCTGGTCACCCGTGCCGTCCAGACCGATGACCAGGCCATAGCCGGTCAGCTGGTTGCTGCGCACCCCTTGTACCGCGGCCACTTCCTTGATGCGCAGCGCCTGGGCCGGCCATGCCACCAACACGCCCAGCACGAGGGCCAGGGCAGGCAGGAGGCGGAGATGGAGCGTTTGTTTCATGGGGACCTTTCCCTGAGGTTCGATGGCTGTTCAACCCGCCCCGACCCCATGAAACCAATTGTCGGAAAACTTAAAAGGGCATAAGCGTCAAAAAGAAGCGGGAAAGCCAGCCAAATGTCTGCGCATCGAACTGCGCGCCGCGGCCACGCGACTCCACCCGCGTGTTGGCGATCTGGGTGGACTGCACCGTGTTGCCCGGCGCGATGGTGCGCGGGTCCACCGTGCCCGAGAAACGCAACACGTCCACGTTCTGGTTGACGCCGATCTGCTTCTCGCCCACCACCACCAGGTGGCCGTTGGGCAGCACCTCCACCACGGTGGCGGTGATGGCACCGGTGAAGGTGTTGGCGGTGTCGGTGGAGCCGTCGCCGTTGAAGGTGTTGTTGGTGCTGGCGCCCGCGCTGAGCTTGTCCAGCAGCGGCGTTTTGAGGAAGGGGAAGGCGGTGACGCTGCCCTCCAGGCCAGAGGCGCGGTTGACGCTGGAAGACGACTTCTGGCTCGCCGTCACGCGCTCGGTGATCTGTATGGTCAGGCTGTCGCCCACCAGGCGGGCGCGCGGGTCTTCAAACGCCGGTCGGTATTGGG
This sequence comes from uncultured Hydrogenophaga sp., assembly GCA_964442375.1. Lineage (GTDB taxonomy): Bacteria > Pseudomonadota > Gammaproteobacteria > Burkholderiales > Burkholderiaceae_C > Hydrogenophaga. Next base: position 10,951 of record CAYUAH010000078.1, on the reverse strand, counting down.
CCGAGGCGAACAGGCTGCCGGTGGGAATGGCTTCGACCGTGCCCGCGCGCGGCGGCTGTGGCCAGCGTATCGGCTCGGCCTTGACCACCTCGACATCGGGAATCTGCGACAGGGTGCTGCAACCGCTGCCTGCGAGCAGCAGCAGCACGGCGCCCACGGCGCCAGCGAGGCGACGCACGGCCAGGGGAATGGTGCTCATGGCTTTTCCTTTGATGCCCGGCACGATCACAGCTGGGCCAGGCGTTGCAGCATCTGGTCCGAGGTCTGGATGGCCTTGGAATTCATTTCGTAGGCGCGCTGGGTCTGGATCATGTTGACCAGCTCCTGCACCACACTCACGTTGGACTGCTCCAGGTAACCCTGCATGACGGGCCCCAGGCCTTCGCTGTCGGGCGCGCCGGTGGTCGCGTTGCCCGAGGCCGGGGTCTCGGTGAACATGTTCTGGCCACGCGGCTCCAGGCCGGCCGGGTTGACGAAGGTGGCCAGCTCCAGCGTGCCCACCGGCTGCGGCTGCGGGTTGTTGCCCACGGTGGCCGTCACCGTGCCATCGGCGGCGATGGTGACCGAGCGCGTGGCCGGGTCCTGGATGGTGACGCCGGGCAACACGCGGTAGCCGCTGGAGGTGACCAGCTCGCCCTGCGCGGTGAGCTTGAAGCTGCCGTCGCGGGTGTAGGCGGTGGTGCCGTCGGGCAGTTCGACCTGGAAAAAACCGTTGCCGTTGATGGCCACGTCGAGGTTGTTGCCGGTCTGCTGCAGGCTGCCCTGCGTGTACGAACGCGCGGTGGCCACGGTACGCACGCCCAGGCCCAGCTGCAGACCGGTGGGCAAGGTGGTCTGGTCGGAACTGTTGGCACCCACCTGGCGCAGGTTCTGGTAGATCAGGTCTTCAAACACCGCATTGCCGCGTTTGAAACCCGAAGTGGCCACGTTGGCCAGGTTGTGCGAGATCACGTCCAGCTGGGTTTGCTGGGCCTGCATGCCGGTCTTGGCGATTTGCAGCGAGTTGATCATGGTGTTCCTCCGTTATCAGCCGTTGAGGCCGAGCAATTGGGCAGCGGTCTGGTCGTTCTTTTCAGCCGTCTGCAGCAGGCGCATCTGCTGCTCGAACTGGCGGGCCACGGCGATCATGCCGACCATGGCCTCGATGGCGTTGACGTTGGAGCCCTCCAACATGCCGTCCTTGAGGCGGGCTTCGGGGTCCGCCGGCAAGGGCGCCGCATCGGCGGTGCGGTACAGGCCGTCGTTGCCACGTTTGACGCGCACCTCGTCATTGGGTGTCACCAGCTTCATGCGGCCCAGCAGCTGGGGCGGATCGTTGCCCACACGGGCCGACACCGTGCCGTCGGTGGCAATGATGACCTGGGCGTTTTCGGGAATCGCGATCGGGGCACCGCCGTCGTCCAGCATGGGCAGACCAGTGGCGCTGGTCAGCGTGCCGTCCACCGCCACCTGCAGATTGCCAGCGCGGGTGTAGGCCTCCAGGCCATCCAGCCCCTGCACCGCGAAGTAGGCGTTGCCGATGGCAGCCACATCGAGGTTGCGCCCGGTGGAATTCAGGGTGCCCGGGGTTTCGAGGTGGCCGGCCGTGGCCTCCAGCGCCATCACGCGGGTGCTGGCGCCGTCGCCCTGCAAGGGCACCGAACGGTAGGTGGACAGCTCGGCGCGAAAGCCGTTGGTGGACACGTTGGCCAGGTTGTTCGCGATGGCCTGCTGGCGGTTGACCAGCGCAGTGGCGCCGGTCATCGCGGTGTAGATCATGCGGTCCATGGCAGCGCTCCTGTGGCCTGGGTCGGGTGGTCAGCGATCAGCGCAGGTTCACCAGTGTCGACAGCACCTGGTCCTGCGTCTTGATGGTCTGGGCGTTGGCCTGGTAGCTGCGCTGGGCCGTGATCATGTTGACCAGCTCGGCCGTGATGTCCACGTTGGACTCTTCGAGGGCGCCCTGGCGCAGGGTGCCAAAGCCGGGGTCGCGCGGCACGCTGGTGACGGGTTCGCCCGACTCCAGCGTGCGCATCCAGTAGCCACCGCTCATGGGCTGCAGGCCCTGCAGGTTGCGGAAGGTGGTCAGTGCCACCTGGCCGCTGAGCACCGACTCGCCGTTGGAGTAGCGCGCCAGCACCTCGCCGTTCTCCTCGATGCTCAGGCCGGTCAGCTCACCGGGCGCGTAGCCGTCCTGCTCCAGCTGGTAGACCGAAAAGCGGGTACCGAACTGGGTCAGTTCGGTCAGGTCCAGCGCCACCGGGAAGGTGGGCGTGGTGGTGCTGGAGCCGGTGGGCACATCGATGGGCGCGCCGGCCAGGTAGGTGGAATTGGCAGGGTCGTTGTCGAAACTGCCGTCGGCCAGGAAGGCCACGTTGCCCCGGCTCACCGGATCCTCGTCGGGCACCTTGGAGAACACCTCCCAGGTGTTCAAGCCGCGTTTGACGAAATACAGGTTCACAGGCACGTCCACACCCTGCTGGTCGTACACCACCACCGAGGTGCCGTAGGTCTCCAGCGGGGGCTCGAAGGTGGGGAAGGTCGCGGGCGCCACGGGTGGCGTCTCCACCGCGATCTCGGCACGCGCATCCAGGTTCAGGCCGGCGACGATGTTTTCGGTCAACTTTGCCGGCAGGCCTTTGGCGGTGGGCAGTTGCAGCGGGCTGGGCTGCGCACCACGCAGAACGGTACCGGTGGCCTCGTCCACCTGGAAGCCGTTGAGCTGGGCCCCCGAATTGGTGACCAGAAAACCGTCCTTGTCCAGCTTGAAGGCGCCCGCGCGGGTGTAGGCCACGTCGCCGTTGGTCTGGGTGACGTTGAAGAAGCCGTTGCCGTTGATGGCCAGGTCCAGGTCGTTGCCAGTGATGGTGATGTTGCCCTGGCTGAACAGCTGAGACACCGCCGCCACCTCCACACCGATGCCACCGGCCGTGCCGCCGCTGGCGCCAATGGAGGCCGCGTAGAGCTCGGCAAATTCGGCCCGGCCGGCCTTCATGCCGGTGGTGTTGGCGTTGGCGATGTTGTGGCCAATCACGTCCAGGTTGCGGCTGGCGGCGTTCAGGCCCGAGAGTCCGGTGTTGAAGCTCATGGTGTTCTCCGGGTAATGAATTTATTGAAAGGCAAGCACGTCGCTGTAGGCAAAAGCGGCTCCCTCGGCGGTGCGCAAGCGGATGCTGCCGTCCACCATGCCCACCGACGCCACGCGCAACATCGACAGCGTGCTGGCCGAGACCGCCTCGCCGCCCTGGGTGGCCTTGACGCGGAAGCCCGCAATCTTGCTGCGGTCGGTGTTGGCGGCGTTCCATTCGAAGTTGTGCTGGCCAGCCGGCAGGCCGCCCATGTCCACGGTGGCCATGACCTTGCCGTCGGTGCCCATGATCTCGACCTGGACACTTTCGGCCGCCGAACTCAGCAGCAGGCCGCCCTGCGCCACACCCTCGTCGGTGTAGCCGAGCTGGCTGCCGTTGACCACCGCCAGCTTGCCGATCAGCGAGGTGCTCTGCAGCGCCTGCAGGCCCGAGAACTGGCTGGACATGCTGCTGAGCGTGGCGTTGAGCTGCTGTATGCCGCTGACCGTGTTGATCTGCGCCATCTGCGAGGTCAGCTCCGCGTTGTCCATGGGGTTGAGCGGGTCCTGGTTGGCCAGTTGGGCAACCATCAGCTTGAGGAAGCGGTCTTGCGCGGCCTGCGGGTCGCTGTTGGATGCCTGCGTGCCACCGGCCGCGTTAAAGCTCTCGATCTGGGTGCTGCTCAAGGGTGCCATGAACATGAGGAATCTCCTGGTTACTGGCCCATCTGCAGCGTCTTGAGCAGCAGGTTCTTGGCGGTGTTCATCACTTCCACGTTGTTCTGGTAGGAGCGCGAGGCCGAGATCATGTTGACCATCTCCTCCACCGGATTGACGTTGGAGTGCGTCACATAGCCTTGGGCATCGGCGCTGGGGTGCTGCGGCTGGAACACCTTGCGGTTGGGCACATCGCTCTCGAACACGTTCTGCACCTTCACGCCCTGGGCCGCCTGCGAGCCCATGGGCACGGTCTCGAACACCACCTGGCGCGCCTTGTAGGCCTTGCCGTCCGGGCCGGCCACGGCGTCGGCGTTGGCCAGGTTGCTGGCCACCACGTTGAGGCGTTGCGCTTGCGAGCTGATGGCGCTGCCGGTGACGTTGAAGATGTTGAACATGGACATGGCGTCTCTCCCTCAGGCTCGTTCAAAAATCACTGGCCCTGGATGGCGCTGAGCATGGTTTTCACATGCCCATTGATGAAGCGCAGCGTGGACTCGTAGCGGATCGCGTTGTCGGTGAAGTTGGCGCGTTCGCGGTCCATGTCCACCGTGTTCTTGTCCAGCGAGGGCTGGGTCTGAACCGTGTAGGCGAGCTGGTTGCCAGTGCCGGTTTCGCTGCTGGTCAGGCGCAGGTGGCGGCTGTGGGTGGCGGTGGGGTCGGTGCCGTGGGCAATGCCGTTGTTGGCGTCCTGCAGGGCCTGGGCAAAGTTGAGGTCGCGCGCCACAAAACCGGGGGTGTCGGCGTTGGCGATGTTGCTGGCGATCACCTGCTGGCGCTGGGCGCGCAGCACCAGCGCGTTGGACAAACCGTCCAGCCGTTGGGTGAATTGCTCGAACATGCGGACCTCGCAAGGTTGGGTGACTCGGGCCCACGGCAAACCGGGGCGTGGACGAATTATGAAAATCTTGAGGGTGACCCATGCCCCGAAAAGCCGGGCTTAGCCGGGGCTGTTCCGGCTTTGCCCCATCGCCCGCACCGCTATATTGAAGGGCCACGTTGCTCAGCCCTCGCCATGTCACACCACACCACACCGCAGCCCACAGCGCCCCTCAAGCGCTGGTCGCGCCTGGGTGCCTGCGTGGTGATAGGCTGCTTGGGCTGGGTCGGTGCAGCCTGCGCCTCATCGCCCGAACAGGCGCTGGCGCAACCGCTGCTGCAGCAGGCCAACGCATGGGCACAGAAGAACCTGAGCCCGGAGGACCTGCCCGAGGGCGACCAGCCGCTGCGGCCCGACATTGAGCTCGGTCAGCTCGACAGCCGGCTCCAACTGGCGCCCTGTGCCCGGGTGGAGCCCTACCTGCCGCGTGGCGCCCGCCTGTGGGGGCGCAGCCGCATCGGCCTGCGTTGCGTGGAAGGCCCCGTTTTGTGGAACGTGTTTTTGCCCATCACGGTCAAGGTCTGGGGGCCGGCCTGGGTGGTGCAGCGCGCGGTGGCGCCCGGCGCGGTGCTGAATGAGGGCGACGTGGTGCCCGGCGAAGTGGACTGGGCCGAACACCCCGCCCAGGTGCTGGTGCGCCAGGCCGACTGGCTGGGCGTGACCGCCGCACGTGGCCTGATGCCGGGGCAGGTGCTGCGCCAGAACATGGTGCGCCCGGTGCAGGTGTTCCATGCCGGCACCGAAGTCAAAGTCCACGCCAAACAGGCCGGCTTCCAGCTCAGCGCCACCGGCCGCGCCATGGGCCATGGGTTCCTCGGACAACCGGTCCGTGTCAAAATGCCGGGCGGACGGGTGGTGTCGGGTCGGGCTCGGCGCGACAACACGGTCACGGTGGATTTGTAACACGCCGATTTTTTGAAAAATAGGGGTAAAGTTCCCCGCAACTCGGTCGATACACCTCCCAAGACGCCCACTTTGGGCCTGGAGAGCGCCATGAAGATCAACAACCTGCCAGACAAGCCAGCCGGTGCCGCCACAGGGGCAGGCAAGCCTGCGGACAGGTTGGGCACGGCCACCGCCCGGCGCAACGAAGCCGCTGGCGAGGCCGGCGTGACCGTGTCCCTGTCGGCCACCAGCCAGACCATTTCGGCCAGCGTGGCCCGCTCGGGCGGCGACGTGTTCAACGCCCAGAAGGTCGAAGCCATCAAGTCGGCCATCGAAAACGGCACTTTCACCATCAACTCCGAAGCCATTGCGGACAAATTGCTGTCCAACGCCCGCGACATGCTGGGTGTGGCGTCAAAATAAAGCCTTCATCGCCTGAGGGTTCCATCGGACCTTGAGCCTGCGGGCGGATGAGCTGCAACAGCTGGACCGCCCATGTCATCACCCCCTACCCTTCCCAGCCCCGACCAGGTGCTGCGCTATGTCGAGCAGCAGCTTGACCGCACCGAGGCCGCCCTGCGCGACAACCTGCCCGATCAGTTGGCCACGGAAGCCGAAGCGCTGGGCCGGGGCATTGCGCTGTTCCAGCAGGTTTTTCAGCAGATGAAAGACGGCCAGGCCGCCGAATGGCAGCCCAAGCTGAGCGCCACCAACACCCGGCTCGAAGCCCTGCAACAGCAGTTGCTGGCGCGCAGCGCGGCCGTCAACCGGGCGCTGGGCACGCTGTTTCCGGCCGAACAGGCCAATGCTTACGCCCGACTGGGACGCTCGGGGAACATGGGTGGCCTGCCCCGCGTCAGCAACAACACCTCGTTCAAGGCGTAGCTGGCGCCGGCGCAGGCTTCAGTGTTCGCGCAGCTTGGCGCGCAGCCGGGCGATCGACTGGCTGTGCAGCTGGCACACGCGCGACTCGGTCACGCCGAGCACGGCGGCGATTTCCTTGAGGTTCATGTCGTGCTCGTAGTACATGCTCATCACGTGCTGCTCGCGCTCGGGCAGCTTGTTGATGGCCTCCACCAGCGAGCGGCGCATGCGCTGATCGCCCAGCACGGCCGACGGATCGTCTTCCGCGTCGGCGGGCAGGAAACGGTCGAGAAAATTGTCCTCGTCCTCGCCCCGCCCCCCCATGTCTTCCAGGTACACCAGCTGGGTACCGCGCACCCGGGCCAGGGTTTGCTGGTAGTCGGACAGGCTCATGTCCATTTCCTGGGCGATTTCGGCCTCCTTGGGTGGGCGCCCCAGGCGTTGCTCGAGCCGATGCACAGCCATCTCGATGTCTTTTTGCAGCTTGCGCGAGCCGCGCGACATCCAGTCGCCTTCGCGCAGCTCGTCGAGCATGGCGCCGCGTATGCGCTGGCTGGCAAAGGTCTCGAACTGCACACCCTGTGATGGCTCGAAGCGGGACAGCGCCTCGGTCAGGCCGATCATGCCGACCTGGATGAGGTCGTCCACCTCCACACTGGCGGGCAACTTGGCGATCATGTGGTGGGCGAGCCGGTGCACCAGCGGGCTGTACTTTCGCAGCTGGTCATCGCGCTCAAGCGTGCCTTTGGCGGTGTACATCAACATCTCCGAGAGTCCGGTTCGGCGGCCACCTCGTCCGACCGGCGCTGGCCGCCAGGCGTCGCTTCCAAGGTCACCGTCAGCGCACTGTCCAGCACCTTGAACCACCACGGTTCGGGCACCCTGTCGGCTGGTGTGTCGCGGCTTTCATCATACGCCACTGGCCAGATTTGCAAATCCACCCCGAGGTAGGTACGGGCGCAGTGCGCCAGCGCCTGGACCGGCGCCTCCAGTGCAGCCAGCCCCCGGTCGCTGGCCAAGCGACCGGCGGGCGCCATGGGCACCAACACGGGCAAAAGCTCACCGGCCTGCAGCAGCACCTTGGCGGCGTTGTAGGCCTCGACCAGCGAACGCGGTTGGCCATCCAGCGGAACCAGCGGCCGTGCCGCCGTGCCTTGCAGCAGCACCGCCAGCACCTCCACCGGCGCGGTCAGCAGCACAAAGGCGCCCGCCGGCAACACCTGCGCCAGCCGCTGCACGGAGACGCCCGCTGCACGGCCATGCGCCTGGTTCCCCAACTGCAGCAGGCCCAGCCGGCCGGGCAGGATGTGAACGCCGGACACCACGTCGTCGCTGCCATCGCCCGACCAGGGCGCAGGCGCACCGGGCGGCGCGTCCAGCAGCGCGCGCAGGCCGGCGCCCATGGTCTCGCTGGCCATGCCATCGAGCACCAGCACCTGCTCGCCCTCGCGGGCCAGTCGGCGCGCCAGCAGCCACAGCAGCTGGTGCGCCACACCGCCGTGGGCGGTGGCCGGCACCACCAGCAGGCGCGTGGCTTGGGCCGGTGCCCAGGCTTGCAGCCCGTGAGCCTGGTCGAACACGTCAAACATGCCAGGCATCCAGGGTCACGGGTTGCGAGATGGGTTGGGAAAAGAAGAGGCCCAGCTCGCTGGACTGCGGGTCGTAGGCCGACTTGGCCGTGGTGCCCATGGACAGGCGCACCAGCGCGGTGGCGTCGGGGCGCTGCCAGTCTTCGGGCACGCGTTGGCCGGTGCTCACGCCACGCAGCAGGGCCTGGTGGCGGATCAGCGTGTCCAGCGCCGGGCCCAGCTTGGGCGCCTCGTCGAGCTTGGACAGGATCACGCCGTACAGCTCGGCGGCCTTGTAGGCGTTGAACACGTCGTCCAGGGTGTCGCCGTGGCTGCCGGCGTTGAGCACCAGCAGTTTCTTGATCTTGGGCGCGGACAGCAGCTCCAGCATGTCGGCGATGCGCGGGTCGTTCTGGCTGAGCCCGGCGGTGTCGATGATGACCATGCGCTTGTTGGACAGCAGGTTGAGCAGGTCCTGCAGCGCGGCGGCGTCGTGCGCCAGGTGGGCCACCACGCCCAGCATGCGACCGTAGCTGCGCAGCTGTTCGTAACCGGCCACGCGGTAGGTGTCCAGCGTGATCAGGCCCACGCTGTTGGCGCCGTAGGACTTGACACACTGCGCGGCCAGCTTGGCGGCGGTGGTGGTTTTGCCCACGCCGGTGGCGCCCATCAGCGCGTACACACCGCCGTCATCGCACAGGCTGGAGCTGGCGTCGGCGGTTTTGAGGTTGCGCGTGAGCACGTCCTGCGTCCACTTGAATGCGTCTGCTGCGCCCAGGTCGGGTGGCATTTTCTCCAACACCGCACGCGCCACGGCGGGCGAGTAGCCGGCACGAATGAGCTTGAGCATGAGGTTGGACTGGATGGGGTCCTGGCGCGAATTGCCCAGCCACGAGAGCATGTTGAAACGTTCCTCGATCATGTCCTTGAGGGCGCTGAGTTCGCCGGTCAGGCGGGCCTCCACGGCACTGGGGGCTGCTGAGGCGTTGTGCGGGGGCCGTGGCGCGGCTTGCTGCGGGCGGCTGTGTTCCGGCGAAGCCGCCGTGCTGCGCTGCTGCACGGCGGCCTCACGCGGGCGCGGTGGCTGTGCCACCTGCGGCGCGGGTGCTGCGGCTTGGCCCAGGGCTTCGCGGCGCTTGCGCAGCATGCGTTCGCGCACGTAATCCTGGAAGGACAGCGTGCTCATGGCCAGGGTTTCGGTGTCCTGCTCCACGCTGTTCTGGCTGTTGCCCAGCACGGGGCGCTGCAGCTCGGCGCGCTCCTGCAAGCTTCGGCGCGCGCCTGCGGCCGGCGCTTCGCTGGCCGCTTGTTGGCGGGGCGCCGGCCGCTGGCCGGCGAGCTGGTCGAGGTTTTCCTCTGCCGTGGCCACCACCTCAAAACCGGCGCCGGTGGATCGGCTGGAGAGGATCACCGCCGAATCGCCAAACACGCTGCGCGCCTTGGCCATGGCCTCGCGGGACGTGGGAGCAAGAAATCGTTGGACGTTCATGGGGTGACCTCCGTGCAAAGCACTGCGGGGAAATGGGGGGTTCGCTTCATCAAGATGCCACCTCGCCCAAAATCGGGCCGATGCGGATCAGGTGGGTGTCGGGAATTTCGCTGTGCGCCAGCACCTGCAGGCGGGGTGCTGCGCGGCGCAACAGGCGGGCCATGGCGGAGCGGATGGCGTCGGGCACCAGCAGGCAGGCCGGCACGCCCTGCTCTTCCTGCTGGTTGGCCACCTGGGCGGCCGAGCGGGTGAGCATGTCGGCCACGCCAGGGTCCAGCGCCGACTGGGCACCGCCGCCCAGGGCCTGGGTCAGCAGGCGCTCCAGGCCGGGCTCGATGGCGATCACTTCGAGCTCCTTGGTGGGGCCGTAGATCTGCTGCACGATGGCCGGCGACAGCGCGGTGCGCACGCGGCGGGCCAGCTCGGCCGGGTCGGTGGTCAGTGTGGCGTGTTCCGCCAGCGATTCGATGATGGTGCGGATGTCGCGGATGTGCACACCCTCTTCCAGCAACAACTGCAGCACCTTCTGGAACACGCCGATGGGCACCAGCTTGGGCACCACTTCGTCGATCAGTTTGGGGGCGAGCTTGGCCACGTGTTCCACCAGTTCCTGGGTCTCTGTGCGGCTCAGCAACTTCGCGGCCTGCACTTGCATCAAGTGTGACAAATGGGTGGCCAGCACGGTCTCGGAATCAACCACGGTATAGCCGGCCATTTGGGCGTTTTCACGCTGGCGATCGTCGATCCAGTGCGCCGGCAGGCCAAAGGCGGGATCGGTGGTGGGGGTGCCGATCAGCGGCGTCTTGGCGCCACCCGGGTTGATGGCCAGGAACTGGCCCGGCATGATCTCGCCCTCACCCACCACCACGCCGCGCAGCGTGATGCGGTAGGCGCTGGGGCGCAGCTCCAGGTTGTCGCGCACGTGCACGGGCGGGGGCAGGAAGCCCACGTCCTGCGCGAACTTCTTGCGCACGCCCTTGATGCGCGCCAGCAAGTCGCCCGAGCGGTTTTTGTCCACCATGGGAATCAGGCGGTAGCCCAACTCCAGGCCCAGCAGGTCCACCGGCATGAGGTCGTTCCAGCTGGCCTCGGTGTCGGCCGGCGCGGCAGCGGCGGTGTCGGCCTTTTCGGGTTCGGGCTTGGGTTTGCGGGCCTCGTAGGTGAGCCAGGCGGCCAGCGCACCGATGAGCAGCGCAAAGCCCAGGAACACCACATGGGGCATGCCCGGCACCACGCCCAGCAGCGCGATGACCGCAGCCGTCACGCCCAGAATGCGCGGCGAGGCGAACATCTGGGTCATGATCTGGTCGCCCAGGTCTTCGTCCTTGCCCACACGCGACACCACCATGGCAGCGGCCACCGAAATCAGCAGGCCGGGCACCTGGGCCACCAGGGCGTCACCCACGGCCAGGGTGATGTAGGAGCTGGCGGCCTGGCCAGCACTCAGCCCGTGCTGCAACATGCCGATGGCAAAGCCGCCGATGATGTTGATGAACAGGATG
>CAYUAH010000077.1:453-13650 GCA_964442375.1 uncultured Hydrogenophaga sp. | reverse complement strand
GCCTGCCCGATCTGCAGTTCACCGGCCGCTACCGCGTGCCCTTTCAGTTCAGCGAGTTGGTGCGCCAGCACCTGCCCTTGCCGGCCTTCTGGGACCACGCGGACGGCGTGTCGCTGAACGATCTCGATGGCAACCGTTTCTTTGATCTCACCGGCTCCTACGGCGTCAACCTGTTCGGGGTGGATTTCTACAAGGCCACCATGGCCGAAGGCGCGGTACTGGGCGCCGCGCTCGGCCCGGTACTGGGCGGCTACCACCCCTGTGTGGCCGACAACGTGACGCGGCTCAAAAGCCTCTCGGGCATGGACGCGGTGAGCTTTCACATGTCGGGCACCGAGGCCGTGATGCAGGCCGTGCGCCTGGCCCGTTACCACACCGGCCGCAAGCGCCTGGTGCGCTTTTGCGGCGCCTACCACGGCTGGTGGGACGACGTGCAGCCCGGCCCCGGCAACCCCATGCCACCGGGCCACACCCTCACCCTGAAGGACATGGACGAGCGCGCGCTGCAGGTGCTGCGCACGCAGCGTGACATTGCCTGTGTGCTGGTCAACCCGCTGCAGGCCTTGCACCCCAATCGCAACGCGCCCGGCGACTCCACGCTGGTGAGTGGGCGCCAGAGCACACCCGCCACGCGCGCGGCCTACACCGCATGGCTGCAGCGCCTGCGCGAGGTCTGCACCGAGCGCGGCATCGCGCTGATCTTCGACGAGGTGTTCGTGGGCTTTCGCCTGGCGCGCGGCGGCGCACAAGCGCACTACGGCGTGTCGGCCGATTTCGTCACCTACGGCAAGACCCTGGGCGGCGGCCTGCCGGTGGGCGTGGTGTGTGGCCGCGCCGCGTGGATGCAGCGCTATCGCCCCGAGCGCCCGGCCGACGTCTGTTTTGCGCGCGGCACCTTCAACGCCCACCCCTATGTGATGGGCGCCATGAACGCCTTTCTGCGCCGGCTCGACACCGACGAAGTGCGCGCCCTGTACGAAGGCCTGGACGAACGCTGGGAACAGCGATTGAGCACCTTCAACCAGGGCCTGCAGCGGGCCGACGTGCCGGTGCGCGTGGCCGGCCTGTCGAGCATCTGGACGGTGAACTTCAGCGCCCCCTCGCGCTACCACTGGATGCTGCAGTTCTACCTGCGCGAGCAAGGCCTGGCGCTGAGCTGGGTGGGCACCGGCCGCCTGGTGTTCACCCTGGCCCACACCGACGACGACATGGCCGACATCCAGCGCCGTTTTGTGCTGGCCTGCCAGCAGATGCGCTCGGACGGCTGGTGGAGCGTGCCCGAGGGCGCTTCGGGCAAGGCCTTTGGGCGGGCGATTCTCAGGGAGATGTGGCGGGCGCGCTGATCAGCGCCGGTGTTGCCCTGGGTCCAGCAGCTCCCCGCGCAGCAGGTGCAGCGGCGCGCGGTGGTAGAGCTTGATGTCGTGCAAGGGGTCGGTGAGGATCTTGCTGGCCCACACCAGGCCGGTCATCAGGCTGTTCTGTTGCCAGAGCTGCGCCACGCGGAACAGCAGCCCGCCCACGCCCACCCACAGCCACATCCAGCCCACATTGCGCGCGAGTTCCTGCCAGGTGGTGTGCGGCTCGAACAGGCCGAACAGGTCGGGTTGCATCACCAGCAGCAGCGGCGAAGCCGCCCAGATGGCCATGAGCACCACCTTGCGCTGCAGGTTGTAGCCCACCTTGATGGCTTCCTTGTGTTCGTGGGTGGCCTGGTTGATGTGGTCGTAGCCCTTGGGCTCGAAGAAAAAGTGCCCGGCCTGGCGGCTGACCATGGACACCCCCCACGCCACCAGCGCGGCCAGCGCCGGGTCCTTGAACAAAAGCGCGTAGGCCACCAGAAAGCTGATGGCGCTGAGCAGGTGCAGGCTCTGGTTGATGCGGCTGTGGTGGTAGTAGCGGTGGTCGTCCCAGCGCTGTTCCTCAAGGGTCTGGATGAAGGTGTTCATGCGTGTCCTGTTCAGAGATGCGGGCCGGCTTGGCCCTGCCGCGGATGTTGGCGGCGCTGCATGAAAGCGCGGTGACAGGGCAGGGCTGTTCATGGGCCTGCCATGTGGCGCCAGATCGGTGGCCGGGCACTTGCCACACGGCTGTCACGCAGGGCCGCCAGCATGTTCGGCATGAAGCCCAGCACCGAAGCCCTCATGGTCGAGCAACTGCCGCTGTCGCGCCCGTCGCTGCGGGTGGCGGTGGTGACCGAAACCTACCCGCCCGAGGTCAATGGCGTGGCCTTGACGGTGCAGCAGCTGGTGCTGCGCCTGCAGGCGCGCCACCACGCCATCCAGCTGGTGCGCCCGCGCCAGCCGGTGGGTGAGGGCGCCCACGGCGATGCGGCGCTGGACGAGGTGCTCGGCCGGGGCCTGCCGATTCCGCGCTACCCGCAGCTGCGCCTGGGCCTGCCCATGAAGCGTGTGTTGTTGTCGCACTGGACGCAGCGCCGGCCCGACCTGGTGCACGTGGCCACCGAAGGGCCGCTGGGCTGGTCGGCCCTGCAGGCCGCGCGCAAGCTCAAGCTGCCGGTGAGCACCAACTTCCACGCCTACAGCCGGCACTACGGCGTGGGCTGGTTGCGCCAGCCGATTGCGGCCTACCTGCGCAAGTTCCACAACCTGGCCCACTGCACCATGGTGCCCACGCCCGAGCTGCAGCGCGAGCTGGGCGCCATGGGTTTCGAGCGTCTGCTGGTGGTGGCGCGCGGGGTGGACACCGAACGCTTCAGCCCCGCCAAACGCAGCGAGGCCTTGCGCGCGCAGTGGGGCGTGGCGCCGGAGCAGCCGGTGCTGTTGTCGGTGGGCCGGCTGGCGGCCGAAAAAAACCTCGACCTGCTGGTGCGCAGCACACAGGCCATGCGCCAGGTCAGCCCCGACCTGAAACTGGTGGTGGTGGGTGACGGGCCCGAACGCGCCGCCTTGCAGCAGGCCTGCCCCGACGCGCTGCTGGTGGGCTCGCTCAACGGCGAGGCCCTGGCCCAGCACTACGCCAGCGCCGACCTGTTCCTGTTCACCAGCCTGACCGAAACCTACGGCAACGTGACACCCGAGGCCTTGGCCAGTGGCCTCGCGCTGCTGGCCTTCGACTACGCGGCGGCGGCCGAGCTGGTGCGCCATGGCGACAACGGCCTGCTGGTGCCTTTTGGCGACGCCGACGCCTTTGTGCGCCGCGCCACCGACCTGGCCGCCAGCCCTGCACTGGCGCAGCACCTGCGCGAGCGTGCGCGCAGCACCACGCTGGCGCAGGACTGGTCGCAGATCGTTGGCCAGGTCGAAGGCATCTGGGAGCAACTGGTGTTGCAGCGGGCCGGCGAACCGGCCGAGGTCAGCCTGGGTGCGCTGCGCGGCTGGGCCTGAGCGGTTCGCGCCGGCTGCGGCGCATGCCCCGGCTGCGCCAGATCAGCACGCACATGGCCAGCGCCAGCGACAGGCCAAAACCCACCATCACCGTCACCACGGGCAGGCCCAGCCGCAGCAGCGCGGCGTACAGTGCGAGCATCAGCAGCACGCTGAGGTTTTCGTTGAAACCCTGCACGGCAATCGAACGGCCCGGTGACAGCAGGCGGTGGCCCCGGTACTGCAGCAGCGCGTTCATGGGCACCACCAGGTAGCCGCCCACGGCGCCGGTGGCCACCAGCAGCGGCAGCGCCCAGGCGATGTCGCGCACCCAGGCCACGGTCATCAGCAGCGCGCCCAGCACCACGCCCCAGGGCAGCAATTGAACGCCCGCCAGCAGGGCGCCGCGCCGGCTGGCCAGGGCGGCGCCAGCGACCACGCCCAGCGCCACCGTGGCCTGCAGGTAGGCAGCCTGGCTCAGCGGCAGGCCCAGCACCTGATCGGCCCAGTGGATGACGGCAAACTGCATCACCGCCGCCGCGCCCCAGAACAGGGTGGTGGTGGCCAACGAGAGGCCGCCCAGCGGGTCGCGCCAAAGCCGGCGCTGGCCGGCACCAAACCGCCGCCAGCCCGCGTGCAAGGCTTGCCATGCGAGCAGCCGGCGGGTCAGGGCTTCGCGTGCGGGTGCGTGGGGCACCCAGCCGTTGAGCAGGGCCGCCAGCGCGTACAAACACAGCACCGCCAACAAGGCCAGGTGCAAGGGTGCCAGCCAGCCGGCGTGCCGGGGCGCCAGGGCCACCAGCGCGCCCCCCAGGGCCGTGCCCAGCAGCACCGACAGCACCACGGTCACCTCGATCCAGCCGTTGGCTTGCACCAGGCGGGCCGGCGCCACGGTTTCGGTGACCAGGCCGTACTTGGCGGGCGCGTAGATGGCCGCACCCAGGCCCACCAACGCGAAAGCGGCCACCGGGTGCACGCCCACGCCCAGCAGCGCAGCGCCCACCAGCTTGAGCCCGTTCATCCAGGCCATCAGCCGGCCTTTGGGCACACCGTCGGCCAGACCGCCTGCCAGGGGCGCCAGCAGCACATACGACCAGGTGAAGGCGAATTTAAGCAGCGGCGCCCACCAGGCCGGGTGGCCGCGCGCCAACAGGTAGGCCAGGCCGACGATGAGCAGGGCGTTGTCGGCCAGGCCGGAGACGAACTGCGCCGCCACCAGCGCGCGAAAGCCGCGCGGCAGTGGCGGCCGCGCGGCGCGCGGCCTCAAGGGTGCAGCCGGCTGGCCGGGCGTGCCTGCGCTGCCGTGGCCAGCAGTGGCCCGTGGCTGGCGCGCGGCACGCGCACGGGCCGCGCGGCGCGGTTGCGCCGGCCTATGCCCTGGTAGACAAAACCCAGTTCCTGCATCTGCGCCGGGTCGAACAGGTTGCGGCCGTCGAAGATGACCGGCGCGCGCATGCGCTGCGCCATGGCCGTGAAGTCGGGGTGGTGAAAACACTTCCATTCGGTCAGCACGAGCAGGGCGTCCACATCGTGCAGCGCGTCCAGCGGCATGTCCACAAAGTGCAGCTTCGGGATGTCGGCGATGGGGCGACCGAGGTCGGTCGCCAGGGCGCGCTGGGCCTCGCTGGTGGCCACCGGGTCGTGCGCCAGCAGCTCGGCGCCACGCGCCAGCAGCTCGGCAATCACGGTGCGGCTGGGCGCCTCGCGCATGTCGTTGGTGTTGGGCTTGAAGGCCAGGCCCCAGAGTCCGAAGCGCAGGCCGCGCAGGTCCTGGCCAAAACGCGCGCAGACCTGCTGCACCAGCACCTGTTTCTGCGCCGCGTTGACCGCCTCGGTGGCTTCCACCAGACGCATGCGCAGGCCCTGGCCTGCGGCGCTGTGCACCAGCGCGCGCGTGTCCTTGGGGAAGCAGCTGCCGCCGTAGCCGGTGCCGGCGTACAGAAAGCTCGGGCCGATGCGGCTGTCGGCGCCCACGCCCCGGCGCACCGCGTCGATGTCGGCGCCCAGCGCGTCGGCCAGCTGCGCCATTTCGTTCATGAAGGAGATGCGCATGGCCAGCATGGCGTTGGACGCGTATTTGGTCAGTTCGGCGCTGGCCACGTCCATCCACACGGTGCGTTCGTGGTGGCGATTGAAGGGCGCGTACAGCCGCGCCATGAGCGTGCGGGCGCGCTCGCCGGCCGCGCCCTCGGGCAGGCCGATGACGATGCGGTCGGGGTGCATGAAGTCATCGATGGCCGCGCCTTCCTTGAGGAATTCGGGGTTGGAGACCACCGCAAAGTCGTGTTGACCGTGTTCGCGCAACGCCTGCTCCACCTGCTGCGCCGTGCCCACCGGCACGGTCGATTTGTTGACCACCACTTTGAAGCCATCCATGTGGCGGCCTATTTGCTGCGCGACTGCCAGCACGTGCTGCAGGTCGGCCGAGCCATCTTCCTGCGGCGGTGTGCCCACGGCAATGAAGATCACCTCGGCATGTATCACGGCTGCCGGCAGCGCGGTGCTGAAACGCAGCCGCCCGGCGTGCTGGTTGCGTTGCACCCAGTCGTCGAGACCGGGCTCGTAAATGGGCACACCGCCGGCTTGCAACAAGGCCACGCGTCCGTGGTCCCTGTCGATGCACATGACGTCGTTGCCCAGCTCCGCCAGACAGGCCGCCGTCACCAGGCCCACGTAACCCGCACCCACCACCGCGATCTTCATGCTGTGTTCTCCGCTTGTTCTTGCCCATGCTGCGGGGCATGGGTGAAGCGGCCGTGGCGAAGTGATGACAGCGGCGTGAAAGCGCCGTGCCCGGTGTCAGGGCGGGTTCAGGGCGGATCCTGGCGCAGCAGCTCGCGCACCGCGCGGTAGTCCTCGTCGCTGGCGGCCACGAAAGGGCCGCTGTCGAGCTGGCGGAACATGGGCGCGAGCTCAGCCGCGTGGTTCAGGAAGGCCTCGCGCACGCGGGCCTGCAAGGGCGCGCACAGGCGCTTGCGCCACACGAAGGGGTCGGTGGGCACAGTGGGTGAGCGCCACAGCTCCACCACGTCGTCGGCCTGCAAGCTGCCCTGGCGCAGGGCTTCGTCGAGCCGGGTGCTGGAGACGAAGGCGGCATCGACCAGGCCTTTGCGCAAGGCCTGCAGGGCGCGGTCGTGCGAGCCGGCGTAGCTCACGCGGCCGAAGTGTTGCTCCAGTGTGCGGCCGGTGAGCTGGCGCATGCCGGCGCGGGGCAGCAGCGCGCCCGAGGTGCTGGCGGGGTCGGTCAGGCTCACGCGCTTGCCCTGCAGCTGGGCCACGCTGCTCAGTCCGGCCTCGCGGTTGGTCAGCAGCAGGGCGTGGTAACGCCCCGGCTGGCCAGGGAGGGTGCCATCGCGCGCGGACAGGGCGGCAAACACCTGCACCGCCTCGGCGCGTGCCATCAGCAGGGCGTAGGAGGCGGGCCCGAGTTCGGCCACGTCCACAGTGCCGGCCAGCAGGCCTTCGATGACCGCGCCGTAGGAGCTGGGCAGGCTGAGCTCCACGCGGCGCTGGGTGCTTTGTTCCAGCGCGCGCAGCAAGGGCGCGAGCAGCACGCGCTGCTGTGTGGCCTGGGACTTGGGGATCAGGGACAGGCGCAGCGGGTGCGGGTCGTCGCAGGTGTTGGCGCGGCCGGGCGCGGGCCAGAGCAGGGCCGGCAGGGCCAGCGCCAGGGCCCCCAGCGACCGGATTGGCCATGGGCAGCGTGTGTTCATCGGGGGTCCAGGTGTTGCTGTTTCATGAGGCGGGCGGCTTCCTCCGCCGGCACGGGGCGGCTCAGGAAATAGCCCTGAACCTCGTCGCAGGCGGCGGTCTTGAGATAAACCAGCTGGTCCATCAGCTCCACGCCCTCGGCCACCACCCGCATGCCCAGGTTGTGTGCCAGGGTGATGATGGAGGTGACGATCACGCCCACGTCGCTGTTGCTGCGCAGGTCGTTGACGAAAGAGCGGTCGATCTTGAGCTTGTGTATGGGCAACTGGCGGATCTGGCCCAGGCTGGAAAAACCGCTGCCGAAGTCGTCCAGCGCGATGCGCAGGCCCATGGTTTCGAGCTCGCTGAGCACTTTGACGGCCACGTCGATGGGCTCGACCAGGCAGCTTTCGGTGATCTCGATCTCGATGTCGGTGCTGAACAGGCCGTGTTCCTGCAGCAGCGCGCCCAGGCGCGCGGGCAGGGACGGGTCGCGCAGCTGCTGGGGCGAGACATTGAAGGCCAGCGGCACCGGCGCCAGCCCCTGTGCCTTCCAGACCGCCTGGCGGGCGCAGCAGGCGCGCATCACCCAGTCGCCCAGGGCCTCGATCAGGCCCGCCTGTTCGGCGATGGGGATGAAGTCGCCGGGAAAGACCAGACCGAACTCGGGGTGCTGCCAGCGCACCAGGGCCTCCAAGCCGGTCACGCGCATGTCGCTGAGCTGCACCTTGGGCTGGAAGTGCAGCACCAGTTCGCCTTCCTGGATGGCGCGGGGCAACTGGCGCTCCAGGGTGTAGAGGCGCGGACCGGACGGGTTGAGCGCGGCGTCGTAGTAGGTGTAGCGCCCGCGCCCGGCGCGTTTGGACTGGTACATGGCGGTGTCGGCGCTGCGGCACAACACCGTGACGTCGTGGCCGTCGCGCGGGAAGTAGGCGATGCCGATGCTGGGCGTGACGTGGAGCTCGTGGCCATCGAGGTTGTCGTAGGGGCGGCTGAGTTCGGCCACCAGCTTGGCGGCGATCACGTCCACGTCGGCCGCCTGCTCCACACCGGTCACCAGCAGGGCGAATTCGTCGCCGCCCATGCGTCCCAGGATGTCGCCGCTGCGCGTGTGGGCCAGCAAGCGGGTGGCCACCGCCTGCAGCAGGAGGTCGCCCACGTGGTGGCCCAGGCTGTCGTTGATCAGCTTGAAGCGGTCCAGGTCGAGGTAGAGCAGGGCATAGTGTTTGGGGCTGCGGCGCGCGGCCGCCAGGTGGCTGGCGGCGAGCTGGTTGAACATGCGCCGGTTGTTCAGACCGGTCAGGTGGTCCAGCGAGGCCAAGGCGATGGCGCGCGATTTTTCGTCCTCCAGCAACACGATGAGGTCGTGTTTTTCCTGGTCGGAGTGGCTCAGTGCCGCGATCAGTCCCTGCTGGCGTCGCAGACTGCGCACCAGCAGCGCCGAAGCAACGGCCAGAACGGCGGTGAGCACGCCCAGCGTGCCCCAGACGCGCAGGCTGAAGCGTTCGTGCACGGCCAGCACCTCGTCGGCGTGGCGACTCACCACCACGGTGAAGGGGTTGCGGTCGGAGCGCCGGAAGGCGTGCAGCTGGGTGTTGCCACTGCCGTCGATGTCGAGGTTGCCGTGACCCTCGGGGGCGCGGGTGTCCAGGCCGCCGAGCCGGCGGGCTTGGGTGCTGCCGACCAGGCCCTCGGCCCGGGCCTCGGCGACCACCACGAGGTCGCGCGTGAGCAGGTGGATGGCGCCAGTGCGGCCGAGTTCGACGTCGCGGTACAGCTGCAGCAGGTAGCCCAGGTCAAGGTCGAGCAGCAGGTAGCCCCGCACGTCGCCACCACGGCCGTGGACCGGGTAGACCAGGGGGACGGTCCAGTTTTCGGGGTGGCTGTTGCCCGAGCGCACGGTTTCCACCGCCGTGTCGGACCGAGGCGGCAGCCGCAGCACGGCTTCCTGCAGCGCCGCTTGTGGGCCACTGCCGCCGACGGCTGGCGAGGTCTGGAACTGCAGTGCCAGCGAGCTGTCGTACAGCGCGACACGCAGAAACACCTGGTCGGTCGCCTGCAACTGGGCGATGTGGGCGGTGGTGCCGGCGCGGCGGCCTTCGAACCAGTCTTCGGCCGCCAGGGCCATGAGGCGGCCACGGTCGGTCACCTGCGTCAGGTTCTCCGACAGGATGACGGCGACACTTCGCTGCTGGGCCACGGCGTTGGCTTCGAGCAGGTGGCGTTCCGATGCGGTGCGCTGCCAGGTGCCGGCCCAGATGGCAACCAGGGTGGCGACGGCCAGGCACAGGCTGATCCAGGTCAGCGACAGGCGGCGCGCCGGTGCCGGCAGGGTGTGGGGAGATGGGGTCACGGATGCGGTGGGGGGCGGGTTCACCCCGAGCGGTGGGGCGCACCCGGCCAGACGGCCGGGTGGCAGCGGACGTTCAATAGACCGCCGGCACGATGATGTCGGCGGGCACCGGGTGGCGCAGGTAGTCGGGGTTGCGTTCGCGGGCCGGCAGCAACACCTCGGGGCGCTGCACTTCTTCGTAGTCGAATTGCGACAGCAGGTGGTGGATGCAGTTCAGGCGCGCTTTCTTCTTGTCGTCGGCCGGCACCACCCACCAGGGCGCTTCAGCGATGTGGGTGCGCTCCAGCATGGTTTCCTTGGCGCGGGTGTAGGCCTCCCAGCGGCGGCGGCTCTCCAGGTCCATGGGGCTGAGTTTCCACTGCTTGAGCGGGTCGTGGATGCGGCCCAGAAAGCGCAGGTGCTGCTCGTCGTCGGTGATGGAAAACCAGTACTTGAGCACCTTGATGCCCGAGCGCACCAACATGCGCTCGAACTCGGGCACCGAGCGGAAAAATTCCTCGTACTCATCGTCGCTGCAAAAGCCCATCACGCGCTCGACGCCAGCGCGGTTGTACCAGCTGCGGTCGAACAGCACCATCTCGCCTGCGGCCGGCAGGTGGGTGGCGTAGCGCTGGAAGTACCACTGCGTGCGCTCACGGTCGTTGGGTGCGGGCAGGGCCACCACGCGGCACACGCGCGGGTTCAGGCGCTGCGTGATGCGTTTGATGACGCCGCCCTTGCCAGCCGCGTCGCGCCCTTCAAAAAGTATGACCACTTTCTGTTTGCTGGCCGCCACCCAGTCTTGCAGCTTGACCAGCTCGGCCTGCAGCCGGAACAGCTCGCGGAAGTAGGCCATGCGCTGGGACTTGTCGGCGTCGGTGTCGCCCACGCCGAGGGCGCGGCCGGCGGCGTCGGGGTGGCGGTCCTCGATCTCGAGTTCAAGTTCCTCGTCATAGCTGTCGATCAGGTCGCGCTCGATGCGGCGCACCAGGTCTTCGTTGTGGGTCATGGCGCGGGCCTTTGCAACATGGGTGGTTCAGTGCCGGCCCAGGGCCAGGGCCCGGGGCGGGGTGTGTGTTGGGGTGGGGGTGCGGAAGGTGGCCACCAGCGCGATCAGGCGCTGCGCCTGCTGGTGCAGGCTGTCGGCCGAGGCGGCGCTTTGTTCGGCCAGCGCCGCATTGGACTGCGTGTTCTGGTCGATCAGGCCGACGCTGTGTGCGATCTGTTGCACCGTGTGGTTCTGCTGCTGGCTGGCGTTGTGCAGCACGTCGATGAGGCCGCGCACCTCGTCCACCTGGGCCACCAGGCCGCCAACACGTTCGCCAGCCTCGCGCACCTGGGTGGCGCCATTGGCCACCTGAGTCAGGCTGTCGCCGATCAGCGTCTTGATCTCGCGTGCGGCCTGGGCGCTGCGCTGGGCCAGGTTGCGCACCTCGCCGGCCACCACCGCAAAACCCCGGCCCTGTTCGCCCGCGCGGGCCGCTTCCACGGCGGCGTTGAGCGCCAGGATGTTGGTCTGGAAGGCGATGCCGTCGATGACCCCGATGATGTCGCCGATGCGGCGCGAGCTCTCATGTATGCCGGCCATGGTGGCCACCACCTGGGCCACGGCCGCTCCGCCCGCGCTGGCGGTTTCGCTGGCCGAGCGGGCCAGCGCGCTGGCCTGCTGCGCGGTGTGCCGGCCGTGGTCGGCCATGCGGGTGAGTTCTTCCATGGCCGCGCTGGTTTCCTCCAGGCTGGCGGCCTGTTGTTCGGTGCGCCGCGACAGATCGCCGGTGCCAGCGGTGACGTCGTCGGCGCCGTGGGCCACGCCGTGGCTGCCCAGGCGGACCTGCTCGACCACATCGCTGAGCTGGCCGCACATGCGGCCCAGCGCATGCTGCAGTTCGGCGCATTCGTCGCGGCCCACCGGGGCGGGCGGGGCGCGCAGGTCGCCCTGGGCGATGGCGCCAGCCACACCGACCGCATGGCGCAGCGGCACCGTCACCGAGCGTGTGATGGCCCAGGCCAGCCAGGCGCCCAGCAGCAGCGCCAGCAGCGCGCCGCCCCACATCAGCCAGCGGGTGGAGCGCGCCACCCGTTGCACCTGCGTGAACTCGGTCTGCGCCAGCGCCACTTCGGCGGCGGTCAGGGCGCTCATGGCCTGGGCCACTTGTGGTGCCAATGGGCCGATGTGGTCGCTGTAAATGGCCACGGTGTCGTCGTAGCGGCCTTCGGATGCGGCCTGCGCGGCAGGTGCCAGGCCTTGGTCGAGGTAGGCCGCCAGCAGCGGCTCGAAGGCTTGCACCAGGAACTGGGTCTGTTCGTTCGGGCTCAGTTCGGCGTCGCGGTAGTGTGTCCAGGCGGCGCGGGCCTGCTCGACGTTGGCGCGCAATGCCTTGCTGCGGCGTTCGATGTTGGCGGTGCCGGGGTCGAGCAGCATGTCCATCACCAGCGTGCGGCTCTGGCCGAGCAGCGAATCGACCTGAGCCAGCTGGACCAGCGGCAAGGTGCGCTGGGTGTAGAGCACCTCGCCACTGGTGGCCAGCCGCTGTGAGCCGATGAGGGCGGCGGCGGCCAGGGTGGCGAGCAACAACAGGAGGGCGCCGAAAGCGAGCGCGAGCCGCGCGCCAATGCGCAGTGAGAGCAACCAATGCATGGGGAAGCTTGAAGATGCGAAGCCTTGGAGAATGAGGCAACGGGGTGTCAATTTCGTGACAACCCGGCGGCGCGAAGGCCGTTCAGTGATGGAAGGCGGGCGCCAGCCAGATCTCGGTGTCGCTGATGTCGGTGAGTGCCTGACGCGCGATGCCGGCCTGGTCCATGCCGGGGATGAAAAGCTGGAACAGCTCGCTGATGTGATGGGGCGGAATGAAGCGGGTGCCGGCGACGTTGGCGTGGGTGCCAGCGGCGGGTTTGCCCATGCCGCGGTAGGCATCCAGACGGGCGACCACCCTGGCCCGGATCAAGCGGTCCACCTGCGTCCATGACCAGGGCAGCGCCAGGAAGTAGCGGGCCGCCGCGCTCGGGCTGCTCTCCTGCTCCCGGGCAAATCGTGCGATCTTGGTCAGCACCTCGTACTCCACCCACCAGCAACCCAGCGGGCGCAGGTGTTCCGCCTTGCTTGAGCTGGCGAAGCGGTACAGGTACTGGCCCATCGGCACGTGCACGCGCCGGGGCATGGCGATGCCACCGTTGGTTTCGACCGGCCCGGCGCCTGATGAGGCCCATCCCTTGGCACGCGCCAGCGTGTCGGCATCGAAATACGCGTCGTTGATGGCCATGTCGCTTGCCCCTTGCCGCTGTGGTGGTGGGGCGATTGCATCACAAACGGCCAGATGGACCAAGGGCCACCCGAGGGTGGCCCTTGTCAGCAGCAGCGCCTCAGCGCGGGCTCACTTCAGGTCGTCCACCAGCACCTGCGTGATGCGCTGGGCATTGGCCGATTTGTCGGGCTGGCCTTGGGCGTCGAGCACGGAAACGGTGGTCTTGTCAGCGGCGCTGCGCACCTGAATGCGGTAGCGCACCGGCGTGGCTTCAGACGGCTTGCCGGCGCCGAACAGGCGGCCCAGGAAGCCGGGCTCCTTGCCCGAGTTCGCATCGGGGGCCACATAGCGCACGAAGTACAGGCCTTGCGCACGGTCGCGGTCTTCCACGGTGAAGCCGGTGCGGTCCAACGACAGGCCCACGCGGCGCCAGGCGCGGTCGAAGTTGTCGTCGAACTCCAGTGCCGGGCCACCGTTGACGGTGGTGGCGCGCGCGGCGCTGGGCACGGTGACGCTGGCGGCCTGGGCCTTGGCGGTTTCTTGTGGCACGCCGAGCTTGACCATCAGGCGGCGCAGGAATTCGGCTTCCAGCTCGGGGTCGGCCGGG
>CAYUAH010000077.1:0-443 GCA_964442375.1 uncultured Hydrogenophaga sp. | reverse complement strand
GTAGATCTCGGTGCCGCCGTCGGCGCTGCGCTCCAGGCGGGTGCGGAAGCGGTCGCGTTCGCCAGTGGAATACAGCGAATCAAAGACCTTGCCCAGGGTGCTGCGGATGATGTCCTGCGGCAGCTTGGCGCGGTTCTCGGCCCAGTCGGTTTCCATGATGCCCAGGGCCTGCTGGTCCAGCGTGAGCAGGAAGCCGTTTTCCTGCCAGAAGTCCACCACGGGCTGCCACAGCTGGTCGGCCGGGCGTTTGATGACCAGCCAGCGCTGCGAGCCCGAGCGTTCGATGCGCACGTCGCCCAGGCTGGCGGCGGCCACGGCCGTGCCGGCCGACGCTGCGGCTGCGGCCTGCGTGGTCTGGAAGCCGCTGGCGGTGACGCTGGCGCCCGGAATGACGTAGCGCGATTCGCGGTTGATCTGGGTCAGGTCGGGCGGCACTTCCAGGG
>CAYUAH010000076.1:0-13752 GCA_964442375.1 uncultured Hydrogenophaga sp. | reverse complement strand
CCAACCTCGACCGCGCGGTCGAAGCTGCGGTGGGCAGCATCTTCTTCAACCAGGGCGAAAGCTGCAACGCGCCCTCGCGCCTGTTTGTGGAAGACAGCATCCGCGACCGCTTCCTCGAAAAAGCCCTGGCCCTGGTGCCCAACTACCAGCCCGCCAACCCGCTGGACAAAAACACCGTGATGGGCGCGGTGGTCGATCAGACCCAGCTCAACACCGTGTTGCGCTACATCGAAAGCGGCAAAAGCGAGGGTGCCCAGCTGCTCGCGGGCGGGGCACAAGCCCTGGCCGAGTCGGGTGGCTGTTATGTGCAGCCCACCATCTTTGCCGGCGTGAAGAACGACATGACGATCGCGCGCGAAGAAATCTTCGGCCCGGTGCTGTCGGTGCTCAGCTTCAACGACGCGGCCGACGTGGTGCGACAGGCCAACAACAGCGTGTACGGCCTGCAGGCGGCGGTGTGGACGCGCGACATCAACAAGGCGCACGGCATTGCCCGCGCGCTGCGCGCCGGCACCGTGCACGTGAACCAGTACGACGAAGACGACATCACCGTGCCCTTCGGCGGCTTCAAGCAGAGCGGCGTGGGCCGCGACAAGTCGCTGCACGCCTTCGACAAGTACACCGAAACCAAGACCACCTGGATACGCATCGATTCACCCGTATGACGCATGACTTCGCCGCTGCGCGGCTTAATGACGCGGCTGCGCCGCAAGAATGATCAAGTCATCCAGTGCGAAGCACGCAGTCATTCGTCATTTGTCATTTTTTTGGAGACGACCATGAACACCCTCACCGACCTCAAGACCGGCCACACCAACGCCGAATGGCATGCCCGCCGCCAAGCCGCCACACCGCGTGGTGTGGCCGTCATGGGCGACTTCTTCATCGACCACGCCAAGAACGCCGAGTTCTGGGACATCGAAGGCCGCCGCTTCATCGACTTCGCCGGCGGCATCGCGGTGCTCAACACGGGTCACGTGCACCCCAAGGTGCAGGCCGCCATCGCGGCGCAGCTGCAGCGCTTCACCCACAGCTGCTACCAGGTCGTGCCCTATGCCGAGTACGTGTCGCTGGCCGAGCGCATCAACGCCATCGCGCCCATCAGCGGCCCCAAGAAGACGGCTTTTTTCTCCACCGGCGCCGAGGCGATCGAGAACGCCATCAAGATCGCACGTTCGGCGACCAAACGCAGCGGCGTCATCGCCTTCGGCGGCGCCTTCCACGGCCGCAGCCTGTTCTCGGTGTCGCTGACCGGCAAGGTGCAACCCTACAAGGCTGGCTTCGGCCCCTTCCCGCCCGAGATCTACCACGTGCCCTTCCCCTGCCATTGCGCGTCGCTCGATGAGACGAAACACGCGATGGAACAGCTCTTCAAGTGCGACATCGAACCCAGCCGCGTGGCGGCCATCGTGTTCGAGCCGGTGCAGGGCGAGGGCGGCTTCAACGTCATCCAGCTCGAAGCCGTGAAGTGGCTGCGCGAGCTGTGCGACCAGCACGGCATCCTGCTGATTGCCGACGAGGTGCAGACCGGCTTTGCCCGCACCGGCAAGATGTTTGCCATGGAGCACTTCGGTGTCTCGCCCGACCTCATGACCATGGCCAAGAGCATGGCCGGCGGCACCACGCTGTCGGCCGTGGTGGGCCGCGCCGAGGTGATGGACGCGCCCGCGCCCGGCGGCCTGGGCGGCACCTACGCCGGCAACCCGCTGGCGGTGGCCGCAGCCCACGCCGTGCTCGACGTGATGGCGGAAGAGAAGCTGCCTGAGCGCGCGCAGAAGCTGGGCAGCCAGTTGGTGGCCCACCTGCAGGCCGCGAAACCGACGTACAAGCAACTGGGCGACGTGCGTGGCCTGGGCGCCATGGTGGCGTGCGAGTTCATTGACGCGGCCACCGGCGCACCCGACGCCGACCTGACCAAGAAGGTCCAGGCCGCCGCGCTCAAGCGTGGCCTGCTGTTGCTGACCTGCGGTGTCTACGGCAACGTCATCCGCTTCTTGTTCCCGCTCACCATCGAGGACAGCCTGTTCACCGAAGCCCTGGGCGTGATCGATGCCGCCCTGGCCGACGTGCTGAGCGCATGAGCGGTGACATCCGGGCGGCCATCGAGCGCCTGTCGGCACAAGGCATCCACTCGGTGCTGGCGCAGTTCACCGACCTGCATGGCACACCCAAGGGCAAGCTGGTGCCGCTGGCCTTGCTCGATGAGTGGGTGCACAGCGGCGCCGGTTTTGCTGGTCCCAGCATCTGGGGCACCGGCCTGCCGCGCCGGGGTGCGCGCAGCGAATACTACGGCCGCGTGGTGCTGGACAGCCTGCGCCCGCTGCCCTTCATGCCGGGCGTGGCGCACGCGGTGTGCGACGGTTTTGCCGGCGGCGAGCCGCTGGACACCTGTTCGCGCCAGCTGCTCAAACGCCAGCTCGCGCGTGCCGCCCAGCGTGGCTTCCGCTTGTGGGTGGGCATTGAGCCCGAGTTCTTCTTGCTGCGCCGCGACGGCCAAGGCCGCTGGGTGGCCGGAGACGGTGAGGACAAGCTGGCCAAGCCCTCGTACGACCTCAAGGCCATCCACCGCCAGCGCGACTTCCTGGACGACATGCGCGCCACGCTCACGGCCCTGGGCTTCGAGTTGCAGCAAATGGACCACGAGGACGCCAACGGCCAGTACGAGATCAACTACAAGTTCGACGAGGCGCTGGCCGCCGCCGACCGTTTTCAGCTGTTCCAGTTGAGTGCACACGCCGTGGCCGAGCGCCACGGCTTCGTCTACAGCGGCATGCCCAAGCCTCTGGCCGGCGCGCCCGGCAGTGGCCTGCATTTCCACCTGAGCCTGACCGACGCGCAAGGCCGTGCGGTGTTCGCCGACGCCGCCGGCCCCATGGGCCTGAGTGCGGCTGGCCTGGACTTCGCCGCCGGCCTGCTGCAGCACGGTGATGCGCTGGCCGCCTTGTGCGCGCCCACGGTCAACAGCTACAAGCGGCTGGCCGCCAGCCACAGCGCCTCGGGCACCACCTGGGCGCCGGTCTGGAAGGCGGTGGGCGACAACAACCGCACCTGTCTGCTGCGCACCGTGGCCGGCCGCCTGGAGTGGCGCCTGCCCGACCCTTCGTGCAATGTCTACGCCGCCATCGCGGCCACCCTGGCGGCCGGTCTGTCGGGCCTGGCTGGCGGCCTGCCGGTGCCCCAGCCTTGCGACGATGACTTGTACGAGCGCCAGGCCAGCGGCCAGCCCATGCCGCCGCGCCTGCCACGCGACCTGTGCGCCGCGCTGGACGCGCTGCAGGCCGATACAGGTCTGCGCGCCGACGTGGGCGAGGCTTTCTGCGCGCAGTTCCTGCGTCTCAAACGTGAGGAGTGGGATGCCTGGGCCGGCGCGGTGACCGACTGGGAGCTGGCGCGCTACGCTGGTTGATCCAGCAACAGGGCGCGCGCGTCCGGCACGCCCGGCAGCGCGTCCCAGTGGGCGACCAGCAGCCAGCGGGCAGGGGCTGCCGCTGCCGTTTGTTGCAGGGCCGTCTCCAGGTAACGGATGGAGGGCGTGTCCAGCGCGGCGAATATTTCGTCCATCAGCGTCAGCGGCGCGCCGCAGGCCAGGGCCGCCGTCAGCCAAACCTTGCGCCGCCCGCCGGTGGACAAGGCGAAGAAGGGCTTGTGCAGGTGCTCGCGCAGCGACAGGCCGTCGATGTGGGCCTGTGCGGCCGCTTCGTCCCAGGCAGGCCAGCGGGCGGCCTGGGTCGCCAGGTAGGCGTCGGCCACGGTGCCGTCGGGTGCGGCGCGCGGGTCTTGCCAGAACACGTCTTGCGGACGCACTGGCGCGCCATCCAGTGTGATCCGGCCGCGCCCTGTCAGCTCGCCCGCCAACAGGCGCAGCAGCGTGGTCTTGCCGCTGCTGTCAACGCCACACACCACCGTCAGACCCGGCGGCACCCGCGCACTCCAGCCCTTGAAAACCGCCACCTCGGGGGTGTGGGCAAAGTGCAGGTCGGTGATGTCGAGAAGCGGGGTGCGGTTGTTCATGGTGGTGGGGCCTGTGCTGAAATGGCGGTTTTGGGCCCGCCAGGAGACTGTCATGACCGTGGATTTTCGTCCTCCCGAAGAAAGTGGTGTGCCGGTCGAACCGCGCGCGGCGGCGGCACACAGGGGGCGCCAGCTGGTGCAGGGCGTGTTGGGCGCGGCCGCCGTGCTCATGACCGTGGCGGGTGTGGCCATCTGGTTGACCGCGCCGAGCTTCCTCGCGCCCGAGACCGTGCCCCTGGTGGCCATGGCCCTGGTGCTGGCGGGCGTGTTCGATGCCCTGATGGCCTGGGGTTTCGGGCGTTGGTGGCCTGCCAAAAGACCGTCTTGACGGTGGGCCTGTCGCGCATATGACAAGCGTGGCGGGGACTGCGTGTTTCTCCTATCGCGGCCGAAGCGACGTCGCCGGAAGATGCTTATTTCTGGCATTTCCGCCGCAAACACAAGGAGACTGAGCGTGAACTTCCGTCTGAACCTGGCCGCCCTGGCCACCGCCCTGCTGCTGGCCGCCTGCGGTGGCGGCGACCCCGCCATCACCTCCGTCAAGGTCATGGGCGACAGCCTGGCCGACAGCGGCACTTTCGGCCTCAAGTTCACGGTGCAGGGCAGCGCGGCCACGGGCGCGGGCTCCACCCCGATCTGGCCCGAGCTGGTGGCCGACGAGGTGTCGGACGCCGATGCGCTGTGTGCCTACAACCGCGTCAACCTGCTGACGCAGGCGGTCACCGTGCAAGCGGGATGCACCAATTACGCGGTGGGCGGCGGGCGCATCAACAACGTGTCCAACCCGCAGGACCCGCGCTCCATCAAGCTGCAGCTGCAGCAGGCGGCCCAGGTGCACGGCAGCTACAAGAGCACCGACCTGTTGCTGGTGGATGGTGGCGGCAACGACGCCGCCGACCTGGCGGGCGCCTTCCTGGGCGCCACCACCGAGGCCGGCGTGGCCACCTACCGGGCGCTGCTGGTGTCGCTGCTGCCCGCTGCCACCGTCGATGGCCTGTTGGGCCAGGTCAATGGCCCGGCGCTGGCCGGCGGCGCCTACATGCAGGCGCTGGCCGATACCTTCCACGATGCCATCAAGGCCTCGGCGCTGGACAAGGGCGCCAGCAAGCTGGTGGTGCTGAACCTGCCCGACATCACGCTCACGCCGCGTTTCCAGGCCGTGTTGGCCGGCATCACCCAGCAGGCCGGCGCCACGCAGGCGCAGCAGGCCCAGGCGCTGATCCGGCAGTGGATTGGCGCCTTCAATGCCCAGCTGGCGAGCCGGTTTGCCGGCAACGCCAAGGTCGCCATCGTCGATTTCTATGCGACGCAGCAAGACCAGACGGCCAACCCCGCCAAGTACGGCCTGAGCAACGCGGTCGACACCGCCTGCCCAGCCGTGGGTGTGGACAGCAGCGGCCTGCCCACCTACAACTTCCTCACCTGTACCGCCACCAACCTGTCGGCCAACCCGCCGGGTGGGTTGATCAGCGGCCCGAACTGGTGGAAGACCTACCTGTATTCCGACAGCTTCCACCCCACGCCCTACGGGCACGAGCTGCTGGCCGATGCGGTGACC
Source organism: uncultured Hydrogenophaga sp. (assembly GCA_964442375.1). Lineage (GTDB taxonomy): Bacteria > Pseudomonadota > Gammaproteobacteria > Burkholderiales > Burkholderiaceae_C > Hydrogenophaga. Next base: position 8,183 of record CAYUAH010000076.1, on the reverse strand, counting down.
GCTGCCGTGCGCGCCAAGAACTGGGACTGATCAGGCCGCCAACGGGTAGTCGGTATAACCTTGCGCGCCGCCACCGTAGAGGGTGGCGCGCTGCAGTTCGTTGAGTGGCAGGCCGTCGCGCAGGCGGCGCGTCAGGTCGGGGTTGGCGATGAAGCCCCGGCCAAAGGCCACCAGGTCGGCACCGTTGTCCAGCGCCTGCTGGGCCAGTTCGGCGCTGTAGCCGTTGTTGACCATCCAGGCGCCTGCGCCGCCCGCGTTGCGGTAGGCGGTGCGCAGCGCGGCGTAATCGAAGGGCACTTCGCCTTGCTGGTGGTCGCGTGCGCCACCGGTCTGGCCTTCCACCACGTGCACATAGGCCAGGCCCAGCGGTGCCAGTTGGCGCACGACGTGTTCGAACAGCGGCTGTGGATCGCGGTCGCTGGCATCGTTGGACGGCGTCACCGGCGATAGGCGTATGCCCACACGCTCGCCGCCGATCTCGGCGCACACCGCTTGCATCACCTCCTGCAGCAGACGGGCGCGGTTGGCGATGCTGCCGCCGTAGGCGTCGCTGCGGTGGTTGCTGCCGCTGCGCAGAAACTGGTCCAGCAGGTAACCGTTGGCGGCGTGGATCTCGATGCCGTCAAAGCCGGCCTCGCGCGCGCGGCGGGCTGCCTGGCGGTAGTCGTCCACGATGCCGGGCAGTTCATGGGGTGCCAGCGCACGCGGCGGTGACACATCAAAAAAGCCGCCGCCTTCGGGCTTGATCAGATACGTCTTGGCGTTGGCCGCAATGGCCGAGGGGGCCACCGGCGGCTGGCCGCCGGGTTGAAGGTCCACGTGCGAAATGCGGCCCACGTGCCACAGCTGCACCACGATGTGTCCGCCTTGCGCGTGCACGGCCTGGGTGGTCTGGCGCCAGGCGGCCACCTGGGCTTCGCTGTGGATGCCCGGCGTGTCGGCGTAGCCGTGTGCCTGGGGCGAAATGGGCGTGGCCTCGGTGATGATCAGGCCCGCGCCATGCTGCGGGTGGGCGCGCTGGGCGTAGTACTCGGCCATCTGCGCGGTGGGCAACTGGCCGGGCGCGCGGTTGCGCGTCAGCGGTGCCATCACGGCGCGGTTGCTCAGGCGCCAAGCGCCAACGGTGATGGGACTGAAGAGGGATGTGGTGGTCATGGCGCCATGCTAATGCGCAGCGCATGACCGTGCCGTGGCAGGGCGTCTCGACTTGTGCCATAAGAGGCGTCTTGCATAATCCGCCCACTTTGATCCCGACCGACCCCACTTTCCGCCGCACCGACAAGGTCTGGACCAAGACCGCCGAGCGCCCCTTGCGCAGCACGGGCAAGGCCGCGGCCGCTTGGTGCATGGCGCATTTTCTGGGCGTGCCCGTGCCGTGGCGCGCGGTGCACCAGTCCAGCGGCGCCGAGCTGCTGGCCTATGAGCATGAGCGCCTGCGGCAACTGGCCCAGGCTGGCGAACAGGTGCCCGCCGTGCTGGCCTTCGACGGTCAGCGCCTGGCCCTGGGCGATGTGGGCCCCACGGTGGACGAGTGCCTGCAGCGCCTGGCGCCGGCCGACCACCTCGCGCTGATGTGCGCGGTCAGTGCCGACCTGGCGGGTTTTCATGCGCGGGGCCACTGGCACGGCGGTGCCCAGATACGCAACGTCACCTGGGACGGCGAGCGCTTCGCACGGCTGGACTTCGAGGAGCGCCTGTTCCCCGCCATGCCCCTGCACGCCTGCCAGATCTACGACGTGCTGCAGCTGGTGATGTCGCTGGCGCGCTGGGTGCAACCCCTGGGCGCACCCGCCGTGCTGGCCGTGCTGCAGGCCTACGAGGACCAGGACCCGGCGCTGGATTTGCGCGGTTTTCTGCGCCACCTGTTGCCGCGCCTGCAGCGTGTGTCCCGCCTGGCGGCCTGGGTGCCGCGCTACGACCGTTCCAAGGAGCTGGTGCGGCTGCGCCTGCTGATCGAGGGCATGCTGGCGTTTGTGCGCGCGTGAGCGGGGTTGGCAGGCGCTGCGTTGCGGTGGTGGTCGGATCATCTGATATGTGATGCATGTCACAAGTGATGCCGATGGCTTCTGCAAAAAAGTATCAAAAGAATCTGTTTGTGTTCAGAATCCGCCTTTCTCTGTCCGAGCGGGAGGGTGTTGTGCCCTTGTGCTGCCTCGCACCGGGTCCACTGTCACAGACACGAGGCGGCTGCACTGCCCGATGAATGCATCCATGTCGTCTCCATTGCGCGTTTCTTCCGACAAGCCCACGCGGCGCACCTACTGCGTCGACTGTGCAACCCAGGCCGGTTGTCCGCTTGGCAAACTGTCACCGGCCGTGGCTGCGGTGGTGCGGCCTTGCCTCAGCGAACGGTCATTCGGGCGTGGCGACGTGATGCAGCGACAGGGTGACAACGCCGACGTGTTGAGGGTCATCAAGTCCGGCTCGGCCTTGGTGTACCGCGATGAGGTCGGTGCCGCCAGCGTGCCGGTGGCGATCGCGCCGCCGGGACAAGTCATGGGCGCATCGCGGCTGGTCGACATACCCAACCCGCTGACGGTCGTGGCCATGTCCGACACCCGGGCCTGCGAACTGGACGTGGCCACCATGGAACGTCTGGGTGTGATGGCCCAGCCTGAATTCCGTCGCTTGCTGGGCGAGGCGGTATTGCGGACCCTCGGCATCCTGGCCGACTGGGCCCGCGTGACCCGCTTGCCCGGTGTGCGTACCCAGTTGGCGGCCGCGTTGGTGGCGATGGGCTCGCAGCAGAAATCCGAGCGGGTGCGGTTGCCGGGGCACGCCGTGCTGGCCGAATTGCTGGGTGTGACCCGCGAGTCGGTGGCGCGGGCCATGAGCGCGCTGGAGAAGGACGGTCACATCACGCGGCTGGGACGCACCTACTGCGAATTGCACCTGGCACGCTTGAAAACGCAGGCGGGATAACCGCAATCGCTGCGGTCGCCCTTGATCTGAAACAAGCGCAAATTGTTAAGTTAGTTGGTGAAACACATAACAATGTGAAATTGATCACATTGTCTGCGGATCGGGTGATTTCTCACACTTTCATGTCTAGGTGATGAGGTCCCATCACTTCAGAATCTTTTGCAATGTTGGTTCGTGCGCCATGCCATGGCCCAGGGCCGACTTGCAAGGAAGACAATGAGAGACAACGGTTTTGTATCGCAGCGCGAGTTTCCTCTGAACGAGGGCGACACCCTGCTGTCCACCACGGACCTCAAAGGCCGCATCACCTACGCCAACGACTCGTTCATCCACTGCAGTGGCTTCGAGCGCGAGGAGTTGTACGGCAGGGCCCACAACCTGGTGCGGCACCCCGACATGCCCGAGGGGGCATTTGCCGACATGTGGCGCACCGTGCAGCAGGGCCACCCGTGGACGGCGCTGGTGAAAAACCGGCGCAAGGACGGCGACCACTACTGGGTGCGCGCCAATGCCTCGCCCATCCGCCGTGACGGCGAGGTGGTGGGCTACCTGTCGGTGCGCACCCGGCCCGATGCCACCGACGTTGAAAACCACGAACGCATTTACCAGCGCTTGAACCAAGGCGACCGCCGTCTGGGTTTGCAGCGCGGGCATGTGGTGCGCAAGGGTTGGCTGCAGATGGGGTCGCGCTGGAAATTCGTCTCCCTGGCCGACCGCATGCGCCTGGGTGTCTTGGGCCTATGGCTGTTGGGCATGGGCCAGGCCCTGGCGCTGGCACCGCAGGCCGATGCCCGGCTGGGCATGGGCGCTGCTGGCTGGACGGTGGTGATGGCGCTGGTGGCGTGGTGGCTGCGTTCGGCCGTGCACGTGCCACTGGGGCTGGTGCTGGCGCAAGCCCAGGCGGTGGGCAGCGGGCAGAAGGCGCGCCCTCTGTTCCAGGGCCGTGCGGATGAGATAGGCCGCCTCATGCGCAGCATCGAACAGGCGGGCCTGAACCTGGTGTCCCTGGTCGGCGACATCCAGGGCAAGTCGCAGCGCGTCAGCGAAGGCGCCAACGATTTGCAGCAAGGCAACGAGGAGCTGGCCCGCCGCACCAGCGAGGCCGCCGCCAGCCTGGAGGAAACCGCTGCCGCCACCGAGCAGCTGGCCACCACCATACAGGCCAACAGCGAGACCGCGCAGGAGGCCGCCGACATGGCGGGCCAGGCGGTGGCCGTGGCGGCCCGCAGCGCAGGCATGGTGGCGCAGGCGCGCACCAACATGGCCGGCATCGCGCAGGCCAGCCAGCGTGTGGCCGACATCACGGCGTTGATCGATGGCATCGCCTTCCAGACCAACATCCTGGCCTTGAACGCGGCGGTGGAGGCGGCACGCGCGGGCGAGCATGGGCGGGGTTTCGCCGTGGTGGCGTCCGAAGTGCGGGCGCTGTCCATCAAGAGCGCCGATGCGGCCAAGGAGATCAAGCAACTGATCGAGGCCTCGGCCAGCCAGGTCGAGGCCGGCGCACGGGCTGTGTCGGGCGCGGGTGATGCGATGGCCGAAGCGGTGGGTGCGGTCGAGCGGCTGGCGGCCATGATGGAGTCGATCCGGCTGGCCAGCCGCGAGCAGGCCGGCGGCGTGGCCCAGATCAATGTGGCGCTGAACCAGCTGGAGCAGATGACCCAGGAGAACGCCGCCCAGGTGCAGCACAGCGCAAGCCTGAGCCGCTCACTGAGCGAACAGGCACAACGGCTGGATGAGGCCGCATCGGTTTTCCGGCAGGGGGCCTGAGGTGCGCAGCGAACAAGTCGAGCCCCTGGAACGCACGGCCATTGATGCCGCGCCCGACGGGGTGCTGATGGTGGATGCGCGCGGCATCATCCTGAAGGCCAATCCCGCCATGGAGGTGTTGAGCGGCTACAGCCAGGCCGAGATGGAGGGCAGGTCGGTCAACATGTTCATGCCCGAGCGCATGCGTGGCAAACACGCCGATCTGATGACCGGGTATTTTGAGCAGCCGGTGGCCCGGCCCATGGGCTTGGTGCGCCAGCTTCAGCTCTTGCGCAACGACGGCACCATGGTGCCCGTCGACATCGCACTGGGGCATTGCCGCGTGGCCGGCGAGCCGGCGGCGGTTGTGTTCATCCGCGACATGACCGAGGTGCGCCGCCTGCAGGATGACATGCAGTACCAGGCCACGCACGACAGCCTCACCGGCCTGGCCAACCGCTGGATGTTTGGCCAGCATTTCGAGCAGGCCATACAGCGCGCCCACCGCAGCGACCGTCCACTGGCGCTGCTGCTGCTGGACCTCGATGATTTCAAGGGCATCAACGATGCCCATGGCCACGCGGTGGGCGATCAGGTGTTGATGGAGGTCGCGCGCCGCCTGCGCGGGGCTTTGCGTGCCGGCGACGTGCTGTCCCGGCTGGGAGGCGATGAGTTCACCGTGTTGTTGCCCGATCTGCCCTCCTTGGTCCATGCGCAGCAGGTGGCCGAGAAGCTGCAGCGTCTGCTGTCGGCGCCTTGCCGCCTGCAGGGCTGCGAGGTCAGCCTGGGCGCCAGCATTGGGCTGGCCTGTTACCCCGCCGATGCGCACGACACCGAAACCCTGATGCGCTACGCCGACATGGCCATGTACACCGCCAAGGGCCGGGGCCGCGGGGTGTGGGCCGCTTACGCACCGCACATGAGCCAGGCGCTGGCCGAAAAAAACCAGCTGCACGACCGCCTCAAACAGGCCATGGAGCGCGGCGGGCTGGAGCTGCACTACCAGCCCCAGGTGGCCGTGGCCGGCGGTGGCATTGTGGGTGTGGAGGCCTTGCTGCGCTGGAACGATCCGGAACTGGGGCCGATATCGCCGGAACGCTTCATTCCGGTGGCGGTGTGCAGTGGGCTCATCCAGACCCTGGGCGACTGGGTGCTGGAGACCGCCTGTCGGCAGTCGGCACTGTGGGCGCAGGCCGGCACGCCGGTGCGCATTTCGGTCAACCTGTCGGCGCAGCAGTTTCGTCAGACCGAGCTGGTCGATCGGCTGGCGCAACTGATGGCCCAGCACGGCACCGTGCCCGAAATGCTGGAACTGGAGATCACGGAAACCGAGGCCATGGCCGATCCGGACATGGCGCGCGAGGTGCTGCTGCGTTTGCGCGCCCTGGGGGTCAGCATCGCGCTGGACGATTTCGGCACCGGCTATTCGTCCTTGTCCTACCTGCGCTTGCTGCCGGTGTCGCGCCTCAAGATCGACCGCGAATTCACGCGCCACATCATGAGCCGGCCGGACGATGCCACGCTGGTGCGGGCCGTGATCGCGTTGGCCCACACGCTGGGCCTGCCGGTGGTGGCCGAGGGCGTCGAGACGGAAGGGCAGTTGCGCTTTTTGCGCCAGCACCACTGCGAGGTGTTCCAGGGCTGGCTGTACGCCAAAGCCCTGCCGGCGGACGAGGTGAGCGCGATGCTGCGCGCCGAACTGTTGCCGGGTGAGGCCGACGAAGCCACGCCCCGGTACGCCTGAACTCAGGCGGTCAGCCGCTGCAGCGCTTCCTGGTATTTGGCGAAGGTCTGGGCCACCACCTCGGCCGGCAGCGCGGGTGCCGGCGCGACCTTGCCCCAGGGCTTGCCGTCCACCGTGGCCTGCTCCAGCCAGTCCCGCAGGTACTGCTTGTCGTAGCTGGGCGGGTTCTGGCCAGCGGCCAGGGCCTGGGCATAGCCTTCGGCGGGCCAGTAGCGCGAGGAATCGGGCGTGAGCACCTCGTCCATCAGCACCAGGGTGCCGTCCTTGTCGAGACCGAATTCAAACTTGGTGTCGGCAATGATGATCCCTTTCTGTGCCGCGATGTCGGCCGCCGTCTTGTAGATGGCGATGCTGATGTCGCGGATGCGGGTGGCCAGGTCCAGGCCAATCATCTCCACCGTCTTCTCGAAGGTGATGTTCTCGTCGTGCTCGCCCACTTCGGCCTTGGCGGCCGGGGTGTAGATGGGCTCGGGCAGCTTGGCGGCGTTGGTCAGGCCCTCGGGCAGGGGCACACCACACACCCGGCGGTTCTCCTGGTACTCCTTCCAGCCGCTGCCGGCCAGGTAGCCGCGCACCACGGCCTCCACCGGGATGGGTTTGAGGCGCTTGACCAGCATGGAGCGCCCGGTCACCTGCGCCACTTCGGCGGGCGTGACCACGCTTTCAGGCGCCTCGCCGGTGAGGTGGTTGGGGCAGATGTGGCCCAGCTTGTCGAACCAGAACAGTGCCATCTGCGTCAGCAGCGCGCCCTTGCCGGGGATGGGCTCGCCCATGATGACGTCGAAGGCGCTGATGCGGTCGGAGGCGACCATCAGGATGCGGTCGTCGCCCACGGCGTAGTTGTCGCGCACCTTGCCGCGGGCCAGCAGCGGCAGCGAGGTGATGGAGGAGGTGTGGACGGCGGAGGCAGCGGTCATGGCGGTGTGGGCATCGGGCTGGGGGAGCCCGAGATTATCGGGGATGCGCCTGTGGCGGCTTGTGCATCAGCGCCACGTTGCGCGTCGGCACCTCCATGCGCCAGCCGTGGCGCCGGGCAAGGTGGGCCAGCGTGGCCTCGCGGTAGAACACCACGTGGGTGGGGTCGCGCCGGTAGTGCCACTGGGCAAAACGGCCATCGTCGGTCTGGAAGCAGGTCATCAGCGCCAGCCAGCCGCCGGGCTGGAGCAGGGTGTCCAGGCGCCTGAACTCCTGGGCTGGTGCATGGAAGTGTTCGATCACCTCGGTGCAGGTGATGAAGTTGTGGCGGGTTTGCAGTGGCGACGTGTCGGGGTGAAAAAACGGGTCGTACAGCGCCACGGTGTGGCCGGCCTCGCGCAGTATCTGTGCCAGCACCGGGCCGGGGCCGCAACCGTAGTCGAGCCCGCTGCTGTGCGGCGGCAGGCACGCCAGCAGGGGTTGGGCGACCTGATTCAGAAAGCGGACGTACCCAGGGTCGCCCGGCAGGTTCTGGTGCTGTTCGTACTCGGTGCGCTCGCTGTCGGCGTCAAGGAAGTGGGCGGGATCGAGAAAGGTCGCCTCGCAGCCTTCGCAGCGGTGGTAACTGCGCACGCCCACAGACACAAAGGCCCGCGTGTGCGGGCCTTCGCAGACGGGGCAAGCCAGTGGCGTCAGTTGACCACCTGGGCCAGCGTGCCAGCGGCGTATTGCGCGGCCATCAGCTGCAGGCCTTTGCCTCGGATCTTGGCGCCCTGGCCCTCGCAGCCGAACTCCAGGTAGCGCGCCTTGCACACCGCCTTGGCGGCTTCACGCGCGGGCTTGAGCCACTCGC
>CAYUAH010000075.1:0-13826 GCA_964442375.1 uncultured Hydrogenophaga sp. | reverse complement strand
ATGAGCGCCGGCTGGAGCGCGCCGCCACCGCCAGCGACCAGGAGGCCGTGGCCACCCTGGTGCTGTCAGGCGCCTACGTGGGTTTTCTGCCCGACCACTACGCGCAGGCTTTTGTGGACGCTGGCCGCATGCGGGTGGTGGCGCCGCGCACGCTGTTTTACCGCTGCAGCTTCGCGGCCATCCGTCGGCGCGCGCCCGCGCCGCTGCGGGTGGCCGAGACTTTTCGCGAGGCCCTGCTCGAAGCACACGTTTGAGCCCGCCCAGTCCTCAGAGCTGCACCGTTGCCTCGCCAATGCCTTCAAAGCGCACGCACACGGCGTCGCCCGCCTGCGCCAGCGGCAGGCCACACCAGGTGCCGGTGGTGACCACCGTGCCGGCCGGCAGCACCGCGCCGTGTTGGGTGGCGTGGCGCAGCCATTGGGGCAGCAGCCAGGTGGGGTCGCCCAGCGAGTGGGTGCCGGTGAAAACCTGCCGCTGCGCGCCAATCTGCAGCTCGCAGCGCTGGCGCGTCCAGTCCACGGCCCGAAATGGCTGCCAGTCGCCCAGCACCAGGGCGCCGTGCGACTGCAGGTCGGCCAGCTTGTGCAAGGCCGGGGCTTGCAGCGCCTGGGCCCAGCGCGAATCGACGAGTTCGATGCTCACCGTCATGGCGTCCATCAGGGCCGGGGCATGTTCGGGTGTCAGGGCATGTGCGAGTGCCGCGTCCACGTCCTGCCCCAGGCGCAGGGCGATCTCGGCCTCGATGCCGCGCCAGTGGAAGGGCCAGGCGCGCGCGTCGGCCGGGCTGGACCAGACGCCGGCGGCGGGCAGCGGCGCGTGGGTCAGGGTGGCGTCGCGGCCCGGGCCGCCCGATTTCCAGTGGCGGGCGGCCCGGCCGCTGTCCCAGCCCATGGCCTGCGCCACCAGGGCCTGCACACGGTAGGCCTGGGCGGCGTCCGCGATGGTGACGCTGGCGGCGTCGGCGACCTGGCCGCTGCGGCGGGCTTCGATCAAGGTTTGTGCGATGAGGTCGTCGGTCATGTCAGTGCTGGCCAGCGGTGGGCCCAGGGTGAGGCGGCCTCGAAAGTGGCGCCAAGGTCCAGCAGTTGGTCGTCGCTGCCGTAGGCGCCCACCATCTGCATGCCGATGGGCAAGCCTTCGGCCGAGGGTGCGGTGGGCACGGCCAGCGCGGGCAGGCCGGCGGCATTGACCCAACCGGTGTAGATGGCGTGGCCGCGTGGGCCCACGTCCTGTCCATCGATGCGCGGCGGGAAGGCCTCGCGTTTGGGCCAGGGCAAGGCCGCGGCCGAGGGCATGACCACCACGTCGAAGCGCTCGAACAGCGCCGCGCTTTCGCGCCGCAGCTGCCACACGCGCTCCAGCGTTTGCCAGAGCTGGGTGGCCGGCAGGGCGCGGCCCAGGGCGGCCATGTCGCGGTACTTCTGCGAGGCCTGGGCCTCCCAGTCCGGGTGCTGGTCGAACATGCTGGCCAGGCCCATCTGGCCGATGCGCGGCCAGGCGGTGGCGAAGAAGTCCAGGTCCAGCGGCAGCGGGCCGGTCTCGACGTGGTGGCCCAGCGCGGCCAACTGGGCCACACCGGCGCCCACGCTGGCGGCGATCTGCGGGTCCAGCGGCGCGTCGCCCAGGCGTTCCACATAGAGCACGCGCAAAGGGCCGTTGCGGCGCTGCAGCGTGGCTGCATGTGCGGCGGCCAGCGAGAGCCGGTCCACCACCGCCGGGCCGCGCATGACGCCGAACAGCAGGCGGGTGTCGGCCACGGTGCGGGCGATGGGGCCGATGATTTCAAAGTCCAGCAGCAGCGTGGGCAGCACATGCTGGCGCGGCACCGAACTCAGCGAGGGCTTGAGCCCCACCAGCCCGGTGTGCGAGACCGGGCGGCGGATGGAGCCACCGCCATCTTGTGCAATGGCCAGCGGACCGATGCCAGCGGCCACCGCCGCCACCGCGCCGCCGCTGGAGCCACCGGGCGTGAGCTCGGTGTTCCAGGGGTTGCCGGTGGGGCCGTAGACCGGGTTGTCGGTGTAGCCCTCCAGCGCGAACTCGGGCACGTTGGTCTTGCCCAGGATCACCGCGCCGGCGGCGCGCGCCCGGCCGACGGCGTGTTCATCCTCGCCCGTGCCGCGCTGCGCCAGCGCGCGGCAACCCCAGCTGGTGGGCATGTCGGCGGTGAAGAGGCTGTCCTTGACCGTCAGCGGGATGCCGTCGAGGGCCGACAGGGGCTGGCCGGCTTCGAAGCGGCGCGTGGCCGCCTCGGCTTCGCGCAAGGCATCGGCATCGCGCCGCACGACCACCGCGTTCAACAGCGGGTTCACCGCCTCCAGCCGGGCCAGGCAGGCCCGGGCCACGTCCAGTGGCGCCAGGCTGCCGTCGCGGTAGCGGCGGGCGAGTTCGGTGGCGGGCAGTTGCCACAACAGTTCGCTCATCGATTTGTCCTCACATGTGGCCGGGCAGCCAGGTGGCCAGCGCCGGCACCACGAGCAGCAGCAGGGTGAAGCCGATCATGATCACGGCGTAGGGCAGCGCGCCCCAGATCACGTCCTCCAATCCGCCCTTGTCCGGCCGTATGCCATGCACCACGAACAGGTTCATGCCCACCGGCGGCGTGATCAGGCCCAGCTCGCACATCAGCACGATGAAGATGCCGAACCACACCGGGTCCACACCCAGCGCGACCGCGATGGGAAAGGTGATGGGGATGGTGGCGACCTGCATGGACAACACGTCCATGAACATGCCCAGGATCAGGTAGAACACGATCAGGGCCAGGATGAAGCCGGTGGCCGTCAGGCCCAAGCCCGCCACCCACTTGGTCATGGCCTCGGCCACGCCGGTCAGGCTGACCGTGAGGTTGAGGATGAAGGCGGCCGCGATGATCAGCAGGATCATGCCGCTGACCCGCGCCGTGCTGATGAAGCAGTTGCGCAGCAGTTCCCAGTTGAGCTTGCCCGACTGCGCGACGAAGGCCAGTGCCGCCACCACGCCCAGCGCCGCGCTCTCGGTGGTGGTGGCGATGCCGAAGTACAGGCTGCCCATGACGATGCCGAACACCACCACCGGCGGTACCAGGAACTGCAGTGTGCGCAGGCGCTCGGCCAGGGGCACCTTGTCCTCGCGCTTGACGGTGCCGCTGAGCACGCTGGAGACCCAGATCCAGAGCATGAAGCAGCCGGTCAGCAGCAGGCCCGGGATGATGCCGGCGATGAACAGCTTGCCGATGGAGGTGTTGGTCAGCGAACCGTAGACGATCATGTTCACGCTGGGCGGGATCAGGATGCCCAGCGTGCCGCCGGCGGCCAGCGAGCCCAGCGAGGCGCGCATGGAATAACCGCGCCGCTGCAGCGAGGGCAGCGCCACCGTGCCCACCGTGGCGGCGGTGGCCACCGACGAGCCCGAGGTGGCTGCGAACAGCGCGCAGGCGCCGATGTTGGTGTGCAGCAGACCGCCGGGCATGCGGCCCAGCCAGGCCGACAGCGCGATGTACATGCGGTCGGCGATGCCCGAGCGCAGCAGCAGCTCGCCCAGCAGCACGAACAGCGGGATGGAGGTCAGCAGGTTTTCGTTCTGCACGCCCCAGACCACCGGTGCGATCGAGTCCATGAAGGGCACGCCGTAGGCCGAGATGCCGCCGATGACGCCCACCAGGGCCATGGAGACGGCAATGGGCATGCCGGCCAGCATGAGGCCCAACATGACCAGAAAGGCCAGGCCAAAAATTCCAACGCTCATGTCCGTGCTCCTTGTGTGTCGGCGGCGCGGCGCTGGGCCAGGTCGTCCAATTCTTCCTTGAGCTCGTCCTTGGCGCTCTTGGGCTGGAATTCGTGGTTGAGGGTGTCGATGTGGCCGCCCACCAGCAAGCGCGTGGCATGGATGGCGTAACCGAACGCCACGAGGGCAAACACCACCAGGCCCACGTACCAGACCGATTGCGGCCAGATCAGCGGGGTGGCCCAGGGCGTCTGCGCCGTGCTGCCGTACTGCAGGGTGTCACCGATCACCTTGAACGCGATCCAGGCGATGAAGGCGCCGAACAGGGCCAGCGAGACGATGGACAGCCAGTTCAGCCAGGCCTGCAGCTTGCGTGGGAACTTCTCGTGGAACACGTCCACCCGGATGTGGTTGCGTCCCATCAGCGCCAGGCTGAAGGCGATGGTGGAGCCTACTGCCAGTGCGTAGCCGCCGAGCTCGTCCGCACCTTGCAGCGAGATGTTGAAGAGCTTGCGGCTCAAGGTCTCGACGGTGACCACCGCCGAGAGCAGCAGGAAGATGGCCCCGAAGACGGTGGCCAGCAGGTTTTCGATGCGTTGTTTCATCGTCGAAGCCTTCTTGGATGAGGCTGCCGCCGTGGCGGCAGCCGGGTTCATCGCGGAGGCGCCGAGCGTGGAGGTGCCGGCGCCCGTGTTCATTTCAGCCCCAGCACCGGGCCCACAGCGGCGGTCCACTTCTGCGAGCAACCGGGGTTGCTCTTGTCGCAGACCTCAGCCCAGACCGGCAGGCTGGTCTTGCTCACGGCACCCCGCACCAGCTCCAGATCGGCTGGCGACACGGCGACCTGGGTCAGCTTGAACTTCTTGCCGGTGGTGCAGGGGTCCTTGCCGGCGTTGCAGTTGAGGGCGTCCTGGAACAATTCTTCGGAGTAGCTCCAGATGTCCTTGCTCAGGGTGTCGAAGGCGGCGCTCATCTTGGCCTGCTGGTCGGGCTTGAGGCGGTTCCAGGCCTTGAGCGTGATGGCGTAGCCGTTGAGCGCCATCTGGAAGCCCAGCGGCAGCTGGTGGGTGGTGACCTCGGGCCAGCCGGCCGAGTTGGCCGAGCTGGGGCCGGTCACCGCGCAATCCACCACGCCCAGCGACAGCGACTGGTGGGTGTCGGCAAAGGCCACGGGCACCGGCGTGCCGCCGACCAGTTCGATGAACTTGGCCAGGTTCTGGTCGTACACGCGCACCTTCATGCCCTTGATGTCGGCCAGCTTGCTGATGGGCTTCTTGCAGAACAGGATCTGCGGGCCGAAGGGCCACACCGCCAGCAGCTTGACCTGGAACTGCTGCTGCAGCCGCTGGTCCACGGTGTCGAACCAGGCCTTGGAGACCTTGGCGCCGGTGGCGTAGTCGGGGCTGGCGCCCACCAGGTCCAGGCCCAGCAGGGTGGGCTCGTCGCGCGAGTTCTGCGACACGCGCAGCGAGACGAAGTCGAACAGACCGGCCTTCATCACGCGCAGCTGTTCGGTGTCCTTGATGCCCAGGGTGTCGATGGGCTTGTAGTCGACGTCGATGGGCAGGCCGGTCTTGGCGGCAAACTGCTCGAAGAAAGGCTGTTCCTTGTTCTTCTGGATCAGGCCGGTGGCCAGGGGTTGGCCGATGGCCTTGAAGCTCAGGCGGTCCTGGGCCTGGGCGCCGGTGGCCAGGCCAACGGCCAGGGCCATCGCGGCCAGCGTGCGGGTGATGTGTTTCATGGCGGGGTTTCCTTGGGTGGGTGGATGGGAAGGCGAGAGGGAGATCAGCTGTCGATGGAGACCTTGGCGTCGCGGGCCACGCGGGCCCATTTGGCGATTTCGCTGCGGATGAAGTCGCCGTAGCGCTCCACCGAACCGCCGCCGTCCTCGACGCCAAAACCCTGGAACTTTTCCTGCACGTCGGCCATGGCCAGCACGGTGTTGACGTCCTGATTGATGCGGCGCGCCAGTGCGGGCGGCAGCTTGGCCGGCCCGGAGATGCCGTACCAGTTCATGGTCTCGAACTCGGGGAAGCCCTGCTCCTGCATGGTGGGCACGTTGGGGTAGGCGGGCGAGCGTTTGGCGCGCGATTGCGCCAGCGCCACCACGCGGCCGTTCTTGAGGTGGGGCGTGGCCGCGGTCATGGTCTCGAAGGTGAACTGGATCTGGCCTCCGATCAGGTCGGTCAGTAGCGGGCCGCTGCCCTTGTAGGGCACGTGCAATGCGTCCACGCCGGCCAGCAGCTTGAACTTTTCGATCGCGAAGTGCTGGATGGTGCCGGGGCCGGCCGAACCAAAGCTCACCTTGCCGGGCTGGGCCTTGCACAGGGCAACGACCTCCTTCACGCTTTTCACCGGGCTGCTGGCGCTGGTGATCAGCAGGTTGGGCGTGAGGCCCAGCAAGGCCACGGGCGCGAAGTCGCGCTCGGCGTGGTAGCGCAGCTTGGGCATCACGGCGGGTGCCAGGGCGTGGCTGTTGATGGTGCTCAGGAACAGCACGCTGCCGTCGGCGGCTTGCTGCGCAGCGAACTCGGCGGCCAGCGTGCTGGAGGCGCCGGGGCGGTTGTCGACCACCACCTGCTGGCCCCACAGCGTGCCCAGCTTCTGGGCCACCACACGCGCCAGCGCGTCGGCGCCGCCGCCGGGCGGAAAACCCACGATCAGTTTGATGGGGCCGCTGGGCAGGGCCTGTGCCATGGCCTGGGGCAGGCCCAGGCCAGCGAGGCCGGCGGCGCCCGCGTTCATGAGGAAATGACGGCGTTGCATGGGGAGGTTCTCCGTTCGGATGGGGCGGGGTTGGTGGGGTCAGCGCGCTTGTTGCAGCAGCGCCTGCACGGCGGGGCTCAGGCCCGCGTTGGGTTTGACCGGTGGTGGGGCGAAGCTGCCGCGCTGGGCGCGGCCCGGCTGCAGGGCCACCAGCGTTTCGGCGTGGCGCACGGCGCTGGACACACCGTCCACCGCCGGCACCGGCAGGCGTCCGCGCAGCGATCGCGCCAGCCCTGCCAGCGGTGCGCCGGCCAGCACAATGACGTCGGCGCCGTCCTCGTCCACACAGCGTTCGGCCAGGGCCACCAGGCGCTCGCCCTGGTTGCCCTGCACGTTGCCGATGTCGGCCAGCGGCTCGTCCAGGCCACGGATGCTGGCCAGGCGGCTGTCCAGGCCGTAGGCATTCACCGTCTCGCGGTACCAGGCGCGGATGCGCTGCGAGATGGAGACGATGGAAAAGCGCTGGCCCAGCAGGCAGGCGCTGGCCAGGGCGGCCTCGGTCAGGCCGGTCACCGGGCAGGGCAGCACCTCGCGCAAGGCGTTCAGACCCGGGTCGCCGAAGGCGGCCACCACCACGGCATCAAAGCGGGCGTGGTGTTCGGCGGCGAGCTGGGCCGTGGCGTAGGCGCCGATCATGGCCTCGAAGCGGGTTTCGATGTAGGCCACGCCCAAGGGGGCGGTCAGCACCTCGATCTCGGTGCCGGGCGAGGCACTGCGCACCGCCTCCGTGCGGATCAGCTCGGACACGCTGTCGGAGATGTTGGGGTTGATGAGCAGCAGTTTCATGATGGGTTTCCTCGGCGTTGGGGCACCAGCGATGGTGCGCCGCAGGTGAGGAAACGTCCACGTCCGGGACGGGCGTGGAAGGCGCCGTCCCACACCACCTCGCCACCGATCAGGGTGAGGGCGGGCCAGGCGCGCAGCGTCTGGCCTGCGTAGGGCGTGTGGTCCACGGCGTGGTGCAGGTGGCTGTTGTTGAGCACGAACTCGCGCTCGTCCCAGATCACCAGGTCGGCGTCGCTGCCGATGGCGATGGTGCCTTTGCGCGGGTGCAGGCCGTAGGCCTTGGCGGGGTTGGTGGCGGTGAGTTCCACGAAGCGCTCCAGCGTCAGCCGCCCGCCCAGCACGCCGGCGCTGTAGAGCAGGGGCAGGCGCGTTTCGATGCCGGGGATGCCGTTGGGGATGTGGCGGAAGGCGACTTCTTCACCGCCCGGCTTTTTGCCCGCGTCGCCTTCGTAGTTGAAGGGCGCGTGGTCGGAGCTGAAGACGGTGAACAGGCCGTCGTTCAGGCTATCCCAGATCACGCGCTGGTTGGAGGCGTCGCGCGGCGGCGGGCTGCAGACGCAGCGCGCGCCCTGGTAGCTGTCGTCGATGCCGAGATCGGCGGCCGTGAGGAAGAGGTACTGCGGGCAGGTTTCGGCGAACACCTTGAGGCCGTGGGCGCGCGCCCAGCGGATTTGCTCCACCGCCTCGCGGCCCGACACGTGGACGATGAGGATGGGCACGTCCACCAGCTCGGCCAGCGAGATGGCCCGGTGCGTCGCCTCGCGCTCCACCAGCATGGGCCGGGCGTGGGCGTGGAAACGCGGTGCGGTGCGGCCGGCGGCCTCCAGGCGTTTGCTCAGCCACTCGATGGCATCGGCGTTCTCGGCGTGGATCATGGCCATGGCGCCGTGCTGGCGCGCCACCGCCAGCACGTCCAGGATCTGGCCGTCGTCCAGCTTCAAATCGTCGTAGGTCATGTAGACCTTGAACGAGGTGTAGCCCTCGGCGATGAGCTGTGGCAGTTCTTCGTTCAGCACCTGGGGCGTGGGGTCGCTCACGATCAGGTGGAAGGCGTAGTCCACGTGGGCCTTGCCTTCTGCGCGGCGGTGGTAGTCGGCGACGGCGGCGCGCAGCGACTGCCCCTTTTCCTGCGCGGCGAACGGGATCACCGTGGTGGTGCCGCCGCAGGCCGCGCTGCGGGTGCCGGTGTCGAAGTCGTCGGCCATGCGCACCGGCGGGGCCATGGGTTGGTCGAGGTGGCAGTGGGCGTCCACGCCGCCGGGGGTGACCACCCGGCCGGCGGCGTCGATCTCGCGCTGGCCGGCCGGCAGGCCCCGGCCCAGGCTCACAATGCGGCCGCCCCGAATGCCGATGTCGGCATCGAACACGTCGCTGGCCGTGGCCACGCGGGCGTTGCGCACCACCAGGTCCAGCGGCTCAGACATGGGGCACCCCCGCACCAGTTGGCGTCATTCGCACCAAACAAGTGCTGACATTGTTGTTGACAAGATATTCGACGATCATTTTCAAGTTTCCTGGGGAGGTTGGTGCAACTTGTGTGCCAAGTCCGACCCATCGGTCTGTGCTTTGTGGCATGGTGCGTATGGTCTGACGGATTTAGTTTGTTGGCACTAGTGTTTACACGTATGTTGACAATCTATCCTTGCGGCATCATCCGTTTCAGCCGCCGTCTTTTTTCTGGAGAACCCATGTCCTCATCCGTGCGCCTCGGGGTGCTCACCCCCTCCTCCAACACCGCGCTGGAGCCCCTGACCTCGGCCATCGTGGCCGGCCTGCCCGGCTGCAGCGCCCACTTTTCACGCTTTCGCGTGACCGAGATATCGCTCTCGGCACAGGCGCTGGGGCAGTTCGACGACAGCAAGATCCTGGCAGCCGCCGAGCTGCTGGCCGACGCCAAGGTCGATGTGATCGGCTGGAGCGGCACCGCCGCCGGCTGGCTGGGTTTTGACGCCGACCTGCGCCTGTGCGAGCGCATCCGCGAGCGCACGGGCATACGCGCCACGACGGCGGTGTTGGCTCTGAACGAATTGCTGGCCTTGAAAAACATCCGGCGGCTGGCGCTGGTGACGCCCTACACGGGCGACGTGCAGCAGAAAATTGTCGACAACTACCGCAACATCGGCATCGAGGTGGTGGCCGAGCGCCACCTCGGCATTTGCGTCAACCACGACTTCGCCCTGGTGCCGCCCGACACCTTGCACGGCCTGATGCGCGAAGTGGCCCAGGCCCGCCCGCAGGCCATCGCCACCTACTGCACCAACCTGCACGCGGCCCAGCTGGCGCCGGCGGTGGAGGCCGAGCTGGGCCTGCCGCTGCTGGACACGGTCAGCACCACGGTCTGGGGCATGCTGCGCGCGGCCGGCGCCTCGCCTGCCGCCGTGCAAGGCTGGGGGAGCCTGTATGGCTGGCAGTGAGCACGCCGATGCCTGCTGTGGCAGCGAAACGCATGAACCCGTCGATAGAATGAAACGGCTGGCCGACCTGTTGCCGCCAGCGCCCTCCACGCTTCGCTCCAAGGTCCAGATGCCCCGCACCGCCCCACCCGAATCCGCCGAACGCCTGGCGCGCGAAAACGCCAACGACGAGATTTACGAGCGCATCTACATCGCCATCCTGGAGCACCGGCTGCACCCCGGCACCAAGCTGGGCGAGGACCGGCTGGCCAAGATCTTCGACGTCAGCCGCGCCCGCGTGCGCGAGGTGCTCAGCCGCCTGGCCCACGAGCAGATCGTCGAGCTGTACCCGCAGCGCGGCGCCTTCGTGGCCAAGCCCACGCCACAGCAGGCCATGGACGTGTTCGAGGCGCGGCGCCTGATCGAGCCGGCGGTGCTCAAACGCCTGATCACCCACCTCACGCCCGACAAGACGGCCCGCCTGCGGCAGCACCAGGAGTTGGAGCTGGACGCGCGCCGGCGCGACGACCGCCGCGCCGTGGTGCGCCTGTCGGGCGAGTTCCATGTGCTGCTGGCGGAGCTGGCCGGCAACAGCGCGCTGTCGCGCAGCCTGCGCGAGCTGGCCTCGCTCACCTGCCTGATCATCCTGCTCTACGACGCGCCCACCGCCATGAGCTGCCGCGCCGACGAGCATTCGGACATCATCGAGGCGATCGCGCGGCGCGATGTGCCCAAGGCAGAAAAACTCATGCTGGCCCACCTGGACCACATCGAGCGCAGCCTGCTGCTGGACAGCTCGGCGGCCGAGGTGGACCTCGAAGCGGTGTTCAAGGACTGAACTGTTCCAGCACCGCGTCGCGTTTGCGCCGCAGGTGTTCTTCCAGCAGGCGGCGCAGGGCCGCGCCGTCGCGCTGGCGCAGGGCCAGCAGCATTTCGGCGTGTTCGGCCAGGGCGCGCCGCCACTTGGTTTCGTCCTGGTTGGAGCGGTAGCGCAGCGCGTGCAGACGCTGGTTGAGCTGCTGCCAGGTCTGGCGCAACACGGCGTTGCCGGCGCTTTCGCTCATCAGGTCGTGCACCCGCGCGTTGGCCGCGTAATAGGCCTGCAGGTCGCGCCGTTCGAAGGCCGCCTGCATGTCGTACTGCAGCGCCTGCAGTTCGGCCAGCGCGGCCTCGGTGATGCGCTGGGCCGCACGTTCCGCCGCCAGGCCTTCCAGCACCGCGATGACATCGAAGGTCTGTTCGATGTCCTCGCGGCTGGGTGCCGCCGCGAAGGCGCCGCGCCCGGCCTCCAGCGTCACCAGGCCTTCGGTGGCCAGCTGCTTGATGGCCTCGCGCAGCGGCGTGCGCGACACCCCGATCTCCTCGCACAACACCCGCTCGTTGAGCTTGCTGCCCGGCGCCAGCGAACCGTCCATCAGCCGCTGCCGCAACAGGCCGACGACCTGGGTGTGCAAGGTGTCGCGCACCACGGTGGCGGTGGGAGAAGTGGGGGTGTTGGGCATGCTGAATTATGTATGCACTGGTGACGTGCCTCGGTCGGGCCCCACCAAATTCGGTGGGTTTGTCTCTTGCTGTGGCCCAGGTCTTGTGCTATCGTTAAATTGTATTTTGTATTATGTAGACCAAACGGAGACCACATGACCTCATTGAACTTCCACCCCGCCGGCCGCCATGTCCTGGGCATTCCCGGCCCCAGCCCCGTGCCCGACCGCTTGCTGCGGGCCATGAGCTACCCCACCATCGACCACCGCGGGCCCGAGTTCGGCGTGCTGGGCCACCGCTTGCTGGCCGGCCTGCAGCGCATCTTCCAGACCCGCCACCCGGTGGTGGTCTACCCGGCCTCGGGCACCGGCGCCTGGGAGGCGGCGCTGGCCAACACCCTGAGCCCCGGCGACGCCGTGCTGATGTACGAAACCGGCCACTTCGCCAGCCTGTGGCGCAAGATGGCCGAACGCCTGGGCCTGGCGCCCGAGGTGGTGGCCCTGCCGGGCACCTGCCCGCAGACGGGCCTGCCCAACAGCTGGCGCCGGGGTGTGCAGCCCGACCTGATCGAGCGCCGCCTGCGCGAGGACAGCGGCCACCAGATCAAGGCGGTGTGTGTGGTGCACAACGAGACCTCGACCGGTGTCACCTCCGACATCGCGGCGGTGCGCCGTGCCATCGACGCCGCCGGCCACCCCGCGCTGTTGCTGGTGGACACCATTTCAGGCCTCGCCTCGGCCGATTACCGGCACGACGAATGGGGCGTGGACGTGACGGTCAGCGGGTCACAGAAAGGCCTGATGCTGCCGCCCGGCATCAGCTTCAACGCGGTGTCGCCCAAGGCGCTGGCCGCCGCCCGCAGCGCGCGCCTGCCCAAGGCCTTCTGGGCCTGGGACGAGATCATCGAGATCAACAAGACCGGCTACTGGCCTTACACGCCCAACACCAACCTGTTGTACGCGCTGGTCGAAGCGGTGGACATGCTGGAGACCGAGGGCCTGCCGGCGGTGTTCGCCCGCCACCAGCGGCTGGGTGCGGCCTGCCGTGCCGCGGTGTTGGCCTGGGGCCTGGACGTGCAGTGCGCCGATCCGGCGGTGTACTCGCCGGTGCTGACGGGCGTGGTGCTGCCGCAGGGTGTGGACGCCGACGCAGTGCGCCAGTTGATTTACGAGCGTTTCAACCTCTCGCTGGGCACGGGCTTGAGCAAGCTCAAGGGCCGCATGTTCCGCATCGGCCACCTGGGCGAGTGCAACGATCTGAGCCTGCTGGCGGCGCTCAGCGGCTGTGAGATGGGCCTGAAGCTGGCGGGCGTGAGGCTGCAGGGCAGCGGCGTGGCGGCGGCCATGGAGGTGCTGCAGCACAGCGCCACCTGCCAGGCGCGCTACCCGGGCTGAACCTCAGGCCGGCAACGCCGCTTGCCGAACCGCGTGCTCCCACGCGGCCATGCGTTCGGCGGCCCAGGCGCGGTCGCGCTGGGGTTCGAAGCGGCGTTCGGCTTGCCAGCGTGTGGCCAGCTCGTCCGTGCCGCTGTAGAGGCCACTGCCCAGGCCCGCCAGGTAGGCCGCGCCCAACGCGGTGGTCTCGATCACTTGGGGGCGCAGCACCGGGATGCCCAACACGTCGGCCTGGAACTGCATCAGCAAATCGTTGGCGCAGGCACCGCCGTCCACGCGCAGTTCGCGCAGCGGCTGCGCGCCGGCGGCCTGGGCATCGCGGTCCATGGCTTGCAGCAGGGCGGCGCTCTGGAAGGCAATGCTTTCCAGCGAGGCGCGGGCGATGTGGGCCAGCGTGCTGCCGCGCGTGAGGCCGGTGATGGTGCCGCGCGCGTGGGGCTGCCAATAGGGCGCGCCCAGGCCGGTGAAGGCGGGCACCACCACCACGCCGCCGCTGTCGGGCACGCTCTCGGCCAGGCCCTGCACGGCGCTGCTGCTGTCGATGGCCTGCAGGCCGTCGCGCAGCCACTGCACCACCGCGCCGCCCACGAACACGCTGCCTTCCAGCGCGTAGGCGGGCGTGGTGTCGGTCTGGGCCGCGCTGGTGGTCAGCAGGCCGTTGGCCGAACGCTGGAAGCGCTGGCCGGTGTGCATCAGCAAAAAGCAGCCGGTGCCGTAGGTGTTTTTGGCCATGCCTTCGCTGAAGCAGGCCTGGCCAAACAGCGCGCTTTGCTGGTCGCCCGCGACACCGCCGATGGGGATGGCGTGACCCAGCCAGTCGGCGTGCACGGTGCCGTGGTCGGCGGCGGAAGGTCGCACTGGCGGCAGCAGCGACGGCGGGATGTCGAGAGCGGCCAGCAGTTCCTCGTCCCACTGGTTGCTGTGCACGTTGAACAGCAGGGTGCGCGACGCGTTGCTGACATCGGTGGTGTGCATGGCCCCGCGCGTGAGCTGCCAGATGAGCCAGCTGTCGATGGTGCCAAAGGCCAGTTCGCCGGCATCGGCCAGCGCGCGCGCGCCGGGCACGGTGTCGAGCAGCCAGCGCAGCTTGGTGCCCGAAAAATACGCATCGATCAACAAACCGGTTTTGGCCTGCACGGTGTCGGCCAGCCCACGTTCACGCAGCTGCGCGCACAGGGGCTCGGTGCGCCGGTCTTGCCACACGATGGCGCGCGCCAGCGGCTGGCCGGTGCGGCGGTGCCACAACACGGTGGTTTCGCGCTGGTTGGTGATGCCCACGGCGCGGATGTCGCGCGCGGTG
>CAYUAH010000074.1:0-13833 GCA_964442375.1 uncultured Hydrogenophaga sp. | reverse complement strand
TGGGGCGTGCAGACGCAGGCCGATCTGGACGCCGTCCGCGAAAAATTCAAATCGCAACCCGGCTTCGTGGACAGCGGCGACCGCGTGGGCTGCACCGACCCCAACGGCCTGGCCGTGCGGGTCCAGGTCAGCCGCAAGCGCCCGGTGGCGCTGACCGCGGCCAAGACCAACACCTGGACCGATCGCGTGCGCATCAACCAGCCGGCACCGGCCTACGACCGCGCAACGCCGGTCGAGGTCGGCCACGTGGTGTTTTTCGTCAAGGACCTCGCGGCCATGACGGCCTTCTACGAGCAGTGCCTGGGTTTTGTCGTCTCCGACCGCTACCCCAACCGGGGGCACTTCATGCGCTGCGCGCCCAACGGCGGCCACCACGACCTGTTCCTGCTGGAAACGCCGGACAAGCGTGTGGGCCTGAACCACGTGGCCTTCACCGTGCGCGACCTGCACGAGGTCATAGGCGGCGGCCTGAACATGTCGCGCCAGGGCTGGCACACCGAACTGGGCCCGGGCCGCCACCCCATTTCGTCGGCCATGTTCTGGTACTACGAGAGCCCGGCCGGCGCGCTGTGGGAGTACTACACCGACGAAGACGAGCTGACCGCCGACTGGCAGCCGCGCGAATTCACGCCCGGCCCCACCGTGTTCGCCGAATGGGCCATCAAGGGGGGCATCGATGGCAACACCCGCCGCCAAAAAAATGCCGAAGCGCCCAGCGGCAAGTTCATGACCGACAAACCCAAGGCCTGAAGGAGGCATCCATGCTGAACCGCACCCTTTACAACGAGACCCACCAGAACCGCAGCGCGCCGCCAACCGCTTACGAAGGCCTGTTGGGCGACAGCATCGAGCGCGCTTTTGCCGCCGGCATCCACGACCTCGAAGGCCTGGTGGCCTTCCTGAACGAAGGTGGCCCCGCCGGCCCCAACGGCCAGCCCTGGACGACCGCCAGCTACCAGCAGGAAATGGCCCGCCTGGGCGCCTGAAGCACAAGGAGCACGACATGAACACCCAAACCATCAACGTGATGCTGGACCCGGTTGACCAGGCGCTGGAAGTGGGCCTCAAGGACCTGTGGTACCCCGTCTGCCCGTCGAACTTCCTCAAGGAAAGCCCGATCTCCTTGCGCCGCCTGGGCTACAAGATCGCGCTGTGGCGTGACAACACCGGCAAGGTGCACGCACTCGAAGACCGCTGCCCGCACCGTGGTGCGCCGCTGTCACTGGGCGTGATCCTGGGCGACCGCATCGCCTGCCCCTACCACGGCGTCGAAGTGTGCACCGACGGCGTGGCCGTGCGTGTGCCGGGCAGCCCGGGCTGCAAGCTCGAAGGCAGCCAGGCCACCCGCCGCTTCCACGCGGTGGAGGCCGCTGGCGCCATCTTCCTGTTCAACGCCACCGATCCCTTCCTGGCCGAAGCGCCGCCGCTGCGCCTGCCCGAGCAGCTGACCTCACCCGAGTGGTCCAACTTCCTGTGCTACGTGGAGTGGGCGGGCGACTACCGCTATGTCATCGACAACGTGATGGACCCCATGCACGGTGTCTACCTGCACAAGCAGTCGCACACCATGGCCGAAGGCGAAAACACGGCCGAGTTCCAGATCCGCGACGTGCCCAACGGCTTCATCTTCGAGAAGAAGGGCCAGCGCGACGTCAATTTCGACTGGACCGAGTGGACCGACACCGGCATCCACACCATGCGCCTGGAAATCCCCTACCCCAAGACCGGCGGCCCCGGTGGCAACTTCACCATCATCGGCGCCTTCTCGCCGGCCGAGAAAAACGTCACGGCGGTGCTGTTCTGGCGCTGCCGCAAGGTGCAGGGCTGGCAGCGCGACACCTGGCGCTTCCTCTACAAGAACCGCCTGGAAAAGCGCCACTGGGACGTGCTGGAGCAGGACCGCATTGCCATGGAGAACATGGAGCCGGATGCCAACCAGCACGAGCACCTGTACGCACACGACATGGGCATCGTGCGCCTGCGTCGCCACATGAAGAAATTGGCGCAGGCACAATTGGAACGTCAAGCCGCCACTGCCTGAAAGCGTTTCCATGAGCCAGACCCAGACCCTGCAAGCCTTTGTCCACACCCTGCGATTTGAAGCCGACGACATCCTCGGCATCGAGCTGCGACCGGTCGACGGCGGCGCGTTTCCTGCCTTCACGGCGGGCGCCCACATCGACCTGCACCTGCCCAACGGCCTGGTGCGCAGCTACTCGCTGCTCAACACCCCCGGTGAGACCCACCGCTACGTGGTGGCGGTGCTCAAGGACAAGGCCAGCCGGGGCGGCTCGCGCTGTGTGCACGACCAGCTGCGTGTGGGCCTGAAGCTCACCATCGACGCGCCGCGCAACAACTTCCCGCTGCACGAGGACGCCGGCCACACCGTGCTGGTGGCGGGCGGCATCGGCGTGACACCCATCCTGTGCATGGGCCGGCGCCTGCAACAGCTGGGCAAGTCCTTCGAGGTGCTGTACTTTGCACGCTCGCGCCAGAGTGCGGCCCTCACCGCCGAGATCGAAGCCCTGGGGGCGCCGGTGCACTGGCACTTCGACGTCGAAAAGGGCGGCCCGCCCGATCTCAAGGCCCTGCTGGGCGCGCGTGGTGCGGTGGCCAACACCCACTTCTACGCCTGCGGTCCGTCGGTGATGCTCGACAACTTCGTCGCCACCTGCGAAGCCCTGGGCCATGCCAACGCCCACATCGAACGTTTTGCCGCCGTGGAAGTGGCGGCCTCGGCCGACGCCAAACAAAGCTACACGGTGGAGCTCAAGCGCTCGGGCAAGGTCATCGAGATCACGCCCGCCAAGTCCTTGCTGCACACCTTGCTGGACCACAAGATCGACGTCGACCACAGCTGCGAAGAAGGCATTTGTGGCGCCTGCGAAACCCGTGTGCTCGAAGGCGAGCCCGACCACCGCGACTCGGTGCTCAGCGCCTCCGAACACGCCAGCAACAAGATGATGATGGTCTGCGTTTCGGGCTGCAAATCGGCCCGCCTCGTGCTGGACCTGTAAGTCAGTCTTCCTCGCGCCCCGCTGCCTCGCCACACTGCGCGCGCAGGCGGCGCAGCACCTCGTACAAGGTGCGCCGCTCATGGGGTGACAGCGTCAGGATCATGGCGGCCTGACTGCGTTGTGCCACCGGCATGATGCGCTCGTACAGCGCCTGCCCCGCTGGTGTCATCGCCACCACCATGCCCTTGCGCCCGGCCGGCGGCGTCAACACATCGACCAGTCCCCGTTTGGCCATCAGCTGCAGCGTGCGGCTGACCTGCGCCTTGTCGGCCGCCGATTCCGCCACCAGCTCCGGGAAGGGCAGCGTGCCGGCGGCGGCGAGCACCGACAGCAGGCGCCACTCCGACACCGACAAATCAAAGCGCTCCGCATAGGGCAGCGTGATGCTGCGCCGCAATCCGTTGCTGGTGTGGCTGAACAGCGTGGTCAGGAAGTTGTGCACGTCCAGGCCCGTGCCCTCGGGCGGCAAATCGTCCCAAGGGCAGGGCGGTGCGCCATGGGGTTCGGGCGGTCGTGCGGGGGAACGTGGTCGGCTCATGGCGTGATCTTACGCCGCCTGTCGTAGACTCAACAACGAATGTTGACGGATCAACAAATTCGGCATACGATGCACTGGCTTCGAATGCGTACCCGCTTTCGCGAGCAACAAGTCACCCTGCCGGAGGAGACGCTGGCTGGACTTATCAACAAATGTGTTGCCCTCAGGAGAGAATATGAAACTGGATCGTCGTCAGTGTTTGGCCGTTGCGCTGGCTGTTGGTGCCGCGTTTGCGGGTGCCGCCCATGCTCAGGCCTACCCGGAAAAGCCCATCAGCATTGTTGTGAGTTACCCGCCCGGCGGCGACACCGACGCCATGGCGCGCCTGTTTGCCGACAAGCTGTCGCAGCGCCTGAAGCAGCCGGTCATCGTGGAAAACAAGCCCGGCGCCGGTGGCACCGTGGGCAACAGCTTCGTGGGCAAGGCCAAGGCCGATGGCTACACCCTGCTGTTCACCCCCAACCCCTTCACCACCGCGCCGTTCGTGATGAAGCTGTCGGCCGGCAACCAGTACGACGTGCTCAACGGCTTTGAGCCGGTGATCCAGACCGGCACCCAATCGCTGGTGCTGGTGGCACACCAGAGTGCCGGCATCAAGAACGTGGGTGAGATGGTGGCCGCTGCCAAAGCCGGCAAGCCTTTGAGTTACGGCAGCCCCGGCGCGGGCTCGCCCATGCACGTGGTGGCGGAATGGCTCAACCGCAGCGCGGGGCTCAAGCTGGCGCACGTGCCCTACCGAGGTGTGGGACCCGCCGTGACCGATGTGGTCGGCGGTCACATCCCGACCGCATGGGTCACGCTGGGCCCGGTGGTGCAGCACTTCGCCACGGGCAAGCTGGTGCCGCTGGCCGTGGGTGACGCCAAGCGCACGCCGCTGGCCCCCCAGATTCCGACGCTGGCCGAGCAGGGCTTTCCTCAGGTGGTGGTGGGTGCATGGCACGGCGTGATGGCGCCCAAGGGCACACCCGCTGCCGTGGTGCAACTGCTCAACAGCCACCTGAACGACATCCTCAAGATGCCCGACGTGGTTGAAAAAATGGCGACGTTTGGCGCCGTGCCTGTGGGTGGCGCGCCCGACGTGCTGGGCAAGATCAACGCCACCGAGCATGAGCAGATGGGCAAGCTGATCAAAGAACTCGGCGTCACCGCTGAATGAGCATGAGCGCCTCGACCCTGGGCACGGAGGTGCCCCAACTCTCCGCCCGTGCCAAGGTGTCGGGGCGCGCCGTGTACGCGGGCGACGTCAAGCTGCCCGGCATGTTGTACGGCAAGGTGCTGCGCAGCCCTTACCCGCACGCGCGCATCGTGTCCATCGACACCTCGGCGGCGCGCGCGCTGCCGGGCGTGAAGGCGGTGCTGACCGGCGATGACGCGCCCGACACCCTGTGGGGCGTGCACAAGAAGGAACGCGCCGTGCTGGCCAAAGGCGTGGTGCGCTTTGCAGGTGAAGAGGTGGCTGCCGTGGCCGCCACCTCTGACGAAATCGCGCGCGATGCGCTGGACCTGATACAGATCGAGTACGAAGAACTGCCCGCCATCCTCACCCCCGACGAGGCGCTGGACAATGAGGCGCCGGGCGTGCACCCCGGCCGCAACAACATCGCACACGAGATTCAATTCGAGCGTGGCAGCGTGGAACAGGGCTTTGCCGAGGCGGACCTGATCCACGAGGCCACCTACAGCACCCACGCGCAATACCCCGGCTACCTGGAGCCCATGGCCACCGTGGCCGCACTCGATGGCGACGGCCGCTTGCAGGTGTGGACCTCGACCCAGTCGGTGTTCCTGGCACGTGGCCGCATCGCCACCGTGCTGGGTCTGCCGGTGTCGCGCGTGCGGGTGATGCAGGCCATGACCGGTGGCGGCTTCGGCGGCAAGATCGTCGAAGACGACAACCAGCTCGTGTGTGGCCTGCTTGCGCTCAAGACCGGCAAGCCGGTGCGGCTGGTGAACAACCGGCTGGAGGATTTTCTGGCCACGCCCAGCAGCGTGCCCGAGCGCATCACCTTGAAGCTCGGCATGAAACGCGACGGCCGCATCGTCGCCAAGGACGTTCGCATCGTGGCCGAGTGCGGCGCCTATGCGGGCCTGGCGCCCGAGGTGATGCACGTGAGCGCCATGCGCAGCGACAACATGCACCGCCTGCAGCACGTGCGTTCACACGCCACCCTGGTCTACACCCACACACCGCCGCACGGCGCCTTCCGGGGCTTCGGTGGCACGCAGATGCTGTTCGCGCTGAACAGCCACATCGACACCATGGCGCGCGCGCTGGGGCTGGACCCGGTGGCTGTGCACAAACTCAACGCGGTGCAGGCTGGCGACACCTCGGTGCACGGCTGGAAGATCGGCAGCACCGGCCTGCGTGAATGCCTGGACCAATGCACCGAGGCCATGGACTGGCACTCCAGGCGCGCCCGCAGCGCCGCCGGCCAGAGCGGCGTCAAGCGCCGTGGCGTGGGCGTGGCCGCCGCCATGCACGTCAGCGGCAACCGCACCATGGGCAACTGGGACGGCTCCACCGTGGTGCTGCGTCTCAACGAAGACGGCCGTGCCGTGGTGCTCAGCGGTGAATGCGACATGGGCCAGGGCGCAGCCACCATGTTGGCCCAGGTGGTGGCGCACGAGCTGAACATCCCGCTGGCCCACGTGCACGTGGCGCCGCCCGACACCGACAACTCGCCATTTGCCATCGGCACGCTGGCCTCGCGTGTCACCATGTCCGGCGGCAACGCGGCACTGGTGGCGGCGCGCAAGGCCAAGGCACAGCTGTTCGAGGTGGCCGCCGGCCTGATCGGCTGTGACGCCCAGCAACTCGAAATCGCCGACGGTCAGGTGCGCGTGATGGGCGAACCGGCACGCGCCAAGCCGCTGGGCGAGGTGGTGCGCCAACACATCTGGCGCCACGGCGGTGAGGGCTTGCAGGTCAGCGGCAGCTGGGACCCGCAGACCCAGATGTTCGACCCCGACACGCTGATGGGCAACATCGCTGCCGCCTACTCATTCGCCGCCCAGGTGGTGGAGGTGGAGGTGGACACCGAGACCGGCCAGGTCAGCGTGGTGGACAGCTTTGTGTCCGATGACTGCGGCAAGGCATTCAACCCCCTGGCCATCCACGGCCAGAGCAACGGCGCCACGGCGCAAGCCTTCGGCTGGGCGCTGTACGAACAGCTGCAGGTGGAAGGCGGGCGCATCGCCAACGGCAACTTTGCCGACTACAACATGCCGACCGCCGACGCCATCCCGCTGCTGCGCGGCGGGCTGGTGGAATCCAATGACCCCAACGGCCCGCTGGGTGCCAAGGGGGCGAGCGAAACCGCCATCCTGCCGGGCGCGCCGGCCATTGCCAATGCGGTGTTCGACGCCGTGGGCGTGCGCATCACCGACCTGCCCATCACACCCGAAAAGGTGTTGGCCGCGCTGCGCGCCCAAGGCCTGGAGAGCCACCATGCTTGACTTTGACTTCCTCGAACCCGCCAGCGTGGCCGAGGCCAGCCGCATGGTGGCCGATCTGGGCGAAGACTGCCGTGTGATTGCCGGTGGCACAGCGCTCATGTTGGCCATGCGCCAGCGCATGCTCACGCCCAGCCACCTCGTCTCGGTGGGGCACCTGCAGCCGCTGCGCGACATCACCGCCGACGGCAAGGGCTGGCTGCGCATCGGTGCGCTGTGCACCCACGCCGACGTGGCGGCCTCACCGCTCGTCCGCGCGCAGTGGCCCATGCTCGCCAGCATGGCCTCGCGTGTGGCCAACCCGCAGGTGCGCCACCAGGGCACCCTCGGCGGCAACCTCTGCTACGCCGACCCCGCCACCGACCCGCCGGGCTGCCTGCTGGCGCTCGACGCCCAGGTGGTGCTGACTGGCACCGCAGGCGAGCGCGTGTTGCCGCTGGCCGACTTTCTGGTGGACTACTACACCACCGCGCTGGAACCCGACGAGTTGCTGACCGAGGTCCGCGTGCCACCGCTGGCCGCCGACGCCACCGGCCTCTACACCCGCCACCTGCGCACGGCGGCCGAGCACCGGCCGCTGGCCAGCGTGGCGCTGCTCGCACGCCGGCAGGGCAGCGTGTGCACCGAGCTGCGCATCGCGGTCGGTGCCTCCACCCCCATTCCCACGCGCGTGGCCCGTGCCGAGGCCTGCCTGACCGGCCAGACCATCACCTCCGATCGGATCGCCGAGGCCGCTGCCATCGTGGCGGCCGACATCACGCCGGTGGACGACGCGCGCGGCAGCGCCGACTACCGCCGCCACATCGTGGGCGTGGTCGCACGCCGCAGCCTTGCCCAACTGTTTGGCCTGCCTCAGGAGTAAGCGATGAGCCAACACACGGTATCCCTCACCGTCAACGGCGAAGCCATTGAAGCGACCGTGCCCGCGCGCCGGTTGTTGAGCGATTTTCTTCGCGACGACCTGGCGCTCGCGGGCACCAAACGCGGTTGCGAAACCGGCATCTGCGGTGCCTGCTCGGTGCTGGTGGACGGCAAGGTGGTCAAGTCCTGCCTGAGCCTGGCCGTGCAGGCCAGGGGCAAGGCCATCACCACCATCGAAGGCCTCTCGCAAGGTGACGCCTTGCACCCGGTGCAGGCCAGCTTCATGCAATGTGGCGGTCTGCAGTGCGGTTACTGCACGCCGGGCATGGTCATGGCCACCTGCTCGATGCTCAAAGACACCCCCCGGCCCACAGCGGACGAGGTTCGCCACGGGCTCAACGGCAACCTGTGCCGCTGCACCGGTTACACGCAGATCGTCGAGTCCGTTCTCGACGCTTCGGAGAAGATGCATGGAAATTGAAAAAACCCTGTTCCTGGACGCGCCACCCGCGCGCGTCTGGGCCCTGCTGCTCGACCCCAACGCCATGGGCGCCTGTGTGCCCGGCATGGAATCCATCGAGGTCATCAGCGACAGCGAGTACGTGGCCGTGATGAAGGTGAAGATTTCCTTCATCAGCGCGCGCTTCAAGCTCAAGACCCGCATCGTCGAACGCGACGAGCCGCGTTACCTGCGCGCCGAAGGCACGGGCGAGGACACCTCGGTGGCCAGCTCGCTCAAGCAGGTCAGCGAGATGTGGCTGGCCGAGCGCGAGGGCGGCGGCACCGAGCTGCGCATGAAGGTCAAGGTCGATGTGCTGGGCCGCATGGGCACCTTCGGCCTGGGCGTCATGAAGACCAAGGCCGACCGGCTGTGGGACGAGTTTGGCGTGAACGCCGCCACACGCCTGGCGGGTGGCGAGGTGGCTGCGGTGGCCGCTGCCGCCGCACCTGTGCAGGCGCCTGCGGTGCCGGCGGCGCCCGCCGTCACCCAGGCCACGGCCGCTGTGCCGGTGGCGGCTGCGCCTGCGGCACCGCTGGCCGTGCCCCCAGGTGCCACGCAGGTGCCCACGCCCGGCTTCTGGGCCCGCCTGTTCGGTGCCTGCCAGGACATCCGAGTCGAGGTGCAGCGGGGCGACACCCGCATCGTGGTGAGCTGGCCGGTGCAGGCGGCACCGGAGTGCTCGGCCTGGTTGCGCAGCCTGGGCTGACACGCGCGGTTCGCCGCTATGCTGGAGGCTGTTCCACTTTCCGCTGCGGCGGCGCCTTGTCATGTCTTTCTGCCCACTGGTGATGTTCGACCTCGATGGCACCCTGGTGCAAACCGCCGGCGAAATCAGCGATGCCGTCAACGACACCTTGCAGGCGTTCCAACGCCCGGCGGTGCCCGAGGCACAGGTGGAGCGCTGGATTGGCCACGGCACGCGCGAGCTGATGGTGCAGGCCCTGGCCAAGGTCGACGGCCGGCCGGTGGAGGCGGTGCGTGCCTCGGCTGAGTTCGCCGACGTCATGGCCGCGTTCGACCCCTTCTACGAAAAGCGCTGTGGCACGCGCAGCGTGCTCTACCCCCACGCGCGTGAGGTGCTGACCGCCCTGCGCCAGCGCGGCATCAAGCTGGCGGTGGTGACCAACAAGGAAGGCCGCCACACCCGCAGCATCCTGCAGGCGCACGGCCTGCCCGCTTTGCTGGACCATGTGATCAGCGGTGACACCCTGCCCAAGAAGAAACCCGACCCAGCCGGCATCCACGACTGCCTGACCCGCTTTGGCGCCACACCAGCCACGGCGCTGTTTGTGGGCGATTCGTCCATCGACGTGGCCACCGCGCGCAACGCGGGCGTGCCGGTCTGGGCCCTGCCGTATGGCTACAACATGGGTGAACCCATCGCCGCCAGCCAGCCCGACCGCCTCATAGCCGACCTGTCGGCCCTGCTGGAACTTCAGGCGGCCTGAGCGCGAAACCCAGGCTCAGGCAGGCAGGCCCCACACCTGGCGCAACACCGACAGTGTGGCCACCAGTGCGGGGTCGTGCTCGGCGCTTTTGGGGTAGATGAAACTCAGCAGGGCGGCCACACGCGCGTGCGGCCAGATCAGCAGTTCGCCGCGTTCGCTGGCGGGCACGGCAACGTCCTCGCGCATCAGGGCCAGGCCCACGCCCGAGCGGATCAGGCTCAGTGGCGCGGCGGCCTCGTCCGACTCCAGCGCCACATTGGGCAACACACCCTGGCGCGCAAACAGGTCGCGCAGGAGGGTGTGGACGTGGTGCTGGGGTGGCGCCACGATCCAGGGCAAGGCCGCGATCTGGTGCCAACCGGCCAGGCGCAGCGCGGCTTCCTGCGCCACGGGGGCAACAATCCGGAAACGCAGCGTCTGCAGGGCCAGGCCGCCCACCTCGCGTGGGATGTTGGGGCCGATGTAGAAGCTGCCCTGCAGCGCGCCGGCGGCCACCAGCTCGCGCAGTTCCTCGGCGTTGCCGTTTTTGGTCTTGATGTCGAGCAGGGGCAGCGTTGTCACCAGCGCGGCCACCAGGGCGCCCAGGCGCAAGGCCTCGGGGTCGCCCACCGTGCCCAGGTTCAGGTGGCCGCTCACCTCACCCTGCAACTCGCGCGCCTTGCCCTGCAACTGGGCGGTGGCCAACAGCACCTGGTCGGCCTCGCCCAGCAAGGCTTCGCCCGCCTTGGTCAGGCTGATGCGGCCGGGGCGGCGGTCGAACAAGGCCACTCCCAGCTCCTCCTCCAGCGCCTTGATCTGCGCGGTGATGGCCGGCTGGGTGAGGTGCAGCACCTCGGCCGTTCGGGTGAGGTTGCCCAGCCGGGCGGCGGTGACAAAGGCCTTGAGCTGGTAGATCTCCATGCGGGGTGGGTCGGGACGGATCGGTGGGGTGGTCAGCGGTCGAGGAAACGCACCTGTGTGGGGTCGATGCCCAGGCGCACCTGCGCGCCTGGTGCGAACATGGACAGGCCCGCGTAGTGTGCCTGGTCCGCCACCATGGCCACCTCGCCCACGCGCACACGGTAGCGCGAAAACTCGCCCAGAAACTCGGCACTTTCCACCAGGCCGTTCACCCACACACGCGAGGCGTCCACCTGCTCGTCGCCCACGCAGATGTGCACCTGGTGCGGGCGGAACACCATGGCCACCGACCCGTTGAGCGGCGTGTGCTCGCCACGCGGAAAACGCAGCTCACCCAGGCCGCTGGCACGGAAGGCCAGGGCATCGCCGGCGGTGGACACCACCTCGCCGGCGATGAGGTTGGCGGTGCCCACGAACCCGGCCACGAAGCGGTTGCACGGAAAGTCGTACAGACCGGCGGCCGAGCCCACCTGCTGCAGTATGCCTTTGTCCAGCACCGCCATGCGGTCGGCGGTGGTCATGGCCTCTTCCTGGTCGTGGGTCACGAAGATGGTGGTCAGCCCCAGCTTGCGCTGCAGGTTCTTCAGCTCTTCGCGCATTTGCACGCGCAGCTGTTTGTCGAGGTTGGAGAGCGGTTCGTCCAGCAGCAGCAGCTTGGGCTCGATGACGATGGTGCGCGCCAGCGCCACCCGCTGTTGCTGCCCGCCCGAGAGCTGGGCCGGGCGGCGCTGGCCGTAGTCCTGCAGGCCCACCAGCTCCAGCGCGGCGCCCACCTTGCGCTGGATGGCATCGCGGCTCTCGCGCCGCTCCACCAGGCCAAAGGCCACGTTGTCCCACACGGTCATGTGGGGCCACAGCGCGTAGTTCTGGAACACCATGCCCACGTTGCGCTGGTGCGGCGGCGTGCCGGTGATGTCCTTGCCGTCCACCAGCAGCTCGCCGCGCTGGTGCTGGTTGAAGCCGGCGATCAGGCGCAGCAGCGTGGACTTGCCCGAGCCGGACGGCCCGAGCAAGGCGAAAAACTCACCGGGTTCGATCTTGAGGTTGATGTCGCGCAGCACCTCGGTGCTGCCATAGCTCAGGCTGATGTGCCGGGCTTCGAGGGAGACTTTGTTCAGAGACATGAGGGCACCTGTGTGTGGGGCTCAGTGGGATGCGGGTTGCGCCTGCACGGTGGCGCGCGATTGTTCGACGAAGCGGTGTGAGAAGTAGGTGCCCAGGCCCACCACCACCACCGCCAGCACGCCCAGGGCGGCGCCCGGGCCACGGCCCGAGATGCTTTGCATGTAGAGGTAGATGCCGTAGCTCATGGGCGCCTGGCTCTGGGCGGAGGTGAGCAGGATGGTGGCCGACAGCTCCACCGCCGCCGTGATGAAGCTGGTGACGAAGCCGGCCAGGATGCCGCCCATCATCAGCGGCACCATCACCCGCCGTATGGTGCTGGCGCGCGAGGCGCCCACGCTTTGTGCGGCCTCTTCCAGCGAGATGTGCACCTGCTGCAGCGCGGCCATGCAGGAGCGCAGCGCATACGGCAGGCGACGCACTGCGTAGGCCAGCATGATGAGCACCCAGGTGGTGACGATGGGCGTGTCGGTGAAGGGCACGTTGACGCCCTTGAACAGCCGCAGGTAGCCGATGGCCAGCACCAGGCCGGGAATGGCCAGCGCGGCCGAAGCGAGGTAGTCCAGCCACTGGCGCGCCGGCAGCTGGGTGCGCAGGATGAGGTAGGCGATGGCCGTGCCTATGACCACGTCCAGCCCGGCCGCCGTGAGGCAGTAGAGCAGCGTGTTGCCAATCATGCGGCTGGAGTCGTTGAAGATGGTGGCGTAGTGCTCCAGCGTGTAGGCGTCGGGCAGCACCGAGAAACTCCACACCTTGGAGAAGGACATCAGCAGGATGCCGATGTGCGGCGCCAGCGTGACCAGCAGGATGAGCACGATCCAGCCGTAGGCCAGCACCGATTCCCAGGGGCTCAGTCGGCGTTTCTGCAGCGAGTTGCCGCCTTTTTGCAGCGTGGCGTAGTCCTTGCCCTTCATCACCCGCGCGGCCATCCACAGCGCCAGGATGGAGAAGGCGATCATGATGACGCTGATGACGTAGCCCAGCGGGTCGTCGATGCCCACCGAGGTGATGCGCAGGTAGGCCTGGGGTGCCAGCATGTTGGTCACGCCCATCACCAGCGGGGTGCCGAGGTCGTCAAACACCTTGACGAACACCAGCGCCGCGCCGGCCAGAAAGCCCGGCATGGCGAGCGGAAAAATCACGCGGCGGAACAGGCTCCAGCCCTTGGCGCCGAGGTTGAGGGCCGACTCTTCCATGGCGCCGTCGATGTTGCGCATGGCCGCCACCAGGTTGAGCAGGATGAAGGGGAAGTAGTGGATGCTCTCGACAAAGGTCACGCCCACCAGCCCGTCCATGATGGGGATGGTGAAGCCGAAGTGCTCATTGAGCAGCAGGTTGACCGAGCCGTTGCGCCCGAAGATGAGCTGCAGGGCCACCGCGCCCACGAAGGGCGGCATGATCAGCGGCAGCACGCCCAGCGTCTGGATCAGCAGCGAGCCACGGAACTCGAATCGCACCGTGAGGTAGGCCAGGGGGATGGCGATCAGCGAGGCAAACAACACGCTGGCCAGGGCCACGATGAGGCTGTTGAAGAAGGACTCGCGGAACACCGAGGTGCTGAAGAAGGTGCCGAAGTGGCCCAGCGTCAGCGCGCCGGTTTCGTTGACGAAGGCGGTGTAGACCACGGTGCCTATGGGCACCAGCAGGAACACCAGCAAAAAGGCCAGCACCAGCCCGAAGGCCAGCCAGGGGCCAAAGCCGCTGAGCGAGCGGGGCGTGCGTGGGCGTGCCGCCGGCTGGGCCGGCGCAAGGGCAGCAGACATGGGATGTCCTGGTGGATTCAAAGGATGGCCAGGGCGAGCGCGCGCCGCCCCGGCCGGGGGCTCACTTCAAGAGCGCAATCGCCTGGTCGGCCAGGGCGCGCGCGCGTTCGTAGTTGGCGCGCGACTTGCTGCCCCACATCTCCTCCAGGCCGGTGAGCTCTTTGGAGACGGCCACATCGCGGCGGTTCTTGCGGAAGAGTTCGAGGAACTGCTCGTTCTTCACGTTGGA
>CAYUAH010000073.1:0-13951 GCA_964442375.1 uncultured Hydrogenophaga sp. | reverse complement strand
AGTTGCTTTCCTGCGTGGCGGTCAGCAGCGGGTGCAGCACCTTGATGGGGGCCTTGAACATTTCCACGAACTCCAGCAGGCCCTGGTTGGCCAGGCACAGGCCACCGGAGTAGCTGTAGGCGTCGGTGTCGTCCTGCGCAAAGTCTTCGAGCTTGCGTATGTCCACCTTGCCCACCAGCGAGGAGATGTCCTGGTTGTTCTCGTCGCCCGGTTCGGTCTTGGCGATGGCGATCTGCTTGAGCACCGAGGGGTAGCGCTTGACGACGCGGAAACGGTTGATGTCGCCGTTGAATTCCTGCAGGCGCTTGACGGCCCAGGGGCTGGGTATGCCGCGCAGGTAGCGCCGGGCGATGCCGTAGTCCTCTTCGAGGATGGTGCCGTCCTCGGCCTCGTTGAACAGGCCCAGCGGCGACTCGTTCACGGGCGAGCCCTTGAGGCAATAGAAGGGCACCTTCTCCATCAGGGCCTTGAGCTTCTCGGCGATGGACGATTTGCCACCGCCCACCGGGCCCAGCAAATAGAGGATTTGTTTGCGCTCTTCCAGGCCTTGGGCCGCATGGCGGAAGTAGGACACCACCTGCTCGATGGCCTCCTCGGCGCCGTAGAAATCGCGAAAGGCGGGGTAGATCTTCACCACCTTGTTGGCGAAGATGCGCGAAAGGCGCGGCTCGTGCCGCGTGTCGATGAGCTCGGGCTCACCGATGGCTTCAAGCATGCGCTCGGCGGCGCTGGCGTAGGCCAGGCGGTCCTGTTTGCACAGGTCCAGGTACTCCTGCAAGGAATACTCTTCCTCGCGGGTCCGCTCGTAGCGGTTGCTGTAGTGGTCAAAGATGTTCATGCGAATCTCCCTTTGAACAGTCCCACGGCTCACGGTCGACAACACTGTAGATTCATCATACGCCCGCCATCTGCGGGTGTGTGTGGTGTTTCGATCGGTGTGGTTAACACGCGCCGCACCCTGCGGCACGTGCCCCTATGAGCGCATCAGTCCGACGAGAGTTCCATGCGGATCATGTGGCTTTTCAGTTGACCCTCATGCGGCTGGCGCGCCACAGCAGACGGGGCAGGTCCCAGGCGCGCAGGCGCGGGCGGGTGTGCCAGGTTCGGTGTTGCAGTGCCGCAGTGCGGTCGAGAATGATCAGGCCACCTTGCACCACCAGGCGCAATTCCCAGCCTGCGCGGCCGGGCAGTTGCAAGGCCAGGGGCGCACCGGCCAGCATCAGCGTGCGCGCCTGCTGGCACAGGCTGGCCACCAGCGCCTCGGCGGCGGCATCGCTGCGCAGGTCGGGCGTTAAGCGCGCAGGGTCTACGCCGTGGGCCAGCAGCAGGTCGCCGGGCAGGTAGTGGCGCCGGCGCGGCAGGTCCACACTGAGGTCCTGCCAGAAGTTGATGAGCTGCAAGGCGCTGCAGATCTGGTCGCTGCGCTCCAGCGACAGGCGGTCGTTCACACCGTACAGGTGCAACAACAGCCGACCCACCGGGTTGGCGGAGCGCCGGCAGTAGTCCAGCAGTTCGGCGTGATCGCCGTAGCGCCGGCCCTCGGCGGTGTAGCGCACATCCTGTTCAAAGGCGCTGATCAGGTCGTGCAGCAGGGGCACCGGCAACTGGTGTTGCGCAATCATTTTTGCGAGGGGTGCAAACACCGCGTCCCAGCGCGGGTCGGGCGGGGTCTTCGGGTCCTGGCACGCGTTCAGCGCATGGCGGTACTGTCCCAGGTCTTGCAGCCGTTGCTCAGCCGACGCGTCGCCTTCGTCGGCGATGTCGTCAGCGCATCGGGCAAACTGGTAGATGGCGAGAATGGCGGGTCGCAAGGCCGGCGGGCACAGCCACGAGGCCACCGGAAAATTCTCGTAGTGTTGTGTGCCGGCCTGCCCCAGGCCGGTCACGGGTGCGGTGTTGGGCATGGGCTGGGATTGTCGTCTGTGTCGCGCCCGCAACGCCCGAGGCGCAGGCGTCCGCCAAGCATTTTTCGCGGATTGACATTGTGTGAACCAGCCTCTACAGTCGCGACTAATTACTAACCAGTCAGTCATTAATTATGAAATCCGACTTTCTGACGGCGCTGACGCGCTGGGCCCCCTGGCCCTTGCTCTTGCTGACCCTGTCTGCTTGCAGCCCACCGCCCGCCGCCGAAGAGCCCATGCGTGCGGTCAAGCTGATGACGGTGCGTGCCGGTGCACTGGGCGCAGGCAACGAGTACGCGGGCGAAGTGCGCGCTCGTACCGAAACACGTCTGGGCTTTCGCGTGGCGGGCAAGCTGATCGAGCGTCCGGCCCAGGTGGGGCAGGCTGTCAAGCCGGGGCAGCTGATGGCGCGCCTGGACGCGCAGGACTACGCCTTGGGCGTGCAGGCCGCCACCGCTGCGCAGCAGGCCGCTCAGACCCAGCGTGACCTGGCCGCCGCCGACCTCAAACGTTATGTCGAACTGAAAAACCAGGGTTTCATCAGCGGCGCCGAGATCGAGCGGCGCGAGGCCACATTGCGCGCTGCAGATGCCAGCCTTGCACAGGCCAAGGCCCAGGTCGCGCTGCAAGGCAACCAGACGGCCTACACCACGCTGCGCGCCGAAGTGGCCGGTGTGGTGGTGGCGGTGGAGGCCGAGCCAGGCCAGGTGCTCAGCGCTGGCACGGCAGTGCTGCGCCTGGCCCACGACGGCCCCCGCGACGTGGTGTTTGCCGTGCCCGAGGACCGCGTGGCCGGCTTCAAACAAGGCCAGCCGGTGCAGGTGCGCCTGTGGGCCGGAGGCCAGCCGGTGGCGGGCCAGGTGCGCGAGGTGGCCGCCAGTGCCGATGCGGCCACCCGCACTTACCAGGTCAAGGTGGGACTGCCGGTCCAGGCGAATGCGCCACTGGGTGCCACGGCGTACGCGGTCACGGGTGCGCCAGCCGGCAGCCCAGCCCAGGCCATCAAGCTGCCCACCAGCGCCTTGCGCCAGGCCGGCGCGGGCTCGGCGGTGTGGTTGTGGGACGAGGCCAGCGGCACGGTCAAGTCGCAGCCGGTGCAGGTGGCTGGTGCCGACGGCAACGAAGCCGTCATTGCCGGCGGCCTCAAGGGAGGCGAACAGGTGGTGGTGGCTGGCGTACACGTGCTGACCGAAGGCCAGAAGGTGTTGCGCTATTCGGCCCACCCGGTGATGACACCGAACGCGAAGTGAGGACGGCATGAGCCAGATCTCCGACCAGGCGGCACCGCCCGCTGCGCGCCGCCGCTTCAACCTGTCCGAATGGGCGCTGAACCACCAGCCGCTCACGCGCTACCTGATGGTGG
Source organism: uncultured Hydrogenophaga sp. (assembly GCA_964442375.1). Lineage (GTDB taxonomy): Bacteria > Pseudomonadota > Gammaproteobacteria > Burkholderiales > Burkholderiaceae_C > Hydrogenophaga. Next base: position 10,684 of record CAYUAH010000073.1, on the reverse strand, counting down.
TGCTGATGCTGCTGGGCTTTGCGGCCTACTTTCAGCTGGGACAGGACGAAGACCCGCCGTTCACCTTCCGCGCCATGGTGGTGCGGGCCTACTGGCCGGGCGCCACTGCGCAGCAGGTGGCCGACCAGGTGACCGACAAGATCGAGAAAACCCTGCAGGAGGTGCCCTATGCCGACATCGTGCGCAGCTACTCCAAGCCGGGTGAGACACTGATCATCTTCCAGATCGCCGACTCCTCGCCGCCCGGGGCCGTGCAAGGCACCTGGTACACCGTGCGCAAGAAAATCGGCGACATGACGGCCAGCCTGCCCCAGGGCGTGGTCGGGCCCTTCTTCAACGATGAGTTCGGCGACGTGTACGGCGTGATCTACGCCTTGCAGGGCGAGGGCTACACGCCGGTGGAGCTCAAGCGCTTTGCCGATCAGGCGCGCCAGAAGCTGCTGGACGTCAAGGACGTGGCCAAGGTCGAGCTGTTTGGCGTGCAGGACGAAAAGCTGTTCGTCGAAATCTCGCACAAGCGCCTGGCCGTGCTGGGCCTGGACATGAACGCCGTGCTGGCCCAGCTGGGCCAGCAGAACGCGGTGGCGCCGGCCGGCACAGTGCAGACGCCGCTGGACGTGGTGCAGGTGCGCGTGGCCGGCGCCTTCCACTCGGTGGACGAGCTGCGCGCCATGCCCATACGCGCGGCCAGCGGCGCGCAGCTGCGCCTGGGTGACATCGCCGATGTGCGCCTGGGGCTGGTCGATCCGCCGACCACGTTGGTGCGCCATGGTGGCAAGGACAGCATTGCACTGGGCATCTCCATGGCCGCCGGCGGCGACATCATCGCGCTGGGCAAGGCGCTGCGCGCGGCCGCTGGCGACTTCGAGAAGACGCTGCCCGCCGGGATGCAGCTGGTGCAGTTGCAGGACCAGCCCAAGGCGGTGGCGACCTCGGTCAACGAGTTCGTTCGCGTGCTCATCGAAGCCGTGGTCATCGTGCTGGGCGTGAGCCTGCTCAGCCTGGGCCTGCACCGGCGCCCCGGCGGGCGAGGCCTCAAGGCCTTCACGCTGGACGTGCGGCCCGGCCTGGTGGTGTTCGTCACCATCCCGCTGGTGCTGGCCATGACCTTTCTGGTCATGCAGTACTGGGGCATAGGCCTGCACAAGATCTCGCTGGGCTCGCTCATCATCGCGCTGGGCCTGCTGGTGGATGACGCCATCATTGCGGTGGAGATGATGGTGCGCAAGCTGGAAGAGGGTTACAGCATGTTCCGCGCCGCCACCTTCACCTGGGACGCCACGGCCATGCCCATGTTGACCGGCACGCTGATCACGGCGGCCGGCTTCCTGCCCATTGGCATCGCCAAGTCCACCGTGGGCGAATACACCTTCGCCATCTTCGGCGTCACCGTTGTGGCGCTGGTGTTGTCGTGGATCGTGGCGGTGGTCTTTGTGCCCTACCTGGGCGTGGTGCTGCTCAAGGTCAAGGTCGGCCAGGTGGCCCATGACGAGGTGTTCGATGGCCCCTTCTACGTGCGTTTCCGGGCCATGGTGGACTGGTGCGTGCAGCACCGCTGGATCACCATCGGTGCGACCCTGCTGACCTTCGCCCTGGGGATCGCCGGCATGGGCAAGGTGCAGCAGCAGTTCTTCCCCGATTCGAGCCGACCAGAAATTCTGGTGGATCTGTGGCTGCCCGAGGGCAGCCCGGTGCGTGCCACCGACGAGGTGGCGCGCCGCGCCGAGGCGCGCTTCGCCCAACTCGCTGGCGTGACGGCGGTCAGCACCTGGGTGGGCTCGGGCGTGCCGCGCTTCTATTTGCCGCTGGACCAGATCTTTCCGCAGACCAACGTCACGCAGATGATCTTGATGACGGACGGCCTGGCCAGCCGCGAGCGCTTGCGCAAGGAGCTGCCGGCGCTGCTGGCGCACGAGTTCCCCGAAGCGCGCGGGCGTGTCAAGCTGCTGCCCAACGGGCCACCGGTGCCTTATCCGGTGCAGTTCCGCGTCATGGGCGCCGAGCCCCAGGTGTTGCGTGGCCTGGCCGACGAGGTGAAGGCCGCCATGATGGCCAGCCCGCTCACGCGCGGCGTCAACGACAACTGGAACGAAGCCGTCAAGGTCATGCGCCTGGAGGTCGATCAAGCCAAGGCGCGCGCGCTGGGCGTGAGCAGCCAGTCCATCGCGCAGGCCTCGCGCACCATACTCACCGGCACCACCGTCGGGCAGTACCGCGACGGTGACAAGCTGATCGACATCGTGTTGCGCCAGCCGCTGGACGAGCGCGACGCCATCACCGATCTGGCCAACGCCTACCTGCCCACGGCCAGCGGCAAGAGCATTCCGCTGACCCAGATTGCAAAGGCCAGCTTTGCCTGGGAGCCCGGCGTGATGTGGCGCGAAAACCGCAGCTACGCCATCACGGTGCAGAGTGATGCGGTCGAAGGCGTGCAGGGCGCGACCGTGACCGAAGCACTGTTGCCGGCTTTGCGCAAGCTGGAGGCCCAATGGCCCGCCGGCTATCACATCGAAGTGGCGGGCGCGGTGGCAGAAAGCAGCAAGGGGTCAAGTTCCATCGCCGCCGGCATGCCGCTGATGCTGTTCATCATCTTCACCCTGCTGATGCTGCAACTGCACAGCTTCAGCCGCGCCATGCTGGTGTTTCTGACCGGGCCGCTGGGCCTGGCCGGTGTGGCCGGCGCCTTGCTGTTGCTGGGGCGGCCCTTTGGCTTCGTGGCCTTGCTGGGCGTGATCGCGCTGATGGGCATGATCATGCGCAACTCGGTCATTCTCATCGACCAGATCGAGCAGGACCGCGCCGCCGGCGTGCCCACCTGGACTGCCATCGTGGAAGCGGCGGTGCGCCGTCTGCGTCCTATCGTGCTGACGGCCGCCGCCGCCGTGCTGGCCATGATTCCGCTGTCGCGCAGCGTGTTCTGGGGGCCGATGGCGGTGGCCATCATGGGGGGGCTGATCGTGGCCACGGTGCTGACCTTGCTGGCCTTGCCGGCGATGTACGCGGCCTGGTTCCGCGTCAAGCGGCCCGACGGGGCAGCGGCCTGAGGTCCGGGTCGGCGTCTGGCGCGGGCAGCGCCAGACCCGCCGACTTGACGACGGTCAGGCAGTCCTTGATGTGCTGCTCGCCCAGGTAGCGGATGGCGCTGTAGCCGATCAGCGCCGATACCGCCTGGCCCGCCAGCGGCACATAACGAGCGGCCTGTTTGGCCGTCAGGCGCACACCCACCAGCTTGGCCGCTCGCAGCACCAGGTCCTGGGTGATGAACTTGCCCACCAGCACCGTGCCCACCTGGGCCACGGCCTTCTGCACTTTTTCGCGCTTGCCGGGATCCAGCCGGTCCAGCTGCTCGGGCGTGAGCCCGAAGCTGGCATTGATGGCAGGAATCAGGCGCGAGAGCAGGGCGGCGTCCACCGCCCAGTCGAGGCCGGGCACCGGCACCGCGCTGGCCACGCCAGCCACCAAGGCGCGCCGGTGCAGCAGTTGCCGGCACTGGCGCACCACGGCCAGCAGGGTGGGGTCACCGGCCGCCATCTGCAAGGTGCTGGGCATGAGGCTTCAGGCCCTCATTCGCCGCTGCCGGCCACTCGGGTGTAGATGAACAGCAGGACGATGGCGCCGACGATGGAGGCGATCCACCCGGCCGCCGCCCCGGGCGCGTACCAGCCCATGAACTGCCCTGCGTAGGACGCGGCGAACGAGCCCGCCACGCCCAACAGCGAGGTCATGATGAGGCCGATGCTTTGCTTGCCCGGCAGCAGAAAACGCGCGATCCAGCCGACGATGAGACCGACGAACAAGGTACCGATGATCTGACCCATGAAACGCTCCCGAAGGTGTTGATATGGCGGCACTGTAGCGCAGCGCAGCGCGAAAATCTTGGAAAAATGTCAGAGCCGGTAGAGGGCGTCTAGTGGAAATGAAACACTTGTTTCTTTATTGAGAATGAGAAATAATTGTTCCAAATGCCATGCCCTATCGCGCACTCACCCAATTGATCGATCAGCACTTCGAGGCACTGAGCCCGGAGTTGCAGCGCGCCGCGCGCTGGGTGCGTGAGCACCCGGCCGAGTTGGGGCTGCAGTCCTTGCGGGCGTCGGCGCGCGCGGCGGGTGTGGCGCCGGCCACCCTGTCGCGCCTGTCCCACGCATTGGGCTTGAGCGATTTCGAGGCCATACGCCGCCCGGTGCTGGAGGCGCTGACACGGGGAGTCGGCGCCGAGGCGTTGGCCGCCACCGATGCGCCGAGGCCCCTGACCCAGGCGCAGTTGCGCAACGTGGCGTCCACCGCGTCACGCAATCCGGTCGAGGTGGTGAACGCCGCCGCCGATCTGATGCTCTCGGCGCGGCAGTTGTGTTTCCTGGGTTTGCGGGCGAGTTTTGGCATTGCCCATCACCTGCGTTATGCCTGCGACTGGCTGCGTCCCGGCACGCAATTGGCGGGAGATGCGGGCGGTGCACTGGTGGACCAGATCGCGCAGCTCACGCCCATGGATGTGCTGGTGGTGGTCAGCCAGGCGCCCTACACGCGGCAGACCGTGGAGGGCGCCCAGATCGCCCATGGCGCGGGCGTGGCCGTCATCGCTCTCACCGACAGTCCGCTGTCGCCCCTGGCGCGGCTGGCGCGGCACACGCTGTTGTTCGACGCCGCCTCGCCATCCTTTTTCCATTCCATGGCCGGTGCGCAAGCCCTGGCCGAAACCCTGGTGGCCGCCGTGGCGGCACGTGGCGGCGAGCCAGTGGTGCGCCGCCTGGCTGCGGTACAGGCGCGCCAGCACGCCCACAAGGCCTATTGGGAAAAACGCCCCAAGAAAGAAAGCTTCTCATGAGCATGACGGTTGTCTCACAGGGCACCACCCACATCCTGCACCGCCAGTTGCGCAGCGGCCTGCCGCTGGCGGTGGGCGGGGAGGGGGCCTGGCTGATTGGTGCGGACAGAAAACGCTACCTCGACGGTTCGGGCGGTGCGGCCGTCTCTTGCCTGGGCCACGCGCACCCCGATGTGCTGGCCGCCATGCACGCGCAGATCGACCGCCTGGCCTATGCCCACACCAGCTTTTTCAGCACCGAGGTGGCCGAACAGCTGGCCGACCAGCTGATCGCCACAGCGCCCGAGGGCATGAGCCACGCGTACTTTGTGAGCGGCGGGTCGGAGGCGGTGGAGGCGGCACTCAAGATGGCGCGCCAGTATTTCGTCGAGATCGGTCAGCCCCAGCGCCAGCACTTCATTGCGCGGCGCCAGAGTTACCACGGGAACACGCTGGGCGCGCTGGCGGTGGGCGGCAACGCGTGGCGGCGCGCGCAATTCAAACCCTTGCTGATCGACGTGATGCACGTGGCGCCGTGTTACCCCTACCGCGACCAGCGGCCGACGGAAACACCCGAGCAATACGGCCAGCGTCTGGTGTCGGAGCTGTCTCAGGCCATAGACCAGCTGGGCGGCGAGAACGTGATCGCCTTCGTGGCCGAAACCGTGGGTGGGGCCACGGCCGGCGTGCTGACGCCGGTGCCGGGTTACTTCAAGGCGGTGCGCGAGCTGTGCGATCGCCACGGCATCCTGCTCATCCTCGACGAGGTGATGTGTGGCATGGGCCGCACCGGCACGCTGCACGCTTGCGAGGCCGAGGGCGTGGTGCCGGATCTGCTGACCATCGCCAAAGGCCTGGGCGGTGGTTACCAGCCCATTGGCGCCGTGCTGGCGCACCACCGGCTGGTGGACGCGTTCCACCAGGGCAGCGGTCTGTTCCAGCACGGCCACACCTACCTGGGCCATGCCGTGGCCTGTGCGGCGGCGCTGGCGGTGCAGCAGGTGATCGCTCGCGATGGCCTGTTGGACCGCGTGAAGGTGCTGGGCGCCTACCTGGAGCAGCGCCTGCGCGCTGTGCTGGGGCAACACCCACATGTGGGCGACATCCGGGGGCGTGGCCTGTTCTGGGGTGTGGAGCTGGTGGCCGACCGCGCCAGCAAGCAATGGTTCGATCCTGCCCGCAGGCTGCACGCTCAGCTCAAGGCAGACGCCATGGCGCGGGGCTTGCTGATCTATCCCATGGGCGGTACGGTGGACGGCCAGGCCGGCGACCATGTCTTGCTGGCGCCTCCCTTCATTTGCAGCGAGGCCGAGGTGGACCTGCTCGTGGAGCGCTTGAGCGCGTCCGTCCAGGCGGTCACGGGTGCCTGACGGGCATGCGCAACGCACGGCAAACCCTGTACGATCATTTTGTGTGACAACCCGGGGTGTGTTGCATGCCCCAGACAACAGGAGAAGTGAATGAAGAAGCTGTTTTCCGCTGCCACGGTGTCTGCCGCCCTCGTTGCCGTGCTGCTTCCCACTGGCGCTGCGCAGGCGCAGCAAAAATTCGTCACCATAGGCACCGGTGGGGTCACGGGTGTGTACTACGCGGCCGGCGGTGCCATCTGCCGCCTGGTCAACAAGGACCGCGCCAAACACGGCATCCGCTGCTCGGTGGAGTCCACCGGCGGCTCGGTCTTCAACGTCAACACCATCAAGGCCGGCGAGCTGGACTTTGGTTTCACCCAGTCCGATGTGCAGTTCAACGCCGTCAAGGGCCTGAACCAGTTCAAGGACGGCGGGGCCGTGGGTGATTTGCGCGCCGCCTTCGCGGTTCACCCAGAACCTTTCACTGTGCTCGCGCGCAAGGAAGCCAACGTCACCAAATTCGAGGACTTCAAGGGCAAGCGTTTCAACGTCGGCAACCCTGGCTCGGGCACCCGCTCGTCGATGGAGGAATTGCTGGGTGCCATGGGCTGGAAGCTGGCCGATTTCTCGCTGGCCTCCGAGCTGAAAGCCGACGAACACGGCCCGGCCCTGTGCGACGGCAAGATCGACGGCTTCTTCTACGGCGTGGGCCACCCCAGCGCCAACATCCAGGACCCGACCACTTCCTGCGGCGCCAAACTGGTGTCGCTGACGGGACCGGCCGTGGACAAGCTGGTGGCCGACAAGCCTTATTACGCCAAGGTTTCCATCCCGGGCGGGCTGTACCCCAACAACCCGCAGCCCACCAACACCTATGGCGTGCTGGCCACCGTGGTGGTGTCGGCCAAGACGCCGGCCGACACGGTCTACAACGTGGTCAAGGCGGTGTTCGAGAACTTCGACGAGTTCAAAAAACTGCACCCGGCACTGGCCAACCTCAAGCCTGAGAGCATGATCAAGGACGGCCTGAGCGCGCCGCTGCACGAAGGGGCTGCCAAGTACTACAAGGAAAAAGGCTGGGTCAAGTAAGGGCCGTGCTCGCGTGATCCACCGTGAGGGCGAAGTTGACTTCGCCCTTTTTTGTTCCAGAACCTGAGAGTTCAGCGATGAGCACTGACATCGAAAAAGCACCTGAAGCACTGCAGCAACTGGTGGCCGACAACGACACCGGCGGGCGCAAACCCACGGGTGCTGTGGCCGCACTCATTTTCGCCGTGTCGCTGTTGTGGGCGCTGTTCCAGTTCTGGTATGCCTCGCCGCTGCCTTTTGCGCTGGGCTTTGGCATCTTGAACGACACCGAGGCGCGGGCCATCCACCTTGCTTTCGCGCTGTTCCTCGCCTTTCTGGCCTGGCCAGCGTTCCGCTTTTCGCCGCGCGACCGCGTGCCCTTGGTGGACTGGGGCCTGGCGCTTGTGGCCGCCTTTGCGGGCGCCTACCTGATGCTGTTCTATGCCCAACTGGCCACGCGCCCTGGGCAGCCTACGGCCACCGACGTGGTGGTGTCCCTGGTGGGTGTTGTGCTGCTGCTGGAGGCGACACGCCGCGCGGTCGGCTGGCCCATGGCCGCGCTGGCCGCGATCTTCCTGGCCTACTGCCTGCTGGGGCCTTGGATGCCCGACGTGCTCGCGCACAAGGGGGCTTCGCTCAACCGGCTGATCTCGCACATGTGGCTGACCACCGAAGGTGTGTACGGCATCGCGCTGGGCGTCTCGGCCGGCACCATTTTTGTGTATGTGCTGTTCGGCGCCTTGCTGGACCGGGCGGGTGGCGGCAATTACATGATGCAGGTCAGCTTTGCGGCGCTGGGGCACTTGCGCGGCGGCCCAGCCAAGGTGGCTGTGGTGTCCTCGGCGCTCAACGGCATGATTTCGGGCTCCTCGGTGTCCAACGTGGTGTCGGGCGGCATTTTCACCATCCCGCTGATGAAGAAGGCCGGTTACGGTGGCGTCAAGGCCGGCGCGATCGAGACCATGAGCTCGGTCAACGGCCAGATCATGCCGCCGGTGATGGGGGCTGCGGCGTTCCTGATGGTGGAGTACGTGGGCATCTCGTATTCAGAGATCGTCAAACACGCCGTCCTGCCCGCCACCTTGTCCTACATCGGCCTGCTCTACATCGTGCACCTCGAGGCGCTCAAGATGGGCATGTTGCCCATTGTGCAGGCGGTGCAGCGCACCTGGTCGGCCCGCTTGATGCGCATCGGCCTGGGCCTGTCCGGCAGCGTCGCCGTGGTCTGTGGCCTGTACTACCTGCTGCAGGCCATCAAGGCCACCCTGGGTGTGGCGGCGCCCTATGCCACGGCCGTGGTGTTGCTGGCCATGTACGTTTATGCGCTCAAACAGGCGGCGTCCTGCCCGGACCTGCCCGACGACATCGACATCGAAAACCCCAAGCCGCTGGAAACCTGGCCCACCGTCAAAGCCGGCCTGCACTACATCATGCCCATAGGTGCGCTGATCTGGTGCCTCATGGTCGAGGAGATGTCGCCCGCGCTGTCCGCTTTCTGGGCGGTCACGGTGCTGGTGGTGCTCATGCTGACGCAGCGGCCCCTGGTGGAGTGGTTCCGGGGCCAGACGACGCCCGAGGCCTGGTCGCACGGCTGGAAGTCGGTGGTGCACGGCTTCAACGATGGCTCGCGCAACATGATCGGTATTGGCGTGGCCACCGCCACCGCAGGCGTGATCGTGGGCGCCATCACGCTCACCGGCCTGGGCTTGCGCATGACCGAGTTCGTCGAGTTCGTGGCCCAGGGCAACGTGATGGTGATGCTGCTGTTCATCGCCTTCGTCTGCCTGGTGTTGGGTTTGGGTGTGCCCACCACCGCCAACTACGTGCTGGTGGCCACGCTGATGGCGCCGGTGGTGGTGGAGCTGGGCGCGCAGAGCGGGCTCATCATCCCGCTGATCGCCGTGCACCTCTTCGTTTTCTATTACGGCATCATGGGTGACATCACGCCACCCGTGGGCCTGGCCACCTTTGCGGCGGCGGCGATATCGGGTGAGGACGCGATCAAGACCGGCATCCAGGGCTCGGTCTATGCGCTGCGCACGGTGATCCTGCCCTTCATCTGGATCTTCAACCCGCAGTTGTTGTTGATCGACGTGCACGGCTGGGCCGAGCTGGTGCGCCTGGTGGTGGCCTGCACCCTGGCCACACTCATTTTTGCCGCCGCCACCATGAACTGGTTCCGCATCAAGTGCCACCTGTGGGAAACCGCGCTGCTGTTGGCCGCCGTGGTGCTGCTGTTCCGTCCCGACTTTTTCATGGACCGCCTGTACCCGGCCTACCAGAGCGTGCCTGCGGCCCAGGTGTTCGAGGTGGCGGGCAAGGTGGCGTCCGACGACCGTGTGGTCATGGTGATCCAGGGCAGCACCATCGAAGGCCGCGACATCACCAAGACCGTGGCCCTGCAACTGGGCGAGGCCGGTGCCGACGGGCGCAAGCGCCTGTTGGAGGCAGGGCTGCAACTGGTGCCGCTGGGTGATGCGGTGCAGATCGGCCAGGTCAAGTTCGGCACCCGCGCCGCCAAGTCGGGCTTCGAGCAGGGCTGGGACGTGTCTGCCGTGCAGGTGCCCACCGACCGCCCGACCGCCCACTGGTTCTACCTGCCGGCGCTGCTGCTGATCGGGTTGGTCTGGTGGAACCAGGGCCGGCGCATGAAGCGTGCGGTCTGACATGCGCATCGCCCTCATCCACGCGCTGGCGCATTCGGTGGCGCCCATCAACCAGGCCATGGCGCGCGACTGGCCCGAGGCGCTGCGTATGAACCTGCTGGACGACAGCCTGTCGGCCGACCTGGCACGCGCCGCGCAGGCCGGGGGCGACGGACTGGACGCTGCCATGCACCAGCGCTTCGAGGACCTGTGCGCCTACGCCGAAGGAACCGGGGCGCAGGCCATTCTGTTCACCTGCTCGGCCTTTGGCCCTTGCATTGAGGCAGCGGCATCGCGCCGGCCCCACATGCCGGTGCTCAAGCCCAATGAGGCCATGGTGGCCGATGTGGTGGCCAGTGGTTTGCAGGTGGGCCTGATTGCTTCTTTTGCACCGACGCTCCAGAGCATGCCGGCCGAGTTTCCCCCCAGCGTCGTGTTGCAAACGGCCTTGGCCGGCGGCGCCATGGCCGCGCTGGACCGGGGCGATGGCGCTGCCCACGACGAAGCCGTGTGCGCCGCAGCGCAGGCGCTGTTGGCCCAGGGCTGCGGCGTGATCGCCCTGGCCCAGTTCAGCATGGCACGTGCCGCGCCGCTGCTGCGCCAGCGCCTGCCGGCCGGCGTGCCGGTGCTGACCACGCCCGACAGCGCGGTGGCGGCTTTGCGCCGCCGGCTGCTTCCCGGCGGCTGACGGCCGTCCGGCGGCGGCCTGAGGTTCGCCTCCCCGCAAGTCGTACAATCCCAGGTTTGCCGGTGGAAGACCACCAAAGTGTCGCGCGGGTGGCGAAATTGGTAGACGCACCAGGTTTAGGTCCTGACGG
>CAYUAH010000072.1:0-14015 GCA_964442375.1 uncultured Hydrogenophaga sp. | reverse complement strand
CGGCAAATCAATCACTTGTCGGTTCGGCTCAGCCCTGGACCGATTTTTTGGGCCGCCCGGCCCGCCGCTGCACCGTTCGTCGCCCACCCTCTTTTTCCATCTCGGCCGCAAAAGCCGCACCACCCATGGGCCAGCCACCTTGCGCAAATCGGGCGAAAGCGCGCGCCAACGGGGCGTCCAATCCAGCGTGCACCATTTCGGCGTACGCCGCCTCGCGCGCAAACGGCGTGTTGCCCAGGGCCCAGTAGGCGTCGGGCGGGGTGATCAGGCGGTCCGCACGCTGACCCACGTAGTGGCCGTGGCTGCTCCAAGGCCAGTCACCCGGCTCTGCGCACAGACCGGCGCGCACGGGGTGGCTGTCCATCCAGGCCATGCAGGGCAACAGAAAGGCGTCCGCTTCCAGCGGTGCCGAGCGGTAACGCCCCTCCCACAAGGTGCCGGTTCGGCCATGGCGGTCGTTGAAATAGCGCACGTAGCTGCGCCCAAGCGCCTGCATGGTCTGCGTCAGGCCGGTCGAATCGGCAGGCAACAACAACAGGTGCACATGGTTGTCCAGCAGCACATACGCCAACACCGCCACTTTCAGGCGGGCGGCGTGCTCCTGCAGCAGCGCCAGGTAGCGTTCACGGTCGACGGTGTCGACAAAAACCGGTTGCCGGTTGTTGCCACGCTGCAGCACGTGCTGCGGGCAGCCAGCGATGCTCAGACGGGGCAGGCGGGCCATGCGATTTCAGCGCGCTGCGCGCGTGCGCACCTGGCGGTGCAGCCCCTGTGCCAACAACGCACACCCGGCCGCGCAGGCCACCGTGACCAGCCAGGTCCAACGCCAACTGCCTGCACGCATTGCCACCCAGGCCACCACCGGCGGACCGGCAAACTGGCCCAGCGCCGACCACTGCTGCATCCAGCCCACGGTGGTGGCCACGGTGTCGTCGCTGGGCGCCACGCGCACCGCCAGCGAAAACAGCGTGCCCGGAATCAGCCCGCCCCCGCACGAGAACAGCAGCACACCGCCATAGCGCCCGACCGGCGGCAGACCCGCACCTTGCGCGCTGGCGGCAAACGCCAGCACCGCTCCCACGGCCATGCTGGCACAGCCCAGCCACAGCAGGCGGGCCGGCGCCCAGCCACGGTGCAACAAGCGCCCGGCTGCCACGTTGCCCACGATGTTGATGGCGGCCACACCGGCGGTGAGCAGCCCCACCCAGGCGCCCGGCACGGTGGCTTCACGGTAGATGGAGGGCAAAAAGCCCACCACCGACAGCCACTGCGCCGCGTACAAGCCAAAACACAGCGCGACCCGCCACGGCCCGGGCGCGCGCAGTGTGCGTTGCATGGGCCGCAACCAGGCCCACCTGCCCTGCTCCGCCGCGCGCTCCACCCCCTGCGCGGGACCATCGGGTGGCACGGCCCGCCACAGCCACAGCGCCATGGCGGCCGACAACACGCCCAGCAAGGCCCACCACGCGGGCCAGCCCAGCGACTCGGTGAACACCGGCCCCACCAGCAACGCCAGCGCGGTGCCCAGCGGCATGTACCCACCCCACCAGCCCAGCACACGGCTCATGCGTTCCGGTGCCACCAACCGGCGCACCATGCTGGGTGCGGGCAGCACCACCAGCAAAAAACCCAGGCCCTCGACCCCACGCAACACCAGCAAAGCCACCACACCCGACGCCGCCGCGCCGGCCGCACTGGCCAGGGCCAACACGCTCAACCCCAGCAGCATGCTGCGCCGCAAGCCCATGCCATCGGCCAGGCGGCCCACCAACAAGCCGGTGCTCATGCCGGCGATTTGCACCGCCGACAGCAAAAAACCCGCCTCCACCAAGCTGATGCCCAGGGCATCGCGCATCACCGGGATGGCCGGCGGCAGCTTGCCCACGTGCAGGGCCGCGCACACACCAGCCAACACCACCACCAGCGCCGGATCGATGCGCGAAGAAGGCGGGGTTGGCAGGTTCATGTGATCACACAACGTCCGGTCAGGCGCTCGTGCTCGCGGGCGGCGAAACGGTCGGTCATGCCGGCGATGTAGTCGGCCACGGCGCGGGCCACCGACGCTTCTGCCGCTCGGCTGCCCTTCATCTGCGTCGGATCATCCATGTAGCAGACGAACAGCTCGCGCACCACTTGCTGCGCTTGTGCGGTTTTGCCCACCACCTGGGCATGGCGGTAGAGGTTGGCGAACAGAAAGCGCTTGAGCACCGTGGATTCGGCGCGCATCGAGTCCGAAAAGCGCAGCAAAGGGGGGGCTTGCCGCACGGCATCGACGCTGTCGGGTTGCCACTGCGACAAGCCGGCCGAGGTGGCCGCCATGACGTCGTACACCTGCTCGCTGAGCATGCGGCGTATGGTTTCGTAAAGCAAGCGGCGCCCACCCAGCGCGGGAAACGCCGCCAGCGTCTGCCGGGTGAAGCGGGCCACCAGCGGCACGTCTTGAAGTTGTTCCAGCGTGATCAGGCCGGAGCGCACACCGTCGTCGATGTCGTGGGCGTTGTAGGCGATCTCGTCGGCCAGGTTGCACAGCTGGGCCTCCAGACTGGGCTGGGTGCGGTCGAGAAAACGCCGCCCCACCCCGCCGGGCTCTCTCGCCTCCAGTTGTTCGGCATGCGAACGCGAACAGTGCTTGAGAATGCCTTCCCGGGTTTCGAAGCACAGGTTGAGACCGTCGTACTGCGGGTAGCGTTCTTCCAGTGTGTCCACGACACGCAGGCTTTGCAGGTTGTGTTCGAACCCGCCGTGTTCGGCCATGCAGGTGTTGAGCGCGTCCTGCCCGGCGTGGCCGAAAGGCGTGTGTCCCAGGTCGTGGGCCAGGGCAATGGCTTCCACCAGGTCCTCGTTGAGCCTGAGCGCACGCGCCAGCGAACGGCCCAGTTGGGCCACCTCCAGCGAGTGTGTCAGCCGGGTGCGGAACAGGTCGCCCTCGTGGTTGAGGAAGACCTGCGTTTTGTAGACCAGGCGGCGAAAGGCCGTGGAATGAACGATGCGGTCGCGATCACGCTGAAAAGCCGTTCGGGTGGGCGCATCGGCCTCCACGTGGCGACGACCCCGGCTGCTCGCGCTGCGGCAGGCCCAAGGCGCCAGGTCTTCGGCACGCGGCCCGGCCAGCGGTGGCACATCAGCGGTGAGGCTGGCCATGAGGGCGCGCACTCAATCGCAGCAGTGGGCAAGCACCTCGCGCACCAGCGCATCGGGCGCAGGTCGCATGCTGGCCCGCCCCGGACCGTCGATGACCACAAAGCGGATTTCGCCGCCCTCTGCCTTTTTGTCGTGCCCCATCAGTTCGATGTAGCGGTCGGCTCCCAGGGCGGGGCCACGGACCGGCAGCCCTGCGGCCTGGACCAGGCGGGTCAGGCGCGATACGAACGCGTCGTCCACCAAGCCCAGACGCTGCGACAAATGGGCCGCCATCACCATGCCACAGCCCACCGCCTCGCCGTGCAGCCAGGCGCCGTAGCCCATGCCGGCTTCGATGGCGTGGCCGAAGGTGTGGCCAAAGTTCAGGATGGCGCGCAAGCCACCTTCGCGCTCATCCTGCCCCACCACATGGGCCTTGATTTCGCAACTGCGGCGCACCGCGTGCGCCAAGGCTGCGGGCTCGCGCGCCAGCAGTGCAGGCAAGTTGGCTTCGATCCAGTCGAAAAATGCCATGTCGGCGATGGGCCCGTATTTGATGACCTCGGCCAAGCCAGCACTCAGCTCGCGTGTGGGCAGGGTCTTGAGGCTGTCCAGGTCGCACACCACCCGCTGCGGCTGGTAGAACGCCCCAATCATGTTCTTGCCCAGCGGGTGGTTGATGGCGGTTTTGCCGCCCACGGAAGAGTCCACCTGCGACAGCAGCGTGGTGGGCAATTGCACAAAAGGCACGCCGCGCATGTAGCAGGCAGCCGCAAAGCCCGTCATGTCGCCCACCACCCCTCCGCCCAGGGCAAACAGCACCGTCTTGCGGTCGCTGGCGCCTGACAGCAAGGCGTCGAAAATTTGGTTCAGCGTGGCCCAGTCCTTGTGTGCCTCGCCATCGGGCAGCACCACCTGCCCCACGTGGGCGTAATGCGCGCGCAAAGCCTGGCACACCCCATCAGCAAACAGCGGCGCCACCGTGCTGTTGGTCACAACCATGGCGGCATGTGCTCGGGGCAGGCCGGCGTAGGTGGACGCCTGGTTCAGCAAACCGGCGCCGATCACGATGGGGTAACTGCGCTCGCCGAGGTCGATGTGGACCGTGTGGAGCAAGTGGCTGTCGGCAGAGGAATCGAGGGTCGCGTGCATGGGCCAAGTGTAGGCCAAGGCCCGCCCGCTACAGCCCGCTAAGGCTTGGCGAAGGGCTCGGCGCTGCGGGTTGGCAAGTGACCAGCGAGTTCCAGCTGCATCAGGATCATGTTGACCAGGGTCGCGACCGAGGGCCGCCCGGTTTCGATCACGAAATGGGCCGCCTCGCGGTACAGCGGATCACGCACCGCAAACAGATCGCGCAGGCGCTGCAAGGGGTCGGCCACCTGCAACAGCGGCCGGCTGCGGTCATTGCGCAGGCGCCGGAACAACTCGTCGGGGTGGGAGCGCAGGTAAACGACACGGGTGCGCTGATGCAGGTGCTCACGGTTGAGCGGGCGCAGCACCGAACCACCGCCGGTCGACAACACCCCATCTGCGCCCTGCGTCAACTCGTCAATGACGCTGGACTCCAGGTCACGAAAGCGCGCTTCGCCCTCGCGATCAAAAAACTCGCGGATCGAGCAGCCCAAGCGCTGCTCGATCACATGGTCGGAATCGAGAAAGGGAAGCGACAACCGCCGGGCGAGTTGTCGCCCGACGGTGGATTTGCCTGAACCGGGCAGGCCGACGAGACTGATCACACGGTTATGGGCAGGACGCGTTGGTTCCAAAAGGACTGACCGCACCGGCAGGAGCCACCTCTTTTTTATTGAAGTCCTCGCCGCTGCCCCCAAGGTCGTACGCCGAGGTCCGAACCGACTCGGTGCCAGACACCGTGGTGCGTGCGACGATATTCACCGTCACCCACGGGGCGTACTGCTCGCCGTATTGCAGGCTGAAGAGCGCTCTACCAGCAGCATCTGTAGTAGCAACAGAAGGTGTGGCCACGACCACGTTACCAGGCCGCAATGGGCCCACCTCGTTGAAGGGTGCTCCAGCATCCACGATGCCGTTGAAGTTGGTGTCGGTGTTGGGGCAGGAAATGGTCGGGCTGCCAGGCGCAAACACCCAGAGCTTGATCACATCGTCCCACACCAAGCTGCCCTTTTGGTAGCTGGTCGGTATCACCGACACGGTGACTGGCTGGCTGCCCACCGCGTTACCTGTGGCGTCCGTCAGGTAAACACTGAAGGGTTTGCTGTAGGTGGTGCTGTCCACATTGGTGATGTCGTTGCCCAGACCAATGGTCAGGAACAGCGACTGGCTGTTGACGGTCAAGGAAGTGCTGTTCGTGATGGCCGTGCCATTGACGGTGACCGAAATGGTGACGCCGTTGACCGCCGTGGACGTGGCGCCCGCGATGTAATCCACCTGCGCACGACCGGTGCTGTCGGTTGTGGCTGAGGGACTGGACAAGGTGCCACCACTCACGTCAGATGTGATGTTGAAGTTCACCTGCTTGCCCGCGACCGGGTTGTTGTTCGCGTCCCGCACCGTCGCCACAATGGTGCTCCGGCTCAAAGTGCTGCCGCCGCTGTTGGGTGGAATCGCACCTGGGTTGGACTGCACAGCAACAGATGCCGGCGTACCCGCCACAAAATTGACCGGGATCGATGCTTGGCCCACACCCTGGATCTGCGCCAGCACCGTGGCCGGCCCAGCGGTTGAGCTGGCGATGTTGATGCTGGCTTGCCCACTGGCATTGGTGACGGAGGAGGTGGCAGTCACATTGCCGCCAGACAAGGTTCCGCGTGTGGTCGTGAATGTCACGGTCTGGCCCGCCACACCCACACCGTTGTTCAGATACTGAACCGTGAGCTGCTGGTTCGTGTTCAGAGCAATCTGTGCGCCAGAGGCTGGGCTGACGAAGCCAAAATCAATCGCGCTGACGAGCACCGACACGGTACCCGTGGCCCCCAAAGAACTTGCGGTCAAGGTGTCTGTTCCGGTGTTGGTCGCGGTGTAGGTGGATGTCGCCGAGCCCAACGCATCGGTGGTCACCGGATTGGGGTTGAGCGGGTTGCTCAGGCTTGAAGTCAAGGTAACGCTCGCGCCAGCAACGCCGTTGCCTGCCGAATCAAGCACACGCACTGTATAGGGTGCGGAACCCAGTCGCTTGACCGCTGCGTCCCCGTTCAACACCACGCGCGTGCCGACGACACTGACCGTGACAAAACCCGAGGCCGTGCCGGAGCGGACCGTCACACGAATGGTGCGGTTGGATTTGTCGGCCCCCACCAACAGTTGCGCCGTCGCCAAACCCTTGGCATCGGTGCGGGTGCTGGCGTTCTGCAGCAAACCTGAGTCGGCCGACATGCTGACAGGTGTGTCGGCCATGGCCACATTGAGGCTGTCTTTCACGTAGGCCGTGATGGTCACACCTGTGCCGGCGGACTGCATGGTGTTGGACGACGTCAAGACCTCAATCGTTGCGGCAGGTTGTACAGGCGTCTCACCGCCCGTGGGCGCGTCGACCGTGACGCCCACCTTCAGTCGTGCGCCCGTGCTGTCGGTCACAAACACATTTGCCGAACCGCCGAGGGTGCCCGCAGTGATCGAAAAGGTGGAACCTGAGAAGGTGACTTGTGCGATGGAGCCGTTGCTGGAGGTAACGGAATAAGGCGTCGCCCCACCGGAGATGGTGAAGTTCGTGGTGCGCTCGGACGGAGCCAGCGTCAACGTATCTGGAGCGGTGCTGAACAACGGGTTGGACGACCCAACCGTCACCGTTCGGGTCAAGATCGCTCCTGCAAAATCGGTGATGACCACCGACGCCTGTCCGCCCGACACGCCACGCAACACCAGGTCGTCCTCAAACTGTTTGGTCGCAGCCAACACGGCTGGGTTGCCGGACGACACCTGGTACGGCTTCACACCCCCCAGAATTTTGTAGGTCTGTGTGCTGTTGACTGCCAGCGTCAACGTGACAGGCGCTGACGTGGACAAGGCTTGTGCTGCCGCGGTACTCACCGAGAAACTGACCGAATTGTTGGCTTGGTCACGCACGGTTACCGTTGCGTTGCCCACCGCCAGGCCGGTCACGGTGATTTTGGCGGTGTTGGAGTCGAGGTAGACACCAATCACGCGTGGATCACTGCTGGCGACCACATAGGGCGCGACGCCCCCCCTGACCTCAAAGGTCTGTGCTGCGGTTGGCCCAAGCGCCAACGAAAGCGTGGACGGCGCGGTGAGGGTCAGCGGTATGCTGGAACCCACACGCACGTCGATCTCTGTGGATGAGCCTGCGTAGTCCAACACAGACACCGTTGTCTGCCCAGGCTTGATGCCATTGATGGTCAGGTTGCTGCCACTGACCGCTCCTTGAGCAACGGCAACGTCCGCGTTTTGCACACGATAAGGCGGCACGCCGCCACTGATGCCGTACACACCAACGGCGCCGGGCGCAATCACGACGGACGCTCCCGCAGTGGTCACCAGATCCGGTTGGTTTGGATTGGCACCTGGAGACCCACCACCACCGCCACACGCAGTGACCAAGGCAGCCGTCACGACGCCAACAAGTAGGGATAAAAGCTTCATCAGATCCTCGATCGAAGAATTAAGCGCATGTCGGTCAACGGGCGCGGTCACGCTCGGAGATCACCCGAGGCGTCAGGAAAACCAACAGTTCCTTTTTGTCCGCTGTCCGAACCTTGTTTTTGAACAGGTAGCCCAAGCCTGGAATATCCCCCAAGAAAGGCACCTTGTTCTCCTGCTCGTTTTCAGAAGATTCGAAAATACCGCCGATCACGACCGTACCGCCATTCTCAACCAGAACCTGTGTCTGGATTCGCTTGGTATCGATCGATACACCTTGGGGCAATATTTCACCGACGCTGTCTTTGTTGACCTGCACGTCCATAATGATCCCCCCCTCAGGCGTGATCTGGGGAATCACCTCCAACTTGAGGGTGGCCTTGCGAAATTGAACCGCGGTTGCGCCGCTGGAGCTGGCAACCTGGTAAGGAATTTCCGTACCTTGTTCGATGATGGCCTTGACTTGGTCTGCGGTGATGACGCGCGGGCTGGCAACCACTTTGCCGCGCCCATCCGCTTGCATCGCTGAAATCTCCAAGTTCAAAAAGCGGTTGGCCGTCGGGCTGAACAAGGACAAAGCCAAGGCTGCAGGTGCAGCTGTTCCTATCGCAGCCGCCGGCATGTTGATGAATGACGTGTTGTTGGTACTCATCGGTGACCCAGCGTTGCTCGAATCGACGGGCCAGTTGCTGCCACTCGATTGGGTATTGCTGTTGAGACTCTCTCTCGTGGACGCAGTCACAGCGTTGTAGCTGCCGCCCAACGCGATGCGATTTCCACCGCCCACCGAGTAGCCGGCGGTGCCACCACGCACACCGCGCAGATCTGAGCCGCCCAGCCTCACACCCAATGACTTGCCAAAGTCTTCACGCGCTTCAACGATGCGAGCCTCGATCACGACTTGCCGCACTGGAATGTCCAATTTCGCAATCAGCGCCTGAACCTGCTCCAACCGGGAAGGGATGTCGGTCACGAACAACTGGTTGGTTCGCACTTCCGGAATCACGCTGCCTCGCGAGGACAGAATACGCGCCACCCCCGAAGAACCCGCCGCAACAGCAGCGCCACTCTCCACTTTTCCACCACGGAGCTGGTCGGCGATATCGACCGCCTTGGCGTAATTCATCTGGAACGACTGTGTTCGCAAAGGCTCCAACGACTGGACGGTGGCTTTGGCTTCGTACTCCTGCTTCTCCTTTGCGTCGATCTCGTCCTTGGGCGCAATCCACAACACATTGCCGCTTTTCTTCATGCCCAGGCCCTTGGCCTGCAGAATGATGTCCAGCGCCTGGTCCCAGGGAACGTCCTGCAGCCGCAGGGTGACGTTGCCGGTCACGGTGTCCGAGGTGACGACGTTGAAGTTGGTGAAGTCGGCAATCACCTGCAACAGGGCACGCACCTCGATGTTCTGGAAGTTCAGCGACAGCTTCTCACCCGTGAATCCGGGGCCCTGGCTCAGCTTGTTGGGATCCTGCTTCACCTCGCGCACCTCAAGCACAAACTGGTTGTCGCTCTGGTAGGCGCTGTGCTCCCAGGTGCCGGTGGGCTCGATCTGCATGCGCACGCGGTCGCCGTTCTGGGTGGTGGTCACGGTCTGGATTGGGGTGCCGAAATCGGTCACGTCCAGGCGGCGACGCAGGTTGTCCGGCAGGGAGGCCTTGAGGAATTCGACCACAAGCGACTTGCCCTGCTGGCGGATGTCCACGCCCACCTGGGCGTTGGGCAGGTCCACCACAACGCGGCCGGCGCCTTGGGCCCCACGCCGGAAATCGACGCCACGCAGGGGCAGCACGTCGGTGTTGCTGGCTTCGGCAAAGGCCGCTTGTGCCGAGGCACGGGCGGGCGCTGCGGCACTGCCTTGCAGCACCACCAGCAGGGTGTTGCCCGCGATTTGTGCCTGGTACTGGCTGGCCTGCCCCAGGTTGAGCACCACCCGGGTGCGGTCGCCCGCTTCAACCACGTTGGCGCTCTTGACGTTGCCCTGGTTCAGCTCCACCGCAGCACGGCCGGTGCCGTTGCCCACGCCGGCAAAGTCCAGCGCAATGCGCGCCGGCGACTGGATGCTGAAGCCCTTGGGCAACTCGGTCAGCGGCTTGTCCAGTTCCACCCGCACCACGTCGTTGCCACCTTCGACGCTGGTGGTGATGGCGCGGATGGTGTTCTGAGCCTGCGACCAGGCCGCAGGTACAGCTGCGACCGCGCCGGCCATCAGCACCGCCGCCAGGCGGCGTGCCCAACCCGGCGCCCTGCCATGGGCGGTCGTTGGGGAGCGATCCTTGGATCGCATGCAGGACTGGTTCATTTGATTCCCTCTTGAAGCTGCAGCACGGCCTGTCGTTCTATCCACTCACCGGTGCCGTCCTGAACGATTTCGCGCAGGGTGATGTCAGATTCGCTGATGCGCAGGATGCGCCCATAGTTCTGGCCCAGGTGATTGCCCACCCGCACCTGGTGGAGCAACGTGCCCACCTTGACCAAGGCCACGCGCTGGCCCTTGCGATCAAGCAGGCCCACCATGGAAATGGCGTCCAGCGGCTCAGACTCCAGCGGTTCCTTGCGGCGGTTGAGTTCTGGTGTGAGCAGCGTCAGGCTGGGCGAAACGGCATCGGCGGCGCGGCGCAGCGCAGCCGTGAGTTTTTCTTGCGCGAAGGGCGGCACACTGCCTTCACTCTGGTAGGGCTGCGGCAGAAAGCGCACCGGTTCTGAAATGGGTTCGACCTTGGGCTGGGTCTTGGCGCGCTGCTCCTGCATCCAAGCGGCCAGCTCTTGGTTGTCGCCGCCTCCGCAACCGGCCAGCAGACCGGCGCTCAACAGGCACACGCCCCAGCCCAAACGCAGCGATATCGGGCGCGTCATGGCTTGCCTCCCTTGGGCGCGGCGGCCTTCTTCTGCGCCACGATTTCGTCCTGGTCAAGGTAGCGGAAGGTCTTGGCGGTGCAGTCCATGGTGAGGAAGCCCGGCCGGTTGGGCACCGGCGTCAAGGTGATGTTGTTGAGCGTGACGATGCGCGAGAGGTTGGCCACGTCGGCGGCAAACAGGCCGATGTCATGGTACGAACCTGTCACCTTCACCGCGATCGGCAGCTCTGCGTAGTATTCCTTGACGTTGACCTGACCCGGGCGGAACAGCTCGAACTGCAGGCTGCGGCCCAGGCCGGCCTGGTTGATATCGGACAGCAAAGCGTCCATTTCGGCCTTGCTGGGCAGCTGCTTTTCCAGCTGGGTCACGTACTGCTGCACCTGCTCCAGCTGCTGCTTGAGTGCGTCCAGGTTCACGGCCTGCGCCAACTTCTTCTGGTAGTCGGCGCGAAGCTGCACCTCTTTCGCGCGCTCGGCGTCGAGCTCTTCCTGGAAGGAATTGAGCCAGGCGAACCACAGGCCCACCACCACCGCAGCGGCAATGAGGGTCAGCAGCAGGTAACGCGGCACCGACGGCCACTGCGTCGGGTCGTTGGGGTCGAGCCCGCTGAACTGCGACTTGAGCGTCTGCTGCAGGCCGCTCAGATCAATGTCGAGCTTGGAGGGTTTTTTCTTGGCCATGGTGTGTCCGTGCTGCGGCCGTGTCAGCTTTTACCAGCCGGCGCAGCGGCGGGAATGCCGTCGGCCGACTTGGGTGCGGGCGTACCACGGGTGAGCGACACCCGGATGCTGAAATTGGACACCCGTCGCTGCTCGCGCGGCGACAGTGCAAGGTTGGCCGCCACAATCTCAACCAGCTCCGGTTTGGTCAGCCATTTGCTGTTGTTGTTGAGGTTGCGCAGCAACTCGGACACCCGCTCCTGCGACTGCGCCACGCCCGTCAGCATGATGGTCTGGTTGTCCTGCTTGAGCGAACTCAGGTACACGCCTTCAGGCAACTGCCTGACCATTTCATCCAGCAAATGCACCGGCAGGTTGCGGTCGGCCTGCAGGTCTTCCACGGCCAACTGCCGCGCCTTCAAGGCCGCCAGCTGCGCCTGCAGACCAGCGATGTCCTTGATCTGGGCATCCAGCTTGGCGATCTCGGTACCCAGAAAGGCATTGCGGTCTTGCTGGGTCGAGATCTGGTTCTGGAACCAGGTGAAGATCAGGCCGACGATCAGACCACCGATCAGCGCCGCACCGCCCACCTGCGCAAAAAACAGCTCGCGCTGGCGCTTGCGTGCCGCTTCACGGTGCGGGAGCAGGTTGATGAGGATCATTGGTAGAACCTCCTCAGCGCCAGGCCCGTGGCCACAAGGTAGGACGTGGCCTCACTTTCCAGCCGACGCGTGTTGATGCCGGCCCCCAGCTTCATGCCCTCGAAGGGGTTGATCAGCTTGCAGGGGAAGGAGGTCTGGCCCGTCACCATCAGAGGCAAGCCCGGCAAGCTGGCGGAACCGCCGGACAGCAGGATGTAGTCCACCTTGTTGTGCGGCGTGCTGGTGAAGAAGAACTGCAGCGCGCGGCCAATTTCCTGGCACAGGCTTTCCATGAAGGGCTGGAGCACACGCGCCGAGAAGTCGGGCGGCAGCTCGCCATTGCGCTTCTTGGTCTCAGCTTCCTCGAAGCTCATGCCGTACTGCTTGACGATGAGCTGCGTCAGCTGCCCGCCACCAAACATCTGGTCGCGCTCGTACAGCACGTCGTCATTGCGAATGACCTGCAGGCTGGTGGTCTGCGAACCCACCTCGAAGAGCGCGATCAGGGCATCAACGCCCTTGTTCGGAAATCCATCCAGCAGACGCGACGCCGCCATGCGCGACGCGTAGGACTCCACGTCCATGATCACCGGCTTGAGCCCGGCGGCTTCGGCCAGGCCCTGGCGGTCGGACACCTTTTCCTTGCGCGACGCGGCGATCAGGACATCCACATCGTTGGGAGAATTGGGGTTGGCGCCGATGACACAGAAATCCAGGCTCACCTCGTTGAGGGAGAACGGGATGTACTGGTTGGCCTCGGACTCGACCTGGACTTCGAGCTCCTTCTCGGACAGACCGGCCGGCAGCGTGATCTTTTTGGTGATGACGGCCGCCCCCGGCAGCGCCAGCGCCACGTTTTTGGTGCGTGTGCCGGACTTGCGCACCAAGCGCCGCACGGCGTCGGCCACTTCGTCGAATTTTTCGATGTTGCCATCGGTGATCCAGCCTCGCTCCAGCGGCTCAATGGCGCAATGTTCCAGCACCAGGGAACCGTCACGCTCACGGCCGATCTCGACCAGCTTGACCGTGGACGAGCTCACGTCGACCCCGAGCAAGGACGCCGCTTCACGGCTGAATAGAGATCCCAGTGAGATCAAGGCAGTCCCCAATACGGTGGCGCACACGGCGTGCACGCTTCACAAGACTTAACATTTCACTTCAATACTAGCAGCAAGGTCCTTGGGCGGTAAAGAAAAATGCCCTCTCCGCCCCCCACCAGCCCTGGCGCGCGTTGTCTGAACCCGACGGTTCTTGAAATGGCCGCTTACATTCTGACCCGTAATTCACCGATTTGGGACAGAAGGTCGGCAAACGGCAACAAAGTTTTGCGAAATCTGCCACACCTGGGTTTTTATAATTGGACCCGTTCCAAGGCCCTTCATGCCCGCACCCAAAGACGCACCTTCCTCCCCGCCCACACCCACCCGACAGGACTGGACCTACTCCCTGGCGCGCGCTGTCGTCTCCCTGGCGGGATTTGCCGTGGCGGGCGTACTCACCCTGCTGCTGATCGTGGGGCTGGCCCTGGCGGTGGCGTTTCCCAATCTGCCCGACGTCACCGATCTGGCCGACTACCGGCCCAAGCTGCCACTGCGGGTGTTCACCGCCGACGGCGTGCTGATGGGCGAGTTCGGCGAGGAGCGCCGCAACCTGCTGCCCATTGCCCAGATACCCAAGGTCATGACGGACGCGGTGTTGTCCATCGAGGACGCGCGCTTCTTTGAGCACAACGGCGTGGACTACATCGGCATGGTGCGCGCGGCCCTGGCCAATCTGGGCCAGGCCAAGAGCCAGGGTGCATCCACCATCACCATGCAGGTGGCGCGCAACGTCTACCTCTCGGCCGAAAAAAGCTACATGCGCAAGATCTACGAGGTCTTGCTCACCTTCAAGCTGGAGCACATGTTCACCAAGGAACAAATCCTTGAGATCTACATGAACCAGATCTTCCTGGGTCAGCGCGCCTACGGCTTTGCCGCCGCCTCGCAGGTGTATTTCGGCAAACCACTGAAAGACGTGACCATCGCCGAAGCGGCCATGCTGGCCGGGCTGCCCAAGGCCCCTTCGGCCTACAACCCGATCAGCAACCCGCGCCGAGCGCGCGCGCGGCAGATGCACATCATCGACCGCATGGTCGAGAACGGCTTCATCACCGAAGCACAGG
>CAYUAH010000071.1:0-14097 GCA_964442375.1 uncultured Hydrogenophaga sp. | reverse complement strand
CGCCCATGAAGTTGCCGGCCGAGAACAGGTCGATGCCGGTGACCTTGAGCTTGGTGGAGGTGAGCGAGCCGGTGTAGCGGCCGATGCCGAACTCCGCCAGGTGCGTGGCCAGCACCTTGCCCTGCTCGAACAGCGGGGCCACCAGACCGTAGGCGATGCCCCGGTGGGCCGCGCACTCGCCCACAGCGTAGATGCGCGGGTCGGTCACGGTCTGCATGGTGTCGCTGACCACGATGCCTTTGTTCACGTGCAGGCGCATGCTTTCGGCCAGCGCGGTGTTGGGGCGTATGCCCACGGCCATCACCAACAGGTCGGCCGGTAGCTCGCTGCCGTCCTTGAAACGGATGGCTTTGACGCGGCCATCGTCACCGCCCACCAGTTCCTGCGTCTGCGCGCCGATCAGAAACTTCATGCCACGCTCTTCCAGCGACTTCTGCAACAGCTTGCCGGCCACGTCGTCCAGCTGGCGCTCCATCAGCCAGGGGGCAACGTGCACCACGCTCACGCTCATGCCGCGCTTCATCAGCCCATTGGCGGCCTCCAGGCCCAGCAGGCCGCCGCCAATCACCACCGCGTGCTTGTACTGCGCAGCGGCATCGATCATGGCCTGGGTGTCGGCGATGTCGCGGTAGGCCAGCACGCCCTTCAGGTCCTTGCCGGGGATGGGCAGGATGAAGGGGTTGGAGCCGGTGGCCATGATCAGGCGGTCGTACTCGGCCGAGACTTGCTGGCCATTCGGGCCGACCGAATGCACCACGCGTTTGATGCGGTCCACCTCGGTCACCTTGTAACCGGCATGCAGGGTGACGCCGTTGTCGCTGTACCAGGACCAGTCGTTGAGGACGATCTCCTCCAGCGTCTGTTCGCCAGCCAGCACCGGCGACAACAGGATGCGGTTGTAGTTGGGGTGGGGCTCGGCGCCGAAGACCGTGATGTCGTAGAGCTCCGGGGCTATTCTGATCAGCTCTTCCAGCGTGCGCACACCGGCCATGCCGTTGCCCACCATCACCAGTTTGGATTTCTTCATCGCGGCTGCTCCTGTCAGTGGTTCGCTTGAAAACGGAAAAACGTTGTGGCCAGAGACGCCGGCGCGCAAAGCGCAGGGCCAGGTCTCCAGGGAAAACAATTGGGGTAGGGATGCAGCCCGGCCGAACGGCCGGGTCGGGCCCGCCTCGGTGCGGGCCTCGAAACAAAACTCGGTGCACGTCGTTGTGCACTCGAACCCCGATGCTGCGGTCGGGGCGGGACGCGTCGTCACGTCTGGCGTGAACAATGCAAGAGCTGTGCCATATCATCGAAGCTCCATCGCACAGCCCCGCCGGACAACGTGGCCCGGGCGTGCCCAGGTGGGGCGTTTTCACTCTCAATTCTTCACTGCCATGGCCTCAGTGCTGGTGTTTCAGAACGGCCCTCGCGCCACCTTGCCCCTGGTGGCCGATCTCCAAGCCGCCGGTTTCCAGGTGCTGGGCGTGGAGGGCGATTGCAGCAAACTGGTGCAGGCCGTCGTGCGCCATGCACCAGATCTGTTGGTCGGCGACGCCGCCTTGCCCGGTGACGCCCTGTTCAATGCCACCCGCGCGGTGGCCGACACCGCGCCCCGGCCGGTCATCGTCTTCACCAGCGACGCCGACGCCGAACGCATCGCCCGCGCCGTGGCCTCGGGCATACACGCCTACGAGGTCAACGGCTACGGCGCTGCCCGGCTGCGCGCCCTGGTCCACCTGGCCACGGCGCGCTTCGCGCACGAACAGGCCCTGGCCACGCAACTCAGCGACGTCACCCAGCGCCTGGAAGACCGCAAGATGGTCGAGCGCGCCAAAGGCATCCTCATGAACGCGCGCCAGCTCAGCGACGACGAGGCCTTCCAGGTCCTGCGCACCGCCTCCATGCACACCAACCAGCGCCTGGGCCAGGTGTCGCAGCACATCATCCATTCGGCGCATTTCGCCGAGGCCGTCAACCGCGCCGGGCAACTGCGCATGCTCTCGCAGCGCCTGGTCAAGCTGCACCTGCTGGCCGGTGCCGGCGTGCAGGCCAGTGCCTGCGGCCCGCGCCTGGCCGACTCGGTGTCGCGCATCGACGCCAACCTCGCCCTGCTGGGCAAGGGCCTGTCGGCCGCCAGCTTTGGCGACCTGCTGGGGCAGGCACAGGCCACCTGGACGGCGCTCAAGGCCGCCCTGCAGGGGGCGGCGGGCCCGGTGGCGGTGGTAGACGCCCTGGCCGAGCAGTTGCTGCAGGAGGCCGAGCGCCTGACCACCAGCCTGGAGGGCGCCGGCTCCATCGCGCCGCTGCAGGTGCTCAACCTGGCCGGGCGCCAGCGCATGCTGTCGCAGCGCTTCGCCAAGCTGGTGCTCATGGACTGGCTCGGTGTCGGCCCGGCCGACACCGAGGCCTTGACCACGGCCGCGCAGCGCGAATTCGAGCAGGCCCTGGCCTACCTCAACCACATCCCGCTGAGCACGCCCGACATCCGCCAGGCGCTGGAAGCCGCCACCCGCGACTGGCAGCAGATGCTGGCCGCCACGCCCCAGGCCGGCCGCCGCCCCGCCGGCCGCGACCGCCAGGCCCGCCTGGAGACCATCGCCACGGCCAGTGAGAGTTTGCTGGCGTGTTTCGAGTCGCTGTCTGAAAAATACGAGCACAGCATGCAGATGCTGATGGGCTGAGCCTTTGATGCACCAAATGCGGGCCTCATTCTTGCTTCTGGTGCGCCATGGCTTTTGACATCGACATCGGTTTCGTCTCGCAGGCCGGCCGCAAGGACATCAACGAGGATTTCTGCGCCGCCATGTTGCCCGGCGAGGGCCAGGGCGGCATGGGCTCCATCGTCGCCATCGCCGATGGCGTGAGCACCGGCGGCATGGGCCGCGAGGCGGCGCAGACCACGGTCACCAGCCTGGTGCGCGATTACTACGGCACGTCCGAAACCTGGGACACGACGGTGGCGCTGGACCGCGTCATCGGCGCGCAGAACACCTGGCTGGCCGGCATCAACCACCGGCGCGCGCCGGTGTTGGGCCTGACCACGCTGACCGCCATGGTGCTGCGCGGCCACGGCTACACCCTGGCCCACGTGGGCGATTCGCGCGCCTGCCTGCTGCGCGATGGCCGGCTGAGCCAGCTCACCCACGACCACGCCGTGGCCCACCCCGACTTCAGCCACCAGCTGCTGCGCTGCATAGGCGCCGAGGACCGGGTGGTGGTGGACTACAGCCAGGGCGACCTGCTGCTGGGCGACCTCTTCGTGCTGATGACCGACGGCGTGCACAACGTGCTGCCCGAGGCCCGCCTCAAGGCCTTGCTGGATGAGCAGGGCGAGAGCGCCTCGGCCCAGGCCCTGTGCGAGGCCCTGGTGGCCACTGCCCTGCAACGCGGCAGCACCGACAACGCCACCGCCCTGGTGGTGCGCGTGCGCGGGCTGGACGACGAAACCCTGCAGGACCAGAAGCGCCGCGCCGCCCAACTGCCCATCCCCGCCCGGCTGCGCCTGGGCGAGGCCATCGACGGCCTGGTGGTGACCGCCGTGGTGGCCGACAACGGCATCAACCTGGTCTACCAGGTGCGCGACCCGGCCACACAAAAGCTCTACGCCCTCAAGACCCTGCACCCGCAGCGCGCCCACGACGCCGAGGAACGCGCCATGCTCGCGCACGAGGCCTGGCTGGCGCGGCGCATGGCCACCAGCCGCGCGGCCGAGCACCTGGTGGCCGTGCACGAAGCGGCGCCCGGCGGGGCGCCGGGGCAGGGCGCCAGCGCCTTCTACCTGCTCTACGACTGGCACGGCGGCGAATCGCTGCAGCACATGTTGGACCGTGGGCACCGCCCGGGCGTGGCGCAACTGGTGGGCATGGCCAGCCAGGCCGCGCGTGCCCTGGGCCACCTGCACCGCCAAGGCGTGATCCACCGCGACGTCAAGCCCGCCAACCTGCACCAGGGCGAGGACGGCGTGCTGCGCGTGCTCGACCTGGGCGTGGCGCTCAGCGGCCGCGAGCCCGCAGCCGCGCGCCTGCTGCACGCCGGCACGCCGAGCTTTATCAACCCCGAGCAATGGGGCTTTCGGCTGCGCGCCGGCGGCGTGGACACCGACGCCCCGCCCGAACCACCCGACGCCGGCAGCGACCTCTTCGCCCTGGGCGTGACCTGCTACCAGATGCTCACGGGCAAGCTGCCCTACGGTGAGGTGCTGCCTTACCAGGCTGGCCGCTACCACCGCGATCCGGTGGCGCCCAGCCGCCACAACCCCGAGGTGCCGATCTGGCTGGACCACATCGTGCTCAAGGCCGTGGCCCGAGACCAGCGCCAGCGTTTCGAGACCGCCGAGGAATTGTTGCTGGCACTGGAGCGTGGCGCCTCGCGCCCGCTGACCGCGCCGCCGCCCACGCCCCTGATCCAGCGCGACCCCACCATGCTGTGGAAACTGCTGCTGGCGGTGAGCGGCTTGCTCAACCTGCTGCTGATCTACTGGCTGCTGTTTTTGCCCCGCTGAGCGGGGCTTGTTTCAAGCTCAGGAAGTTGGCTGTGTGGTCCAGGTTGCTGCACCAGCCTGTCCTGGCGGGGCAGGGCTGCAACGGCGGCAAGGCGGGCGGTCCGTGGGGTGCCGCGTGAACCGACCTCGCCATCCCGACCAAGGCGCATGCGATGGCTTGCTAGACTGGGCCATCCTCCGTGTCCGCGCCATCGATGAACAACCACCTGCCCACTCACCCAGCTGCCGTGCTGGCGCTGGCCTTTCTGGCCACCATCGGCCTGGGCACGGCGCTGTTGATGCTGCCCTGGGCCAGCGCCAGCGGTGAAAGCGCACCCTGGCTCACCGCTTTGTTCACGGCGACCTCGGCGGTGTGCGTGACCGGGCTGGTGGTGGTAGACACCGGTACCTACTGGAGCCCGCTGGGCCAGGGTTTGGTGATGGCGCTGTTCCAGCTGGGTGGCTTCGGCATGATGACCTCGGCCACCTTGATGGGTCTCCTGATGGGTGGCCACATGAAGCTGCGCACACGGCTGTTGCTGCAATCGGAAACGCATGCGCTTTCGATGGGCGATGTGCGCTCGGTGGCGCGCATGGTGCTGGTGGTGACGGTGTTGGTCGAGGGCGTGGTGGCCTTGTGGCTGGCGGCGCGCTTTGCCATGACGATGGGGATGGGCTGGCGCGAGGCGCTGTGGCAAGGGGCGTTTCACTCGGTCTCGGCCTACAACAACGCCGGGTTTTCCACCTGGCCCGACAGCGTGATGCGCCACGTCACCGATGGCTGGGTGCTGGGGCCGCTGATGCTGGCCATTGTGGTCGGCGGGCTGGGGTTTCCTGTGATCACCGAGTTGTGGGCCAACCGGCGCAAGCGGCACGCACGCTGGTCCATCCACACCACGCTGACGGTCTGGGGTTCGGCTGTGCTGGTGCTGCTCGGCACGCTGGCGCTGTGGCTGGTGGAGCACAACAACCCCAAAACCATCGGTCCGCTGGGCTTTGCCGACCAATGGCTGGCGGCGCTGTTCACTTCGGTTTCGGCGCGTACGGCTGGCTTCAATGCGGTGGACATTGGCGCACTGGAGCTGGAGTCGCTGGTGCTGCATTGCGTGTGGATGTTCATCGGCGGTGGCAGCGCGGGCACGGCTGGCGGCGTGAAAGTGACCACGGTCTTCCTGCTGTTGCTCATCGTGTGGAGCGAGATCCGTGGCCGGTCCGACGTGGAGTTGCGCGGGCGACGCATCGGCACCCAGGTGCAACGCCAGGCGCTGTCCATCCTGGTGCTCAGCGGTGCCGCGGTGTCGCTGGGTCTGTTGCTCATCATTCCGCTGGCCGATCATTTGCCACTGGAAAAACTGATGTTTGAAGTGGTGTCGGCGTTTGCCACGGTGGGCCTGTCCACCGGCATCACGGCCGAGCTGCCGCCCGCCGCACAGGGCGTGATCATTGCTCTGATGTACGCCGGCCGCGTGGGCGTGGTCACTCTGGCGCTGGCACTGGCGATCAACCAGGTGCCCAGGGCATACCGTTATCCCGAGGAGAAACCCATTGTTGGCTAAATCAGATTCAAAGCACGGCGACAGCGTGGTCGTCATCGGGCTGGGCCGTTTTGGTGCTGCCGTGGCTCGGTCGCTGGTGGCGGCGGGCCACGAAGTGCTTGCCATGGACGCCAGCGAGGAGGTGGTGCAGGACCTGGCGCACGAGCTGCCGCATGTGGTGAAGGCCGACTCGACCGAGCTGGTGGCGCTGCAGCAACTGTCGGTGACCGATTTCTCGCACGCGGTGGTCAGCATCGGCGCCAACCTGGAGGCCAGCGTGCTGACGGTTCTGAACCTGGCACAGATGGGCGTGAAGGACATCTGGGCCAAGGCCAACAGCCCGCAGCACGGGCGCATTGCCGAGCGGGTGGGTGCGCACCATGTGATCTACCCCGAGGCAGATATGGGTGAGCGGGTGGCGCATCTGGTGACGGGCAAGATGATGGATTTCATTGAGTTTGACGACGGCTTTGCCATCGCCAAGACCCGCTCGCCGATGGAAACACACAACAAGACGCTGGCGGTGTCAGACGTGCGCAAGAAGCACGGCATCACGGTGGTGGGCATCAAGCGCCGCCACCAGGATTTCATCTATGCCAAGCCCGAGACCGAGATCAAGCCAGGCGACCACCTGATCGTGGCTGGGCCCACGCCCCTGATCGAGCGGTTCGCCGCGCTGTTCTGATCAAGCGCTGACACCAGGCGATTACCATCCCCGCATGACCCAAGACACCCAAGAACCCATCCACGAAGACCGTGTGTGGAGCGATGAACACTGGACCGCCCGTGTGATCAAGAACGAAGACGACGACGGCTGGGCGGTGGCCATGTACCTGGACGGTGAGGTCGAACCCGCATTGGTGGGCCCCTGGACCATGGGTCGCGACAAGAAGAACCCCAAGCCGCTGGACACCGCCGCCTTCAACACGCTGGTGAAGACCGCCAAGGAGGTGATCCGCCGCTCCGAACAGCAGCGCCACGCGGCGCTCAACAAGAACGTCAGTGTGGAGGTCGAGGGCCGCCGCGTCCGCGTGGAGCTGGCCATCGTGCCCGACGAAGAGGGCGCCACCGCCACCTTGCGTGCGGTGAACGACCTGGACGAAGAACTGGCCTGTGTGCCGGTGGCGCCCACCTACAAGCTCAACGTGGACAGCGCGTTGGCCTGGGCGGCGGCCGGTTTCGAGAGGCCACGCCGATGATCGAGGGTCTGATCGCCGGACACCTGATGGGCGATGCCTCACGGCGCATCGACAAGGCGGGCCGCGAATTCATCGTCGCCCGCGTGCTGGCCCGCAACCGGGCCGATGAGGAATTCATCGTCAACGTCATTGCTTTCGATGAGGCGCCGTGTGCCGAACTGCTCGCGCTGGCCGACGGCGACGCGCTCAGCCTGGCCGGCGCGCTCACGCCCAAGGTCTGGACCGACAAGCAAGGCAACACCCGGCCCAGCCTGGACCTGGTGGCGGCGCGGGTGCTGGGCGCGCGCTCTGGCAACCCCACCACGTTGGATGTGCAGGGCCATTGAGCGACTCACACCACCATCCACCGCATCAGCACCCAAAAGAGCACGGCCAGGAAGGTGGTTTCCATCACCACGAGCACCACAGGTTTCCAGCCTACGCTGAGGATGTCCTTGAGGTGGGTCTTCATGCCGATGGCGGCCATGGCGCCCACCAGAAAAGCCCGTGACAACTCGTTGCCACCGGCCACCAACCACAGGGGCAGGGCGTCCAGGCTGTTGACCACCACCAGCAGCACGAACACCACGGCAAAACCCGGCAGCAGGGGTGGGCGTGGTGGCGGGGCCTGGCCACTGGCCGTGGCTGCGTCTTGCGACTGCGCATGGAGGCGGTGGGTCATCCAGGCCGCGAACACCAACACGGGCACCAGCATGGCCACGCGCAACAGCTTGACCACGGTGGCGGCGTCCCCGGTGGCGGGGCCCATGCTGTAGCCCGCTCCCACCACCTGGGCCACGTCGTGGATGGTGCCCCCCAGAAAGAGGCCGGCATGTACCGCGTTCAGCCCCAGCAGACGCGCCAGCACCGGGTACATCACCATCGCCACGGTGGACAGGGTGCTCACGCTGATGACGGTGAACAAGGTGGCTTTGTCCCGCTGCGGGTGGTGCGGGAAGGTGGCCGCTATGGCCATGGCCGCCGAGGCGCCACAAATGCCCACCGCGCCGCCGGACAACAGCCCAAAAAAAGGTTTGAAACCCATCAGCTTGGCCATGACGATGCCGAAGGTGATGGTGGCCGCCACCGCCAGCACCACCATCACCACCGGCTGCCAGCCCATGGCTTGCACCTGCACTGCGGTGATCTTGAGCCCCAGCAAGGCAACGCCCCAGCGCAAGACCTGTTTGGCGGTGAAATCGATGCCCGCCACACAGCGACCGTCTTGCGACAGGAAATTGACCGCCATGCCCAGCAACAAGGCGAACAGCATCACGGGCGCGCCGTAGTGGCTGGCCAGAAACATGGCCGCGATGGCCACCACGGCGGCCACCATCACCCCAGGCCACAGGACTTTGAGACGCGTTACCCGGGCTTGCACAGTCGCTCCACATGTTTCAAACATGGGGGGCGATTATTGGGAAAGCCGTCGCAACGGACTTGACTTTTCACGACAAATATTTGACTTCAGGTGTCATCTGAAGGTGCCGCCTTGCCTTGCCCGAGCGGCTTGCGCGACGGCGCGTGCTGGAACTGGGCGGTGAACCAGCGGGTGAACGAACTCAGGTTGGCGTAGCCCAGCAGCTCCGCCACCCGCCCCATGGAGTAGGCGGTGTTGTCGATGTAGCGCTGTGCCAGTTCACGGCGGACCTCATTGAGGATGGCGCTGAAGCTCACGCCCGCCTTGTCGAGCTGGCGCTGCAGCGTGCGTTCGTTCATGCCGAAGCCCGAGGCCACCTGCTCCAGGCTGGCCCGACCCATGGGCAGCAGCAGATAGACCGAGCGCCGCACGTCGTGCACGATGGAACGCGCGCCCGGCTTGGGCATGGCATCCATGAAGGACTGGGCGTACTGGGCCATGGCAGCGTCGGCCTGCACATTGGGCCGGTCCAGGTCGCCACTCAGGCAGACCAGCCCATTGAAGTCGCTCTCGAATTGCAGCGGGCATTTGAAGAGTCGTTTGAAGATCTGCGGGTCCTTGGGCGCCGCGCGGGTGAAATGTGCGGTCTGCGGCCGCCACTGCGGGCCCAGGATGGCGCGGAACAGCACCAGCAGCACGCCCACCGCCATGTCGCTGGACTGGCAGGCGTTGCCGGGGTAGTCGGTCACGATTTCCTCGCGGATGATGGTCTGCCTGCCGGCGTCCTCCACGTACAGGCCCAGGGCCTCATTGAGCACGTGGCGGTACTCCGAAATGGTGTGCAGCGCCCCGCGCATCGACGGCTGCTGCACCAGCAGCAGGCTGATGGGGCCGAAGTCCGCCAGCGTGCGCGCCTCGGCCATCATCAGCCCCACGGTGTCGCAGCCGCTGGCCTGCGCGGTCAGGTCCAGCAAGGCCACGGTGCTGTCCATGGGGATCATGTTGGTGGGCACCGACAGCATCTGCTGCGTCAGGCCCACCTGGCGCAGCAGGGGCTGCGGGTTCAGGCCCAGCTTGTGGGCCACTTCGTCGAAATGCGACAGGACCGCGGCCCGTTTGAGCGAGGTGTTGCGGGGGGCGGGCATGGTGCGTTGGGGGGGGGTGAGGGGTAGGCGCCAAATGATAAACCGGTGTCGTCGTTTGGCAAATCGATTGCAGGGCCTGGGCACTAAATTCTGGGCATCCCAAAACCCATTCCCGCCATTGCCCAGCCCAAGGAGACACCGTGGCCCAAGTCATCACTTTCGATCAGATCGGTGGACCCGAAGTCCTCTACGGCAAGACCGTTGAGGTGGGCCGCCCCGGCCCCGGCCAGGTGCGCCTGCGCCATGTCGCCGTGGGCCTGAACTACGCCGACACCTATTTCCGCAACGGCACCTACCCCATCCCGCTGCCCAACGGAATGGGCGTGGAGGCAGCCGGCATTGTGGAGGAAGTGGGCGAAGGCGTGGGCAGCGTCGCCGTGGGCGACCGCGTCACCTACACCGGCTTCACCAACACCCTGGGCGCCTACGCCACCTCCCGCCTGATCGACGCCGCGCCCCTGATCAAGCTGCCCGAGGGCATTGCGCTGGAGACCGCCGCCGCGATGACCATGCGCGGCCTGACCTCGGCCTACCTGCTGCGCCGCATCCACGCATTCAAGCCGGGCGACACCGTGCTGCTGCACGCGGCGGCCGGAGGTGTGGGCCTGATCGTCTCGCAATGGGCCAAGCTGCTGGGCATCACCGTGATCGGCACCGTCTCCACCGACGAAAAGGCCGAACTGGCCCGTGCCCACGGCTGCACCCACACCATCAACTACAGCCACGAGGACGTGGCCAAGCGCGTGCGCGAGATCACCAACGGTGTGGGCGTTAGCGTGGTGTTCGACAGCGTGGGCAAGTCCACCTTCGAGGCCTCGCTCGATTCGCTCAAGCGGCGCGGCCTGATGGTGTGTGTGGGCACGGCCAGCGGCCCGGTTCCGCCCTTCAACCCGCACATCCTGGCGCGCAAGGGTTCGCTGTTCCTGACCCGCCCGGCCCTGGCCGACTACATCGCCGACCCGGCGGAAAAGGCGGAACTGGCAGCCGAGGTGTTCGGCCATGTCGCGGTCGGCCGCATCCGCATCGAGATCAACCAGCGCTACGCCCTGGAAGATGCCGTCCAGGCGCACCGCGACCTGGAGGCCCGCAAGACCACCGGCTCGTCGATTTTCGTGATTTGAAGCACCCCCAGGAGACCACCATGCACGTCCGTCCACTGACCCCCGCGATCGGGGCCGAAATCAGCGGTGTCCACCTCGGCGAAGCCAGCCGCAACAGCGACCTGTTTGCCCAGCTCAAGGCCGCGCTGCTCAAGCACCGGGTGATCTTCTTGCGCGACCAGGACATCACCCGCGCCGAGCACGTGGCGTTTGCGCGCCGTTTCGGCGATCTGGAAGACCACCCCGTGGCCGGCAGCGACCCCGAGCACCCCGGCCTGGTGCAGATCTACCGCAACGACAAGCGGGAGAACTACGAGAACAACTACCACTCCGATGGCCTGTGGCGCCAGAACCCGGCCATGGGTGCCGTGCTGCGTTGTATCGAGTGCCCGCCGGTTGGCGGCGACACCATCTGGGTCAACATGGTAGAGGCCTACAAGAATCTGCCCGAGGAGATCAAGCACAAGATCGACGGCCTGCGCGCCCGCAGCAGCATCGAACACTCGTTTGGCGCGGTGATGGCGCCCGAGGCGCGCCGCAAGCTGGCCGCAGAGAACCCGCCGGCCGAACACCCGGTGGTGCGCACCCACCCTGAAACCGGCGAAAAGGTTCTGAACGTGTGCAGCTTCACCACCCACTTCGTCAACTTCCACACGCCCGAGAACGTGCGCTTCGGGCTCGACAAATCGCCGGGCGCCAGCCAACTGCTCAACCTGCTGCTGAGCCAGGCCACCATCCCCGAATACCAGGTTCGCTTCAACTGGCGGCCCAACAGCGTGGCCATCTGGGACAACCGCAGCACCCAGCACTACGCGGTGATGGACTACTGGCCGGCACCTCGCAAGATGGAGCGCGCGGCCATCGTGGGCGACGTGCCTTATTGAACTTCACGCTCAAGCAGAGAACACCATGAATTTCCTAGACGGACACCTTTTTCCTGAAAACCAACAGCCCTTGATCATCACGGCTGCGCCCTACGCGCCGGGCTGGCTGCCCTCAGACTTTCCCGAGGACATCCCGGTCACCATGGCCGAGCAGATCCAGAAGGCGGTGGATTGCTACAACGCCGGCGCCACCGTGCTGCACCTGCACGTGCGCGAACTCGATGGCAAGGGCAGCAAACGCTTGTCCATGTTCAACGAACTGGTGGCCGGCGTGCGCAAGGCGGTGCCCGAGATGATCATCCAGGTGGGCGGCTCCATTTCCTTCGCGCCTGAAAGCGATGGCGAGGCGGCGAAATGGCTGTCGGACGACACGCGCCACATGCTGGCCGAACTCGACCCCACGCCCGATCAGGTGACGGTCACGGTGAACACCTCGCAGATGAACGTGACCGACCACATGGAGGACGGCGACATCATCGGCACCTCGCGCGAGAACCCCAAGCTGTTCGACACCTACAAGGACATGATCGTGCCGGCCAATCCGCTGTGGGTGGAAGAACACGTGCGCCGGCTCTCTGCGACAGGCATTCAAAGCGCCTTCCAGTGCTACAACACCAACAGCTTCGAATCGGTGGAGCGCCTGATCCGGCGCGGTTTCTACAAAGGGCCGCTGGTGATGAACTGGGTGGCCATCGGCGGTGGCATGGACACGCCCAACGTCTACAGCCTGGGCAACTTCATGCGCGGCGTGCCCGACGGGGCGGTGGTGACCGTGGAGAGCAACGTGCGCAACGTGCTGCCGGTCAACATGATGGGCATTGCCATGGGCCTGCACGTGCGCTGCGGCACCGAGGACGTGTTGTGGAACCAGCGCCGCACCGCCAAACAAAGCACGGTCAAACAGATCGAGCAATTGGTGCGCATCTCGGAAGAGTTTGGCCGCGACATCGCCACCGCGCGGCAGGCGCGCGAGATCTGCAAGATCGGCGTCTTCTACGACAGTGCCGACGAGGCCTTGGCCGCCAATGGCTTTGCGCCCAACCGCAAGGGAGGCAACCAGGGCTTCCTGCACAAGTCGCGCTGAGTGCTGGAGCAGACCATGCATTTGCCTTTGCAAGGCGTGCGCGTGCTCGACCTGTCGCGCGTGCTGGCCGGCCCATGGTGTGCCATGGTCCTGGGCGACTTCGGCGCCGAAGTCATCAAGGTCGAACACCCCAGTCGGGGCGACGACACCCGCGACTGGGGCGCGCGCGTGGGCGAAACGGAAACCGCCTATTTCAACAGCGTCAACCGCAACAAACGCTCCGTCACGGTCAACCTCCAGACCGAGGCCGGCCAGCGCATCGTGCGTGAGCTGGTCCAACAGTCGGACGTACTGGTTCAAAACTTCAAGGCCGGTGGCTTGGACAAACTCGGCCTCGGCTATGAGCAGCTCAAAGTCTTCAATCCCGAACTGATTTATTGCTCCATTTCCGGCTACGACCGCAGCGGGCCGGACGCCACGCGGCCAGGCTACGACCTGGTGATACAAGGCGAGGCCGGACTGATGGCCATCAATGGCGAGCCGACGCAGCAGCCGTTGAAATTTGGTGTGGCGGCGGTGGACATGTTCACTGGCATGTACGCGGCCCAGGCGGTGTTGGCCGCCTTGTATGAACGGGCGCGCACGGGGCAAGGACGGCACATTGAAATGGCCTTGTACGACTGCGGTCTGATGATCTCTGCCTACTACGGTCTGGAAGCCTTGCAGTTGCAGAAAGACCCGCCGCGCTACGGCAATGCCCATCCGTCCATCGTGCCCTATGGCGTGTTCGACAGCGCCGATGGCCCGCTGGTGATCACCGTCGGCAACAACCTGCAATTCGAGCGGTTTGCGCGCGAGGTGATAGCGCGCCCGGACCTGGCCGACGACGAACGTTTCAAGACCAACGCCGGGCGCAGCGCACACCGCGACACCTTGCTCGCTGACATCCTGCCCGAGTTGCGCCGCTACCCGCGTGAGGTGCTGTTGCAGCGCCTCGCCCGTGCCGGCATCCCGTGTGGCGAGGTGCTGGGCCTGCTCGAGGCCCTGTGTTCTGAACGCACGCGCGAGGGCCAACTGCTGGCGACCTACCACCACCCGGTGGCCGGTCCCACCCGTGTGTTGGCGCCGCCCTACCGCCTCGACGGTGAGCGCCTGCCGGTGAGGCGCCCGCCGCCTGTGCTGGGCGAGGGCACATCGGATGTGCTGCGCGACGTGTTGAACCTGGACGCCACCGAGATACAGGTCTTGAGGTTGGCCGGTGCCGTTTGATCCCCTTTTAACTTTTTTTCTGAACCACATGGCCCTCGATACCGAATCGTTCGACCTTTTGTTGACCACCATCCAGCGTTTTGTGCGCGAGCGCCTGGTGCCGGCCGAGAACCACCTCGAAGAACACGACGAGGTGC
>CAYUAH010000070.1:11463-14188 GCA_964442375.1 uncultured Hydrogenophaga sp. | reverse complement strand
CAGCCGCGTGTGCGATGGCCAGGAAGTGCAGCACCGCGTTGGTGGAGCCGCCGGTGGCCATGATGACGGCCACCGCGTTCTCGATGGCCTTCTTGGTGACGATGTCGCGCGGCTTGATGTCCTTCTTGATGGCTTCGATCAGCACCTTGGCCGACTCCTTGGCCGAGTTCATCTTCTCGTCGTGCGGGTTGGCCATGGTGGAGGAGTAGGGCAGGGAGATGCCCAGGGCCTCGAAGGCCGACGACATGGTGTTGGCGGTGTACATGCCGCCACACGAGCCGGTGCCGGGAATGGCGCGCTTCTCGATCTCGTTCAAGTCGAAGTCGCTGAGCTTGCCGGCGGCGTTTTCGCCCACGGCCTCGAACACGCTCACGATGTTCAGATCCTTGCCTTTGTACGAGCCGGGCAGGATGGTGCCGCCGTACACATAGATGGCGGGCACGTTGGCGCGCAGCATGCCCATCAGGCCGCCGGGCATGTTCTTGTCGCAACCACCCACCACCAGCACGCCGTCCATCCACTGGCCGCCCACGCAGGTTTCAATGCAGTCGCTGATGACTTCGCGGCTGACCAGCGAGTACTTCATGCCCTCGGTGCCCATGGCCATGCCGTCCGAAATGGTGGGCGTGCCGAACACCTGGGCGTTGCCGCCGGCTTCCTCGATGCCGGCGATGGCCGCATCGGCAAGCTTTTGCAGGCCCGAGTTGCAGGGCGTGATGGTGCTGTGGCCGTTGGCCACGCCCACCATGGGCTTCTTGAAGTCGCCTTCCTCGTAGCCCATGGCGTAGAACATGGAGCGGTTGGGCGCGCGCGACTTGCCTTCGGTGATGTTGGCGCTGCGGCGGTTGATCTGGATGGGTTTGGTTTCCATGGCGGGCAGGGTGGTGTGAGGAAAAGCGTGATTTTGCGCTTTGGCTGTGATTGCTTCCAATCCATTTTTTGTGTCTTATTGATATGCTTGGCATATGAGTGAGGTGACGATAGACCTGCGCGTGTGGCGCCAATTCGTGGTGCTGGCCGAAGAGCTGCACTTCGGCCGTGCCGCCGCGCGCCTGCACATGACCCAGCCGCCCCTGACCCAGGCCATCGCGCAGCTGGAGGCCACGCTGGGCGTGCGCCTGTTCGAGCGCAGTCGCCGCCACGTGGCCCTGAGCCCGGCGGGCGAGGCATTGCTGCCGGAGGCCCGCGAACTGCTGGCGCGCGCCCAGCGCCTGCCCGGCGTCGCGCGCGCGGCCGCCGCAGGCGAAGTGGGCCGTTTGCGCCTGGCCTTTGTGTCGCCGGTGGGCTTCGAGCTGTTGCCGCAGTGGGTGCGCGGTTTTCGCGCCCATTCGCCCGGCGTGGCCCTGGATCTCATCGAAGCCACCGGCGACGTGCAACTGGCCGCCTTGGAGCGGGGCGAAATCGATGCCGGGGTGCTGCTGCATTCGCCCGGTTTTGTGCCCGCCAGCCTGGCCTCTTTGCCCGTGACGGAAGAGCCCCTGGTGCTGGCCCTGCCGGCTGCCCACCCGTTGGCCACTGCACGCCGCCTCAGCGCCGCCCAGGTGCTGACCCAACCGCTGGTGCTGTTCCCGCGCCGCATCCTGCCCTCCATTGCCGATGCGCTGTTTGCGCTCTACCACGCGCACGGTCAGTCACCCCAGGTGGCGCAGGAGGCCATCCAGATGCAGACCATCGTCAACCTGGTGGCGGCGGGTCTGGGCCTGGCCTGGGTGCCGCGCAGCGTGACCCGTTTCGAGCGCAGTGGCGTGGTCTACCGCGAATGGGCACAGGCCGGCGTGCCCCGTTGCGAGACCCGGCTGGTGTGGGCCCAGGGCGAGCCGCCCCCGGCGCTGGCGCGCTTCGTGGGTTTTGTGCGTGAACAGGCACAATCGCCCGCATGTTGATACATCCCCAGATCGATCCGGTCGCCTTGCAGCTTGGCCCCGTGGCCGTCCACTGGTACGGGCTGACCTACCTGGCCGCGTTCGGCCTGTTCATGTGGCTGGGCATCCGACGCCTCCAGCACCCCCCGTTCGCAACCCTGCCGCAGTGGACCCGTCGCGATGTCGAAGACATCCTGTTCCTGGGGGTCATGGGCGTGGTGCTGGGCGGGCGCGTGGGCTACTGCCTGTTCTACAAGCCCGCCTACTACCTGGCGAATCCGCTGGAAATACTGGCCGTGTGGCAGGGCGGCATGAGCTTTCACGGCGGGCTGCTCGGTGTGTTGCTGGCCATGGTGTGGTTTGCGCGCACGCGCCAGCGGCCCTGGCTGCAGGTGATGGACTTCGTGGCGCCCTGTGTGCCCACCGGTCTGGCTGCGGGGCGCGTGGGCAACTTCATCAACGGCGAGCTGTGGGGCCGGGTGGCCGATCCGTCGCTGCCCTGGGCGATGGTGTTCCGGGGCGCGGGCGACTTGCCCCGCCACCCCTCGCAGGTCTACCAGTTCCTGCTGGAAGGCTTGCTGTTGTTCGTGCTGCTGTGGCTGTACGCGCGCGGCCCGCGCAAAACCGGTCAGGTCAGCGCGGCCTTTTTGGTGGGTTACGGCAGCTTTCGCTTCATCGCCGAATTCTTCCGCGAACCCGATGCCCATCTGGGCCTGCTCGGCCTGGGGCTGAGCATGGGCCAGTGGCTGTGTGTGCCCATGATCGCGGCGGGGCTGGTCATGGGCGTCTGGGCGTCGCGTCGCGCGGCCTGATCAGGGCTGGTCGGCGTGTATGCCGGCGCGGTGTGCCAGCGCGCGGTAACG
>CAYUAH010000070.1:0-11363 GCA_964442375.1 uncultured Hydrogenophaga sp. | reverse complement strand
CTGATCAGGGCTGGTCGGCGTGTATGCCGGCGCGGTGTGCCAGCGCGCGGTAACGTGGCGTTTCCTTTTCCATCAGCGCCCGCATGGCGGTGCTGCCCAGCGCCACCGGCTCCATGCCCTGGGCACGCATTTGCGCTTGCAACTGCGGGTCGGCCATCACGGCGCTGAGTTCGGTGCCCAGGCGTTTGAGCACGGCGGCCGGTGTGCGTGCCGGTGCCGCCACCGCGTACCAGGCGTCGAAGCTGGCCTCGGGCAACTTCAACTCGGTGACGGTGGCCACGTCGGGCAGCAGGCTGGAGCGGGTGCCGCCCACGATGGCCAGCGGCCGCAGCTTGCCACTGCGCACATGGGGTGCGGCGGTGGCCACGGTGTCGATGGCCATGTCGATCTCGCCGCCCAGCAGCGCCGTCATGGACTGCGCGCTGCCCCGGTAGGGCACGTCTTGCAGCCGCGCTTCGATGGCTTGCGCGAACAGGGTGCCCGACAGGTGGGGCGCTGAGCCAGCGCCGAAGGTGGCGTAGGTGAGGGCGCCGGGTTTGGCTTTGGCTGCTTTCACCAGATCGGCCAACTTGGCGTAAGGCGAAGCGGCGTTGACCAGCAGCACCAGCGGCGCTTGCGCCACGATGGCCACGGGCGCCAGATCATTGGCGATGTCATAGGGCAGCTTGCTGCGCAGGGCAGGGTTGACCGTGTAGGAGGTGGAGCCCGAGATCAGCAGGGTGTGCCCGTCGGGCTCGGCTTTGACCACCGCATCGGTGCCGATGATGGTCGATGCCCCCGGCTTGTTGTCGATCACCACCGGCTGGCCCAGGCGGGTGGCCAGTTTCTGTCCGATGGCGCGGGCCACGATGTCGGTGCCGCCCCCGGGCGAGAAGGGCACGACCAGTTTGACCGGGCGGGAGGGCCAGGCTTCGCTGGCTTGGGCCCATGGGCAGATGATGGAGGCGGCCAGGGCCAGCCACAGCAGGCGGTTTTTCATGAAGATGTCCTTGCGGTTCAAAGGGGGGAGGTTTGGGAAGGGGTGGTGCGCCGCCACGGCGCACTGTGGGGCTCGCCCAGGTCCCAGAACAGGCCGGCCATGAGCTGCAGGCCTTCGCGCGCCACGGGGGCGAGCAGGTGTTCGTTGGGTGCGTGCTGGGCGCAGGCCGCGTAGGAGTGCGGCACCCACAGCGT
Source organism: uncultured Hydrogenophaga sp. (assembly GCA_964442375.1). Classification (GTDB taxonomy): domain Bacteria; phylum Pseudomonadota; class Gammaproteobacteria; order Burkholderiales; family Burkholderiaceae_C; genus Hydrogenophaga. The sequence continues at coordinate 10,190 of CAYUAH010000070.1, read as the reverse complement.
GGGCAGGCCCAGCAGGTCGGCGAACACGTCGTTGGGCAGCGAGCCCGCCAGGTTGGGCAGCACGGTGGGCGTCTGGCCCACGCTGCGGGCGATGGACCCACTGGCCCAGTCCACCCAGGGGTCGTCCACGTCGAGTCGGGTGGCCGCGCCTTCGAGCGTGACTGCCACCTCGATCTGCCCGAAGCCGTGCGCCGCCAGGTGCTCGCGCACCAGCTCGGCCACCTGCCGCCAGGGGGTGCCCACCACAAAACGCAGCTGGCAATGGGCCACCGCTTCAGCGGGAATGGCGTTGATGGGCCGTTGCGGTGTGCCGGCGCCCAGGGCCAGCACCTCCAGCGTGTTCCAGCCGATCAGCCGCTCGGCCGGGCTCAGGCCCGGCTCGCCCCAGCCTTCCTCCAGGGCCGGATCGTCCTCGCCTTGGCCAATGGCCACGTCGGCCAGGGCGCGGCGCACCGAGGCCGACAGTTCGGGCGGACGCAGTGTGGGCACCAGCAGGCGCCCGCGCCCATCCACCATGGTGGCCAGTGCGTTGGCCAGCACGGTGGCCGGGTTGGCCAGCACGCCGCCCCAGTTGCCCGAGTGGTAAGCCTTGTTGCGGCAACGCAGCCGCAGGCTGAAGTTGACGGCGCCGCGCGAGCCCAGGAAGAGGGTGGGGCGCTGGGCGCTCACGCGCGGGCCGTCGCTGGCCAGAAAGAGGTCGGCGCGCAGGCTGTCGCGGTGGGTTTCGCACACGGCGTGCAGGCCGGGTGAAGCGGCCTCTTCGCCCATCTCGAACAGCACCGTGACGTTGTAGCCCAGGCGCCCACCGCGTGCGGCCAAGGTATGGGCCAATGCCGCGAAGTTGATGCTGTGCTGGCCCTTGTTGTCGGCCGTGCCCCGGCCGTACCAGTGCTCGCCCTCCACCGTCAGCGCCCAGGGCGAGAGGCCGGCACGCCAGCTGCCGTCCTGCCCGCTCACCACGTCGCCGTGGCCGTAGGTCAGCACCGTGGGCAGGTGTTCGCCTTCCACGCGGCGCGCGATCAGAAAAGGGCCGGCGTTGGCCGCCGGGTTGGGCAGCACCTCACACTCAAAGCCCATGGCCTGCAGGGTGGGCACGATGTCTTCGACGAGGTAGTCGGTCAGCGCGGCAGGGGCCTGGCCGGTGTCGCTCTCGGTGCGCCGGGCGATGCGGCGTTGCAGCTCGTGGAAGTAGTGGCCGCCGTCGAAATGGGCGGCGGCCGCCGCGATGGCTTGTGCTCGGGTGCTCATGGTGTAGGGCTGGGTGTGGCTGGAAACGCAGCAAATTTGAAGCCAGAATAGGCTTGCCATGGATAGAGATATGGCAAGACAGTGTTCTGTTTGAGGCAATCGATGAAAACACCGGTGTTCAGCATTCCCATGCGCTACTTCCTGGAAGTGGCCGACAGTGGCTCGGTCAACCAGGCGGCCGAGCGTCTGTGTGTGGCCGCCTCGGCGGTGAGCCGGCAGGTGGCCAAGCTGGAAGACAGCCTGGGCGCGCCCCTGTTCGAACGGCGCCAGCGCCGCATGCTGCTCACCCCGGCCGGGTTGAGATTGCAGGCCCACCTGCGCGCCGGCACCGACGAAGCCGAGCGCGTGCTCGCCCAGGTGCGTGGCCTGGGCGATCAATCGGCCCAGCAGGTGCGGCTGGCCTGCACCGAAGGCTTTGCGGCGGCCTTCCTGCCCACGGTCATCGCCGCCTTTCGCCAGGCCCATGCCGACGCCTGGTTCGAACTCACCGTGGCCGCGCCCGACGAGGTGAGCGCGCTGTTGGCGCGGGGTGCGGTGGACTTGGGCCTGAAGTACTGCGTGGCGCCCGAGAAGGCGGCCCAGGTGGTGCATGCGGCCGTGGCGCCGGTGTACGCGGTGATGGCGCCCGATCACCCGCTGGCACGCCGCCGCCAGGTCACAGTGGCCGAGGTGGCGCGCTTTCCGCTGGCGCTGGGCGGTGCCGGGGTCACGGCCCGCCAGCTGTTTGACCTGGGCTGCAACATGGCCGGGGTGAGCTACCGCCCCGCCGTGACCTGCAATTTTTCCTCGGTGTTGCTGCCCCTGGTGCAGGGCCTGGACATCGTCTTGTCCAGCCACCTCACGGTGGCCCACCTGGTGGCGCAAGGCCGCCTGGTGGCCGTGCCTTTTGAAGAGGCGCAATTGCAGCAGCGCCGTTTGCAGCTGATGGCGCCCCTGGGCAAAAACCTGCCGGCCATGGCCCAGACGTTTGCCCAGGCGCTGGTGCGCGCCATCGAAAGCCATGGCAAGCGGCGCATCGGCAAGCGCCCCACAAGAACGTGACGCAGGCCCGACGAAAAGCCTTGACAGCCGCGCTCTGGTCGTTTGTAATTTCACGTAATTACAGAAAATTATGAATCTACAAGCCACCTCATCCGCCCCCTTGTCGCTGCACGAAGACGTGGCGACGCGGCTGCGCGAGCTGATCTACAGCGGCGAGCTGCCACCGGGCGCGTTTGTGGACGAGCCGGCCCTGTGCGAGCGCCTGGCCATTTCGCGCACCCCGCTGCGCGAGGCGCTCAAGGTGCTCACGGCCGAAGGCCTGATGCGGCACGAGCCGCGCCGGGGCTGTTTCGTCAACCAGGTCACCGAGCGCGATCTGGACGAGATTTTCCCGGTCATCGCCCTGTTGGAAGGGCGGTGCGCGTTTGAAGCGGCCTCGCGCGTGAACGACGCCGACCTGCGTGTGCTGGACGGCATGCACCAGCGCTTGCGCGACTGCGCCCAGGCGGGCCAGATCGCCGCCTACTACGAGGCCAACCACGTCATCCACGAGGCCATCATCCAGCTGGCCGACAACCGCTGGCTGGCGCAGGTGATTGCCGACCTGCGCAAGATCCTGCGCCTGTCGCGCCAGCAGTCGCTGCAGGTGCCGGGCCGCATGGAGCAAAGCCTGTCCGAGCACATGGCGGTGTTTGCCGCCTTGCAGGCGCGCGACAACAGCGGCGCCGAGGCCGCCATGCGCACCCATTTGCTGCGTCAGCGCGAGGCGCTGCGCGAGCTCACGCGCCAACAACCCAAAGGGCTGAAACCATGAACACCACCACCGACTGGATAGGGCGGCGCGTCACCAGCCTGCTGCCTGGCAAGGGCAAGGCCGCCGGCCAGCCGCAGGCCAGCACACCGGCCGGCGCCAGCCCGCCGCACACGCCGGGCCGTGGCAAGCCGACCGCGCGGGCGACCCGCGAGCGCCTGGCTGCCACCTTGCGCCAGGGCGACGAGGCGATGTCGCCGCGCATGCTGCGCCGCACGTTGGACGAGTTGCGCGCCATCATCGACCCGCGCGTGAGTGAAGTCGAAGGTGGGCGTCGCGCCGAGGCCATGGCCGCCTTGTACCTGGGCGCCACGCCCGAGCGAAGGCGTGACCTGTGGCTGCTGATGAGCGAGATGTTCGTGGCCGACCCGAAAAAGACGGCCGATGCGCAGGCGCGCTATGCGGCTGCGCTGGGCACGCCCGACGAGGCCGCCGCCGAGGTGCATTACCGGCGTGCCACGGTGTCGCCACGGCGGCGCCTGTTGCAGCGCTTCAGCGTCTACCCCGGCGGGGTGCAGTTTCTGGTGAACCTGCGGGCCGAGATGCAACCCCACCTCAAGGGCGACAAGCGCCTGCTGGCGCTGGACGTGGAGATGGAGTACATGTTCTCCACCTGGTTCGATGTCGGCTTTCTGGAGCTGCAGCGCATCAGCTGGGATTCACCGGCTTCGCTGATCGAGAAGCTGATCCAGTACGAGGCGGTGCATGACATCAAGAGCTGGGCCGATGTGAAAAACCGGCTCGACAGCGACCGCCGTTGCTACGGCTTCTTCCACCCCCGTCTGCCCGGTGTGCCGCTGATTTTTGTCGAGGTGGCTTTGGTCGATGCCATCGCCAGCGACATCGTGCCGCTGCTCGACGAGTCGGCGGCGGCCGCCGACCTGAAAAAGGCCACCACCGCCATTTTCTACTCCATCAGCAACACCCAGGTGGGGCTGCGTGGTGTGAGTTTTGGCGACTCGCTGATCAAGAACGTGGTGGACACGCTGAAAAAAGAGTTCCCGCAGCTCAAGACCTTTGCCACGCTCTCACCCATCCCGGGCTTGCGCGCCTGGCTCAACCGTCAGATGGCCGCCGAACTGGCCGCGCTGGACGACAAAACGCGCGCCGAACTGGGCCGCGCGGTGGGTTTTGTGCCACCCGCCGCCGAACACGTGCTGGCCGCGCTGGACAAGCCCCTGGCGCTGGACGCCAAATCGCCGTTGCGCCGTTTCCTCATGGGCGCTGCCGCGCGTTACCTGGGCACGCAATGGCAGGACGGCAAGCCCCTGGACCCGGTGGCGCGTTTCCATCTGGGCAACGGCGCGCGGGTGGAGCGGCTCAACTGGGCCGGCGACCCGTCGGCCAAGGGCCTCAAGCAGTCTTACGGCCTGATGGTGAATTACCTCTACGATCTCAAACGGCTGGACCGCCACCGCGTCCAGCTGGCGCAAGGTCGGATTCCCATGGCCGGCGAGGTCGAGGACTTGATCAAGGCCTGAAGATTTGCCACCCGCCGGGGTGTTCCCGGCAATCACAACGACAGGAGACAAAACCCATGAACACTTCCCTGGACCGCCGCGCCTTGCTGCGCCAAGCCACTGCCTTGGCCGGCTTGGGTGCCTTTGGCTGGGCCCGAGCCCAATCCCCCTGGCCGAGCAAGCCGGTCACGATGGTCGTGCCCTTTCCGGCCGGCGGCGGCACCGATGCGTTTGCGCGGCCCTTGTCGGCGCAGTTCGCCAAGCTCACGGGGCGCCAGCTCATCATCGACAACCGCGGCGGCGCCGGCGGCACCCTGGGGGCGGGCATCGCGTCGAGGGCCGCACCCGATGGCTACACCCTGTTCATGGGCGCGGTGCACCACGCCATCGCGCCGTCCATGTACCCCAAACTCGACTACGACATCGAGCGCGATTTTGTGCCCATCGCCCTGGTGGCCAACGTGCCGCAGGTGGTCGTGGTCAACCCCAAGAACGTGCCCGTGCCCGACATGAAGGCCTTCCTGGAGCTGATGCGCAAGAACCCTGGCAAGTACAACTACGGCTCGGCCGGCACCGGCACCTCGCACCACCTGGCGGGCGAGCTGTTCAAACAGCAGAGCAAGACCTTCATCACCCACATCCCCTACACCGGTGCCGGCCCGGCCCTGCGCGACCTGGTGGGCGGACAGGTGGACATCATGTTCGACGGTCTGGGTTCCTCTGCGGCACACATCAAGGGCGGACGCGTCAAGGCCCTGATGGTCTCGGGCAGCCAGCGCAACCCGGCTTTCCCCGACGTGCCCTCGGCCGCCGAGGTGGGCCTGCCCGACTACACGGTGAGCACCTGGTACGGCGTGTGGGCGCCCAAGGGCACGCCGCCCGACGTGCTGGCCCGCATCAGCGAAGAAATCCGTCGCTGCGGCGCTAGCGACGAAATCAAGACCATCTGGGCCGGCAACGGCGCAGAATTCAGCAACCTCACGCCGCAGCAGTTCGGTGGTTTCGTGAGCAACGAGGTCAAGCGCTGGGCTGCGGTCGTCAAGGCCTCGGGCGCAAAGTTCGATTGATTGTTCCCCTCACTTCACGGATATGAGCCAACACAACCTCTTCGCGGCCCTGCGGGCCGCTTTTCCCGCCGATCTGGACCGCACCGCCATCGAAACCGACGGCGGTCTGAGCTATTCCTGGCGCGACATCGACCGCGCCACCGCCATGGTGGCCAACCTGCTGGGCTCGCTGGATATCCCGCCGGCTTCGCGCGTCGCGGTGCAGGTGGAAAAGTCGGTGGAGGCGGTGGTGCTCTATCTCGCCACGCTGCGCGCCGGCCACGTGTTCCTGCCGCTCAACACCGCCTACCAGAGCGCCGAGATCGACTACTTCGTCACCAACGCCGAACCCGCAGTGGTGGTGTGCGCGCCGGCCAACTTCGGTTGGGTCAGCAAGATCGCCTTCAAGGCCGGCACACAACATGTGTTCACGCTGGGCGACGACCGCACCGGCAGCCTGCTCGAGCGCGCCGCCCACTGCAGCGACCAGCACACGGTGGTGGCGCGCGGCCCCGACGATCTGGCCGCCATCCTCTACACCAGCGGCACCACTGGGCGCAGCAAGGGGGCCATGCTGTCACACGACAACCTGCTGTCCAACGCGCGCGTGCTCAAGGACTACTGGGGCTGGCAGCCGGGCGACGTGCTCATCCACGCGTTGCCCATCTTCCACGTGCACGGGCTGTTTGTGGCGTTGCATGGCGCCTTGCTCAACGGCAGCAAGCTGCTGTGGATGGCCAAGTTCGACCCCAAACGCGCCATCGCCTGGATGCAGCAGGCCACGGTCTTCATGGGCGTGCCCACGCTGTACGTGCGCATGCTGGGCGAGGCCGGGCTGACGCGCGAGGCCACCGCCCACATGCGCCTGTTCGTCTCGGGCTCGGCACCTTTGCTGATCGAAACTTTCAAGGCCTGGCAGGAGCGTACTGGCCACACCATCCTGGAACGTTATGGCATGAGCGAAACGGCGATGCTGACCTCCAACCCCTATGCAGCCGACGCGCGTTTTGGTGGGCAGACCGAGCGCCGGGGCGGCACCGTGGGTTTCCCATTGCCCGGTGTTGAGCTGCGGGTACAGGGTGACGATGGCAAAGCCATGCCGGTGGGCGAGATCGGTGGCATCCAGGTGCGCGGCCCCAACATCTTCAAGGGCTACTGGCGCATGCCCGAGAAGACAGCCGAAGAGTTCACCGCCGACGGTTTCTTCAAGACCGGCGACGTGGGCAAGGTGGACGAGCGTGGCTACGTGACCATCGTGGGCCGCAGCAAAGACCTCATCATCAGCGGTGGCTACAACGTCTACCCGGCCGAGATCGAGGGCTACATCAACGACATGCCTGGCGTGGCCGAAAGTGCGGTGATCGGTGTGCCCCACCCCGACTTCGGCGAGGTGGGTGTGGTGGTGGTCATCCCCAAGCCGGGCGCCACGCTGGATGGCGACCAGATCATCGCCGCCTTGAAGGCCCAACTGGCCAACTTCAAGATCCCCAAGCGCTGCTTCGTGGTGGCCGAGCTGCCGCGCAACACCATGGGCAAGGTGCAGAAAAACCTGCTGCGCGAACAGCACAAGGGGCTGTTCGCCTGAGAACCGCAGCGGGTGTCAGCGGAGCACGAGCACAGGGATGTGCGAGTGCGTCAGCACGTGGGTGGTCTCACTGCCCAGCAGCAGGCGCTTGAGGCCCTTGCGGCCGTGTGAGGCCATGATGATGAGATCGCACTTGCTGCGCTTGGCGGCGGCGATGATGGCTTCGGCCACCAGATCGGACTTGGACGTGATGGCCTTGACCTTGATCTCGCGCTTCTGGCCTGCGGCCTTGACGGCGTTGACCACCGCCATGGCTTCTTCCTGCCACTGTGCCTCGATCTTGCTGATCTCGGTGGCCGCCAGGGCAACGCCGCCCTCGAAGTAGGTCTGCGGGTAACGCGGAATCACCTTGAGCGCCACCACCTCGGCGCCGGTGAGATCGGCCAGGGCCAGACCGTGTTCGACCGCTTTTTGCGAGAGTTTGGAACCGTCGGTGGCAACCAGAATGCGCTTGTACATGGATGTGTCCTCTGTCGGTGGGGAAGAAAGGCCGGCAGGCCGGGCGAACACAAGGCTACCACCGTGGCAAGGTGGCGTGTTGACGTAAATCAAGCGCAAACCGTCTGGCTTGAATTAAGCTCGGGCCCCATGACAGACGCCGCCAGCACGAGCGCAGACCAGCCCCTGCCTGACGGTGCCTCTCGCATCGGCGGGGCCACGTTGCCCGTGGGGCCGCTGGAGGTCACGGACGACTTCAGTGCCCTCGACGACCCGGAAGAGCAGCGGGCGTTCACCGAAGGGCCCGACACCAGCCGCAGTGGCGCGGCCGAATCGCTGCTGGTGGTGCAGGGCATGTACTGCGCGGCCTGTGCCGACACCGTGGAGGCCGCGCTGAAGGCGCAACCCGGCGTGTTGCGCGCCGAGGTCAACGCCGCCAGCCGGCGCTTGCGCCTGCACTGGGACCCATCTCAAATCCGCCTCTCCGAACTGGCCCAGGCCGTGGGCCGCAGTGGCTACCGCGTATTGCCGCTGTCACAGGCGTTCAGCCTGGGCCAGCGCCTGGCCGAGACGCGCAAGGCCTTGTGGCGCCTGTTCGTGGCCGGCTTCTGCATGATGCAGGTGATGATGTACGCGTGGCCGGCCTACGTGAGCGAGCCCGGTGAGATCCCGGCCGACATCGCCCAGCTCCTCAACTGGGGCAGCTGGATCGTGAGCATCCCGGTGCTGCTGTTTGCCAGCGGCCCCTTTTTGGGTGGCGCCTGGCGCGACCTCAAGCAGGGCAGGGTGGGCATGGACACGCCGGTGTCGGTGGGCATCCTGGTCACCTTTTTCGTCAGCACCGCCGCCACGCTGGATCCCACCGGGCCCTGGGGTTCCGAGGTGTGGTTCGACTCACTGACCATGTTCGTGTTCTTTCTGCTGGGTGGCCGCTACCTGGAGCTCAAGGCCCGCGACCGCACAGCCGGCGCACTGGATGCCCTGGTCAGCCGCCTGCCCGAAACCTGTGAGCGCGAGCTGGCCGATGGCCGCTGGGAGGTGGTGGCGGTGCGTCGTCTGCGCCAGGGCGACGTGGTGCGCATCCCGGCCGGCCAGGCCTTTGCGGGCGATGGTGTGTTGCTCGACGCCTCCGCCAGCGTGGACGAGGCCTTGTTGACCGGCGAGGCGCGCCCGGTGCGCCGCGTCACGGGCGACGCTGTGGTGGCCGGCAGCTTCAATCTCGCCGGACCGGTGCGCGTGCGCCTCACGGCCGTGGGTGCCGACACGCGTTTTGGCCACATCGTGGCGCTGATGGAGCGCGCGGCAACCGAAAAGCCGCGCCTGGCCGTGCTGGCCGACCGTATCGCCGGTCCCTTCCTGCTGCTGGTGCTGCTGGCGGCGGCTTTTTCCGCCTGGTACTGGTGGGACACCGACCCGCACCGCGCCTTGTCCACCGCCGTGGCGGTGTTGATCGTGACCTGCCCCTGTGCGCTCTCACTGGCCACGCCGGCGGCCATGCTGGCCTCGGCGGGTGCACTGGCGCGCACGGGCGTGCTGGTGCGGCGCCTGCAGGCCTTCGAGGCGCTGGATGGTGTTGACGTGGTGGTGTTCGACAAGACAGGCACCTTGACCGAAGACCGCGCCCAGCTGACCGATGTGTTCACCCGCCCCGGCATGACGCGTGAGCGGGCGCTGGCCGAGGCCGCACCGCTGGCGGCTGTGTCGCGCCACCCGGTGTCGCGCGCCATCGCCAGCGCCGGTGCCGATCCCGTGCAGGCCTCGGGCACCATCACCGAAGTCGCGGGCCAGGGCATGGTGTGCCAGCGCGCCGACGGCAGCGAGTTGCGCCTCGGTTCGGCCCGCTTCTGTGGCCTCGACGCCGCCGCTGTGTCGGCCCATGGCGTGGTGCTGCCTGACGCACCCCATGCCCACCTGGCGGATGCCCGGGGCTGGCTGGCCACGTTTGTGATCGACGAGGTCTTGCGGCCCGATGCTGCCGCCACGGTGGCACGGCTGCAGGCCAGTGGCGTGCAGACCTGGCTGCTTTCGGGTGACCACGAAGCGGCTGCCTGGCGCATCGCACGCGCGGTCGGCATCACCCAGGTGGTGGCCGGCGCCAGCCCTGAACAAAAGCTGGCCGAGTTGCTGGCCCTGCAGGCGACAGGCCACCGGGTGGCCATGGTGGGGGATGGCCTGAACGACGGCCCGGTGCTGGCACGCGCCAACGCGTCTCTGGCGCTGGGGCACGCCTTGCCGCTGGCGCAGGCACAGTCCGACCTGGTGCTGCAGGGCGGTCGCCTGGCTGACGTGGCCGACACACTGACACAATCCCGTGCCACCATGCGCGTGGTGCGCCAGAACCTGGTCTGGGCGGCTGTCTACAACGCGGTGTGTGTGCCGTTGGCCCTTTTGGGCTGGATGCCGCCCTGGCTGGCGGGCCTGGGCATGGCAGGGAGCTCACTGTTCGTCATCGGCAACGCGTTGCGCTTGTCGCGCCGTGGCGACACCGCAACACCCGCTTGCACCGTGCCGGTGCCGGCACCGGCGGCCGGCTGAGCCGACGAAAGCCCATCATGGACATCCTTTTCCTGTTGATTCCCTTGTCGGTGGTGCTGGTGCTGGGCATCATCGCCCTGTTCTGG
>CAYUAH010000069.1:0-14216 GCA_964442375.1 uncultured Hydrogenophaga sp. | reverse complement strand
CCGGGTTGGCGTTGCCGGTGAAGATCATGAAATCTGGCGGTTGCGGCTGCATGGCAGGTCCCGGTGGTGCAACGGTGTTGTGCAACGTTGAAAACAGAACAAGCGACCATCACATACGTTTTGGTCGCTTGTCTCGGTGCTGCTGGCCACATGGTCAGCAGGCTTGCTGTCAGCACGGGCCGACAGGCTTCTGTCAGGTTTGGCAGGGGAGGAAGGACTCGAACCCTCGCATGCCGGAATCAAAATCCGGTGCCTTAACCAACTTGGCGACTCCCCTACGCAGGTTGCTTGTCCGAAAGACAAACCACCGAAACTGTCTCTGTGCAGCGCATTGTCAACGCGGCGGGCGTGATTCTAACCTTCACACCAGGCGCGCAATGGATGCTCTGCCCAATTGCTGCAAATTTTTACCTGCCAGTCCGATGGTGCGCCGGACAAGTCCGTGCCTTCCACCCAAGGAGCAAACACCGCGCTTCCCGATCCGGTCATGCGTGCCTCAAGGCCTTTTCGGGCCAACCACGCGATGCAATCCGAAATGTTGGGGCACACGGCCTGCGCCACGGCCTGCAAGTCATTTGCGCCATACTTCCAGATTCGCTCTGGATTTTGTTGGGCATCTGCAGCAAAGCCTGAGAGTATAGCAGGCTTTGTGTCTCTTTTCAAAACGGGTGAGCCAAATATCGCTGCGGTGGACGCCCCCGTGGGCGGCTTGACCACCACGAAGCGGCCACTTGGCAGGTCCACCGGCGTGAGCTGTTCGCCAATGCCCTCGACCCAGGCATTGCGCCCGCCAATGAAAAAAGGCACATCCGCGCCCAGCGTCAAGCCGATGGTGGCCAGCTGTTGGCGCGGCAGTCCGAGGTGCCACAGGCGGTTGAGGGCCATCAGTGTGCTGGCTGCGTCGCTGGAGCCGCCGCCCATGCCGGCTTCGGCCGGCAGGTGCTTTTCCAGTGTGATGTCGGCGCCCAGCGTGCACCCCGTGGCGGCCTGCAGGGCGCGTGCCGCGCGCACCACCAGGTCGTTGTCGGGCAATGCGCTGCCAGGCAGGGCGTCTATGCGCTGGATGGCGCCGTCCTGACGCAGCCTGAAATGCAGGGTGTCGCACCAGTCGATCAGCATGAAGACCGATTGCAGCAGGTGATAGCCGTCAGGCCTGCGGCCCACGATGTGCAGGAACAGGTTGAGCTTGGCGGGCGCCGGAACGTCGCGCAGCTCGGTCAATGTGGTGCTCATGGTTGCAGGCGTATGCGCAGTTCGGCGCGCGGTGGGGGGGACTGCCTTTGGGCGAGGATGCGTCCGTTGGCATGCTCGCCAAGATCGACCGTCCAGCCGGGTACCTGGGTGGCCTCGCCGCGCAGCCACTGGAACAAGGCGGGCAGCGGCAGTGCGGCGCCGGTGAGTTGCTCGGTCAGCTCGTCCATGCTGGCGTAGGGCGCGCGGTGCTCGCCTTGTTGCAGTTCGGCGCCGGTGGCCGACCAGCGGGCCACCGCCACGGTCTGGCCCAGTGGCGACAACAGGGCCAGTTCGCCCGTGCGTGCATCGCCGCGCAGTTCGAAGGCCGCGCTCATGGACTGGGGTGGCTCGGTGGCGACGTTCAGGGCCAGGCGGCCACTCCAGAAATGGTCTTGTGGTGCCGAGGCAGGCGGCGTGGCACAACCGATCAGCACGGTGAGCAGGGCCGCCATCAGCGCCCGCTGGCAGGCCACCCGCAGCGGACTCACGGTTTGACCTGCAGGCGCTGCAGCGTCTCGGTCAGCGTGTCGTTCTCGTTGTTGAGCAGCAGGCCCTCGCGCCACACCTGCAACGCACGTTCTCGCTGACCGGCCGCCCACAGCACCTCACCCAGGTGGGCGGCGATTTCGGCGTCGGGCCGTTTGTCGAATGCGCGCTGGAGAATGCTCAGCGCCACATCGAGGTTGCCCAGGCGGAACTCCACCCAACCCAGGCTGTCCTGGATGTAGGCGTCGTCGGGCGCGCGCGCCAGAGCCTGCTCGATCAGCACTTTGGCTTCGGGCAAACGCAGCTTGCGCTCGGCAAAGGAGTAGCCCAGAGCGTTGTAGGCATGGTGGTGGTCGGGCTGACGCGCGATCAAAGCGCGCAGCAGGCGTTCCATGTCGTCAAAACGGCCGGCCTTCTCGGCCACCATGGCCTGCTCGTACACCAGGTCGGCGTCGTCGGGAAACAGTTCAACCGCCTTCGCATACAAGCCGTAGGCCAGATCAAAACGCTTGTGATCGCGCAGCAGCTGTGCTTCGGCCACCAGCTTGGTGCGGGCGTCGGTGGGCAGGCGCTCGGGGGCTTTCTGCAGCAGCTCGCGGGCGGCGTCGAGCTGGCCCTGGCGCGCAAGCATGGAGGCGCGGCGCATTTGCACGGCAAACACCTCTTGTGGGTTGTCGATGCGGTCCAGCCAGGCGGCGGCGGCGGCAAAGTCACGTCGTTTTTCGGCCAGCTGTGCCAGCAACAGAAAGGCCTGGACACGGCCGCGCGCAGCGGCGTCGCCGCCACCGTCGGTTTTTTGCAGGTAGCTTTCCAGGGCTGCGCTGGCCGCCGCGTCGCGGTTGTCGCGCGCGTGTTGGGTGCCCAGCAGCAGCCAGGTGTCTGCCGGGGCGTCGCTGGTTTGGCTCAGTGTGTTCAAGGCTTTGAGCGCATCGGCCGAGCGTTGCAGTTCTACCAGCACCCGCGCGTAGGCCAGCTCGACCAGGCGGTCGCCATCGCGGGTGGCGCCCAGGTAGCGCCTGACCAGGGCTTCCGCGCCGTTGCGCTGGGTGGTGTCCTCCATCAGCTCCAGGGCCAGCGCGGCCGCGTGGCGCGAGCGCACCGAGGCAGCCTGCGCGCGCTGCGCGGCGTCCAGGGCATCGGCCATGCGGCCTGCCGCCAGCTCCATGCGCCCCACCGCCACCCAGGCGGCCGACCCATGGGGGCCGTTGGCGAGCTCATCGCGCAGGGCTTCGCGTACCGCCAGCAAGGCAGCCGGTTTGTTGCCGACACGGCTGAGGGTTTGTGGGATCGACAGGATCAGTTCGTCACGCGAATCGGCCTGGCCCTGCGCCACCAGCTGACGCAGCACCGGCGCGGTGTCGGCCACGCGGTTGAGTGCCAGCAGGATTTGCAGCTTGTAGCGCAGGGCTTCGCTGCTGTCCTTGTTGGACTCCGCCCAGGCGTTGGCCGCACTCAGCGCCGCCTCGCCCGAACGGGCCTGCAAGGCAATTTCTACCGCGCGACGGTAGAGCTGCGGGTTCTGCGTGCGCCGCGCCGCGTCGAGCAGCAGCGAGTAACCCGCGCCGGGGTCGCCTCCACGCACCTGGAGTTCGCCCAGCAGCAGCTGGTAGAACAGCTCGCCGTCCATGTTGGAGGACTGCGGCGCAGGTGCTGGTGCTGCTTGGGCCCAGACCTGAGGCGATAGCGCGAGCGCGCCCAAGGCCATACCCAGGCACCAGGCCAGTTTTGAAGGAAACAGGGCAGCGGCTTTCATCCAGGTCATGATAATGGAAGGGTCGTGTCCCCATGCCCCGGCGTGGGCATCGCTCAGGCTGCTTTACCCGCCGCTCACACACCATGCCCGAACTCCCCGAAGTCGAAGTCACCCGTCAGAGTTTTGCCTTTGCCATCACCGGGGCGCGCATCCAGGGCCTGCACCTGGGACTGCCGCTGCGCTGGCCGCTGGGGGTGGACGCCTCACAACTCGCGGGGCAGTCCGTTTTGGGCGTGCGCCGCCGGGGCAAATACCTGCTGATGGACCTGAGTGACGGCCTCCTGCTGTGGCACCTGGGCATGTCAGGCAGCCTGCGTTTTGATGGCCAGTTGCCACCGCCGGGCAGGCACGATCACGCCAACCTGGTCACCGACCGCGGCACGCTGCGCCTGCACGACCCGCGCCGTTTCGGCGCCGTGGTGTTTGCGCATGATGAAGCCGATCCGGTGGCCGTCAAGCTGCTCGGGGGGCTGGGTGTGGAGCCGCTGGAGCCGGGTTTTGCGCCCGGGCCTTTTCACGCCGCGCTCAAGCAGCGCCGCGCCCCCATCAAACAGGTGCTGCTGGCGGGTGATGTGGTGGTGGGTGTGGGCAACATCTATGCCTCCGAGGCCTTGTTCGCGGCCGGCATAAGGCCCACCAAGCGCGCCCATCGGTTGACCGGTCCGCAGGTCACCCGTTTGCATCAGGCGGTGCGCGAGGTGTTGTCGCGTGCCTTGGCGCTGGGTGGCAGCACGCTCAAGGACTTCAAGAACGCCCACGGCGAAAGCGGCTATTTCCAGCTCGATGCCATGGTGTACGACCGCGCAGGCCTGCCCTGCCGCGTCTGCGGCACGCCCATCAAGGCGCTGCGCCAAGGGCAGCGCTCCACCTTCTACTGCCCACATTGTCAGAAACCCTGAGCCTGGTCGGGGCCCGGTGCTATATTGCCCCGATGCTTGATTTGCCCGTCTGACACGCCATGGACTTCAACCAGGAATTCGACCAGCATGGCGCTTGGCGCCGCCAGTTTGCCCAGCGCCTGAAGCAGCTGAGCGACTGGTTGAGCGAACACGAGCTGATGGACGCCGGCGTGCTGGCGCGCCTGGATCAGCTGCAGTCCCAGGTCAAGGCCGACAAGGTGATGGTGGCCTTCGTGGCGGAGTTCTCGCGCGGCAAGTCCGAACTGATCAACGCGGTGTTTTTCGCCGGTTATGGCCGACGCATCATGCCCGCCAGTGCCGGGCGCACCACCATGTGTCCCACCGAGCTGGGCTATGACGCCGACATCCCGCCCTGCCTGCGCCTGCTGCCCATAGAGAGCCGGCTACAGCCTCAGTCGCTGATGGAATGGCGCAATGCGCCCCAGGAGTGGGAGCGCATCGACCTCGACGTGAACGACCCGGCCCAACTGGCCCAGGCCATCGAAAAAGTGGCCGAGGTGGTGCGGGTGGACCAGGCCCGCGCCCGTGCCCTGGGTTTCTGGCACGACGAGACGCCCGAAGACAACCCGCTGCCCGGTCCCGATGGACTGATCGAGGTGCCGCGATGGCGTCACGCCCTCATCAACATGGCCCACCCACTGCTCAAGCAGGGCCTGGTGATCCTGGACACGCCCGGCCTCAATGCCATCGGTGCCGAGCCCGAACTGACCGTGAGCCTGCTGCCCCAGGCGCATGCGGTGGTCTTCATCCTGGCGGCCGATGCGGGCGTGAGCAAGTCCGACCTCACCATCTGGCGCGAGCACCTGGCGCCGGCGGCCGAACGCATCGATTCACGCCTGGTGGTGCTCAACAAGATCGACACGCTGTGGGACGACCTCAGCACACCCGAATACATCGCCGCGCAAATCCAGCGCCAGCGCGAGAGCTCGGCCCGGGTGCTGGGCCTGGACGAGAACCAGGTCATCGCCGTGTCGGCCCAGAAGGGTTTGCTGGCCAAGGTGCAGCAAGACCCCGAACGCCTGGCCGCCAGCCACCTGCCCGAGCTTGAGCTGGCGCTGGGCGAGGGTTTGCTGGGTCGGCGCAAGCGCATTCTGCAGGGTGTGGTGGCCGATGGCATACAGGAGCTGCAAACAGAGACCGGCCGCATGCTGCACACACGCGAACGCGAGCTGGTGGAGCAGCAGCAGGAACTTGAAGGCCTGCGCGGCAAAAACGCCACCGTGATCCGCCAGATGCGCTTGCGCATCGAGCAGGAGCAGACCGAGTTCGACAGCAGCGGCGCGCGCATTCAGGCCGTGCGTTCGGTCCACCTCAAGCTGCTGCGCGAACTGTTCGGCCTGCTCAGCACCACCACCCTCAAGACCGAGGTGGCCCAACTGGCCGAGGCATTGAAGAAACCGGGCATCAAGTTCGGGGTGAAGAAGACCTACGGCGAGAGTTTCGACCGCTTGCGCGAGGTGCTGCAGCGCTCGCAGAAGATGGGCGAAGACATACAGACCATGCTGGTGAACAGCTTCAAGAGCCTGAACGTGGAGTTCGGCTTTTCGCTGCAACCGCCGGCCGCGCCGGATCTCAAGCGCTACCGCGACGATCTGGCGCTGATCGAACGCAACCATTTGCAGTACCTGGGCTTGACCAATGCCCTCAAACTCGCCCAGCCCGAGTTTGCGGAACGGCTGGCGCGGGCGCTGATGTCGCGCCTCAAGGCGGTGTTCGACGCTGCGCTGGTCGAGGTCGAGGCCTGGAACAAGTCCGCCGCCGCCCAACTCGACGGCCAGCTGCGTGAACGCCGCCGCAACTTCACCCGCCGCATCGAGGCCGTGACCCGCATCCAGACGGCGGCCAGCGGCCTGGACGACCGCATCCGCGAGCTGGCCCAGATGTCGGCCGAGTTGCAGGCCACGCAGGCCCGCCTCGCCGAACTGTGTGGGCAACTGCTCGACGAAGAGGTGCCCGAGGCCGCGCCGGCAGCCGAGGCCGCAGCCGAAGTGCCCGAACTGCCGGCCTGATGCGCGCCCCAGTTGTGGCCTCTGCCGCAGCGCAGCGGCAGAACCATGCCCTGTTCGACCACCTCGTGGCCTGGCAGCGCACCCATGGCCGCAGCCACCTGCCCTGGCAGCACACGCGCGATCCCTACCGCGTGTGGCTGTCCGAAATCATGCTGCAGCAGACCCAGGTGGCCACGGTGCTCGGTTATTACCAGCGGTTTCTGGAGCGCTGCCCCACCGTGGCCGACCTGGCCGCCGCCCCCGCCGACGAGGTGATGGCCTTGTGGAGTGGACTGGGCTACTACAGCCGCGCGCGCAACCTGCACGCCTGCGCGCAACAGGTCGTGGCACGTTTTGGCGGCGTGTTCCCCAGCACATCCGCCGAGTTGCAGACCTTGCCCGGCATCGGCCCGTCCACCGCAGCCGCCATCGCCGCCTTCTGTTTTGGCGAACGCATTTCCATCATGGATGGCAACGTCAAACGGGTGTTGTCGCGCGCCCTGGGTTTTGATGGCGATCTGGCGCAGACAGCCAACGAACGTGCCCTCTCCATCCTGGCCCAGACCCTGGTGCCTGCCAACGCCAGCCACGAGGAGATGATCGCCTACACCCAGGGCCTGATGGACCTGGGGGCCAGCCTGTGCGCACGCAGCCAGCCGCAATGCCTGTTGTGCCCACTGTCGGCCGATTGCCGCGCGTTGGCGGGTGGCACGCCCGACGCCTACCCCGTGAAAACACGCAAGCTGGTGCGCCGGCACGAGAGCTGGTGGCTGCTGGCCTTGCGCCGCAGCGACGGCGCCGTGTGGCTGGAGCGGCGACCGCCGCGTGGCATTTGGGCCGGCCTCTATTGCACGCCGGTGTTTGCCGACGAAGCCGGTCTTCTGGACACGCTGACCAACTGGGGCCTGGAGGCGGCTGCGTTGCAATGGCAGGCCGCCCGCAAACACAGCCTGACCCACCGCGAGCTGCGGCTGCTGCCTGCGGTGTTGGACGTCGTCGGTGGCCCGGATGTCGGTCGCACCGAAGGTCGCTGGGCCACGCCCGCCGATTGGCCCAGCCTCGGGCTGCCCACGCCGGTGCGTGCCTGGTTGATGGACGCGGACCCGAACCGCTCCCGCGCATCTGCGGCACACGAAGGCACACCATGACACCCCCGCCCCAGAGGCCGTTCGATGAAACCACCCTGTTGACGGTGTTCAGCAGCGCCTTGCTCGACCTGCACGCCATCGCGGGCAGAACAGGCGCTGTCGCATTTCTGGCGGATGCCATCAGCCAGTTCCGCACGGTGGTGCCTTTTGATTCGGGCTGGTGGGGCGAATGTTCAGCCCCCGTGGCCGACATCCCGCCAGCCAATTGGCAACACGGTAGCCTGGGTTTGCCCGCCAGTTTCGCGAGCGAATGGAACGCCATTGGTGCGGTGGACACGTTCGCGCGACAGTCCATGAGCGATCTGGGGACAGTGTGCCGCGACAGTGGCTACGACATCGACGCGCCGGTGGTTGCCACATTTGCGCGCCGCCATCGGCTGTACCACGCCATGGCTGTGACCTGCGATCTGCCGGGCAGCGGCCTCATGTTTTTTGTGTCTGTTTACCGAAATGAAGGACAGTCGGCCTTTAGCGACACAGAGGCGATCCTATTTGGCGAATATTGCAAGCACGTGCGGCTGCAGTGGAGCACCCGGCTGCAACAGTCGTTCCGGGGCCGATTTGCCGGCAGTGTCAGCGGCATCGCGTTGTGCGAACGTTCGGGTGCCATGTTGTACGTGGGTTTGGCCCTGGCCACGCAGATCCGAAAGGGCTTTCCGGCGTGGCAAGGGACGGTGTTGCCGAGCGAGCTGTTGCCGCGCCTGGTGCAGGCGCCCTGTTCACTGAAGTTGGGGCGGACATCGGTCGCGGTGCGCACCTGTGGCGAGCTGGTGGCGTTGACGATGGGCGGTGCCGCGAGTCAGGAGGCGCTGTCCCCGCGCGAGCGCGAAGCGGCCGTGCTCTATGCCACCGGCATGTCCTACAAGGACATTGCGCACCGCCTGCGCTTGAGCCCGGCCACCGTGCGCAGCTACCTGCGCGATGCCTACGGCCGTCTGGGTGTGAAAAACAAGCTGGAGCTCAGTGCGCTCCTGGTCGGCACCGGCGACGCCCAGCATCCGTAGGTAACTACCCTGTCCCCCCGCATTTGCGGGGGGTACATCTGTTGTTTTGCTTTTTACCCTCGATCACCTCAAGGTTTCACAAGATGAGGTGTTGGAAATGCAAAAGCGAATGCAACGAAGCGCGTTGTGGGGTGTGCTGATCGCCGGCTTCTCGGCCTGGCTGGTGGTGGCCTGCGGCGGTTCAGATGAGGTGATTGCCGACATGGTGCTGCGCGATGGTTATGTCTACACGGTGGATGGCGAAGACAGCATCAAACAGGCCGTGGCGGTCAAGGACGGCATCATCGTTTACGTGGGGACGAACGAGGGGGTGGCCGCCTATGTGGGTGCCAAGACCCGGGTGGTGGAGCTGGGCGGACGCATGTTGATGCCCGGTTTTGTCGATGCCCATTTGCACCCGATCGCGGGGGGGCGCGCCTTGTTGCTCTGTGATCTGAAGTACCAGTCGCTGACGCGATCGGAGATGCTCGCGGTCATCCAGACTTGCCTGGACGACACCGGCGACAAAGGGCCAGACGCGTGGCTGGAGGTGGTGAACTGGTCCCGTCAGGGGACGCAGGCCGTGGACGCCGACCCGGACAAGACCACGCTGGACGCGCTGCCGACGTCCCGGCCCATCGTGGTGCGCTCGTCCGACTTCCACACCGTGCTGGCGAACTCGCGCGCGCTCGCGCTCGCAGGGGTGACCGCCGCCACCACCAACCCGGCAGGTGGTGTGTTTGTGCGGGATGCCACCGGCGCACCCAATGGCATTTGTGAGGATGCCGCAGGTTTTGCCGTCACGGGCGTGATACCGCCGGACACCGATGCCGATCGGCTGAACCAGGCGCGTGCAGCGCTCGCCGCGATGCGTGGCCAAGGGGTGACGTCGTTCATGGACGCCGCAGCCGGATCCGAGCAAGGCAAAACATTCGGCACCTTACAGAAAGCCGGTGAAATGACCGCGCGGGGCCATTTTGCATGGAACCTGAATGCGGGCGAGGCCGTCGCCGACCCCGTCAAAGCGATCACCGAGGCCAGAGCGGCGGCGGCAGGACTGGACCTGGGCGACCAAGGCGCCCAGCCAAGCGTTCGCTTCCGGCACATCAAAATTTTCAACGACGGCGTGGTCAATGCACCCGCTGACACCGGTGCCATGTTGGAGCCCTATTTCGTGAACACGGGCAACGACACGGCACCCAACTGGGTACCTGGCAACAACCTGGGCAACCTGTACTTTCCACCTGAAGTGCTGAACCCATTGATGGTGGAGATTGCCAAGTCAGGACTGGACCCCCATGTGCACGCCACCGGCGACCGGGCAGTGCGTGTGGCACTCAATGCGGTTGAATTCGCACGTCGGCAGGTTCCTGGAACCCCATTTCGGCCCGCGATCTCGCACAACGAAGTGGTGGACCCGGCCGACTATGGCAGGTTCAAAACACTCGATGTGACAGCCACTTTTTCATTCCAGTGGGCGCAACGTGCACCCTATTCGGTGGGTGAGACCGAAAACCACCTCGGCCCCGCGCGTTTCGCCCGCATGGAGCCATTTGGCAGTTTGCACAATGCGGGCGCTCGGGTGGCCTATGGCAGCGACTGGCCCATTGATCCATTTGATGAAATGCTCGCGCTCAAGGTGGGCGTCACCCGCTCGGGCGACCCGGAGAGTCCCAGCGGTTTTGGCCCCGAACTGGCCGCAGGCAAGATCAACAACGACCCGGCGCTGAGCAGGGCCGCGGTGCTGCGCGCCATCACCATGAACGCGGCCTACCAGTTGCGCCTCGACGACAAGGTGGGATCGCTGGAGAAAGGCAAGTACGCCGATCTGATCGTGCTGGACAAGAACTTCATGCAGGTGCCTGAAGAGACCCTGGCCCGCAACCGCGTGCTGCTCACCGTGGTGGGCGGCAAGGTGGTGCACGAACTCGCACCTTTCAGCAGCCCGATGGTGCCCAGGATGTTGGCCGTGAACCAGGGCTTGCGCCTTCGCAACATGGGTGCACACACCGGGCACATCGTTCCGCCACACCGCGACGGCGTGCACGGCGACGGTCACAACCACTGAGGTGGTGTGCGTTGGTCAGTCCAGCTCGCGGTGCCGCAGGCGCACCGCCCAGTGCGGCGCGAATTCGTCGGCCAGCGTTTGCACCATGTAGACCGAGCGGTGCTGCCCGCCAGTGCAGCCCACTGCCACGGTGACGTAGCTGCGGTGGTCGTGCTGCATGGCCGGCAGCCAGCGCTGCAGAAATCCGGCGATGTGCTCGCGCATGGCCAGCACCTCGGGCTGCTCGCGCAGGAAGTCGGCCACCGGGGCATCGCGCCCGGTCAGCGGGCGCAACTCGGGTTCGTAGTGCGGGTTGGGCAGCATGCGCACGTCGAACACGAAGTCCGCGTCCATGGGGATGCCGCGCTTGAAGGCAAAGGACTCAAACACCAGCGTGAGCTGCGACGGCCGCACGTCGATCAGCGACTTGACCTGGCTGCGCAACGCGGCCGACTTGAGCAGGCTGGTGTCCAGCACCAGAGCGCGGTCGCGCAGGTCGGCCAGCAGGTCGCGTTCGAGCTCGATGGCGTCCATCAGGGCGCGCTGCTGGTCGGCGGCGTCGGCCAGGGACAGCGGGTGCATGCGGCGCGTTTCAGAGAAGCGGCGCAGCAAGGTGTCGGTGGTGGCGTCCAGGAAGACCGTGGTGAGTTGCACACCGCGTTGGCGCAATTCGTGCAGGCGCTTGGGCAGCCCGGGCAGGGAGGAGGCGCTGCGCACGTCCATGGCCACGGCCACACGTTCGGCCTTGAAGCCGTTTTCCAGCGCCACAAAAGCCTCCAGCAGTTCTGGCGGCAGGTTGTCCACGCAGTAGAAGCCCGCGTCTTCCAGTGCGTGCAAGGCCACCGACTTGCCCGAGCCGGACATGCCGGTGATGAGCACCAGTTGCATGTTGCGTTGGGCGGGTGGGGCGTCAGACACTGGCGGCGGCCTCCAGCATTTCGCGCGCGTGCGCCAGCGAGGTGCCCGAGCTGGCGCTGCCGCCCAGCATGCGGGCCAGTTCCTGCACGCGCTCGGCCGTGTCCAGCGCCTGCACCTGGCTGACGACACCTTGGCCGCCGGTCTGTTTGGCCACGCGCAGGTGCTGGTCGGCGCAGGCGGCCACCTGGGGCAGGTGGGTCACGGCCAGCACCTGGCGGTCGCGGCCCAGGCGCTGCATGAGCTGGCCCACGGTTTGCGCCACGGCGCCGCCCACGCCCGAGTCCACCTCGTCAAAGATCAGCGTGGGCGCTTCACCCAGTTCGCTGGTGGTGACCGAAATGGCCAGCGCGATGCGCGAGAGTTCGCCGCCCGAGGCCACCTTGCCCACGGGGCGCGGCGTGCTGCCAGCGTGGCCCGCCACCAGAAATTCCACCTGCTCCAGACCATGGGCCTGCGGCTCGTCCAGCGGCAGCAGGCGCACCTCGAAGCGGCCCCCTTGCATGCCCAGGCCTTGCATGGCGTTGGTGATGGCCTCGGACAGGCGGGCCGCACCTTGCTGGCGCAGCTTGGACAGGCGCTTGGCCTCTTTCATGAAGGCCGCTTCGCGCGCCGCAGCTTCTTTCTGCAAACCGTCCAGGTCGCTGGCTCGGTCGATGTCGGCCAGCTGGGCTTTCCAGTCGGCCAGGCGCTGGGGCAGTTCCTCCGGTGTGCAGCGGTAGCGCCGCGCAAGCGACAGCCAGCTGGTCAGGCGCTCGTCCAGCGCCTGCAGGGCAGCGGGGTCGATCTCGGTGTGGCGGCTGTAATGTTGAAGGCTGTGGACGCTGTCCTGCAGCTGGGCCTGCGCGTCCTCCAGGGCCTTGAGCACTTCGGTGAACTGGGGCTCGATGGCCACCTGTGACGCCAGTAGTGCGGTGGCGCGGGCGATGAGCGACAAGGCGCTGCTGTCCTCGTCGTCCAGCGCCGCCAGGGCGCCCTGGGCGGCGTGGATCAGGTCTTGCGCGTGGGCCAGGCGGCCGTGTTGCGTGTTGAGTTCGTCCCACTCGTCCATGCCCGGTGCGAGCTTGGCCACCTCGCCGATCTGCCAGCTCAGGCGCTCGCTCTCCTGCTGGCGCGTGGCTTGTTGGCTGCGCGCGGTGTCCAACGCCTTGAGGGCGCCGCGCCAGTCGGCCCACAGGCCGGGCAGGGCGTGGGTGGCGATGCCGGCGTAGGCGTCGAGCAGCTGGCGCACGGCGTCGGGGCGGGTGAGGCTTTGCCAGGCGTGCTGGCCGTGGATGTCCACCAGGCTGTCGGCCAGGGCCTTGAGTTGTCCGGCGGTGGCGGCGCCGCCGTTGATCCAGGCCTTGCTGCGGCCCTGGGTGTCCACCGTGCGCCGCAGCAGCAGGCTGTCTTCGGTGTCAAAGCCGTTGTCGGCCAGCCAGGTGGCGATGGCCGGGGTGATGTCGAACTCGGCCGATACCTCACAGCGCGCCGCGCCTTCGCGCACCACGCCGCTGTCGGCGCGCGTGCCCAGCACCAGTTGCAGGGCGTCGATGAGGATGGACTTGCCGGCGCCAGTCTCGCCGGTCAGCACCGTGAAACCGGCGCGCAGGTCCAGCTCCAGGCGCTGGACGATGACGAAGTCGGACAGGACGATGCGCAACAAGGCCATGGTCAGGCGACTCCTTCGTTCCAGTGCAGCTTCTTGCGCAGGGTGTCGAAATAGCTCCAGCCGGTGGGGTGCAGCAGCCGCAGCTGGTGGGGAGAGCGTTTGACGATGATGCGGTCGCCGTGCATCAGTTCGGTGAAGGTCTGCATGTCGAAGTTGGCGCTGGCGTCCTTGCCGGCCACCAGCTCGACGCTGATCTCGCCGTCGGAAGGCAGCACGATGGGGCGGTTGGACAGGGTGTGCGGTGCGATGGGCGCCATCACCCAGCCGGCGATGGCGGGGTGCAGCATGGGGCCGCCGGCCGACAGCGCGTAGGCGGTGGAGCCGGTGGGCGAGGCGATGATCAGTCCGTCGGCACGCTGGTTGGCCACGAAGCGGCCGTCCACCGCCACGCGCAGCTCGATCATGCTGGCGGCGGGGCCGCGGTTGACCACCACGTCGTTGAGGGCCGTGGCCTGGAACACGCAGCGCTCGTCGCGCAGCACACTGGCTTCAATCAGCGCGCGCCGGTCCTCATCGAAGGTGCCGCGCAGCATGGGCCGCAGCTTGTCGCGGTAGTCGCCATAGGGCACGTCGGTGATGAAGCCCAGCCGGCCCTGGTTGATGCCCACCAGCGGCGTGCCAAAGCGGGCCAGCTGGCGCGCGATGCCCAGCATGGTGCCGTCGCCGCCCACCACCAGGGCCAGGTCGCAGCGGGCCCCGATCTCCTCGACGCTCAGTGCGCCGTATTGCATGAGGCCGGTGTTGTGGGCGGTGTCGCGCTCCATGGCCACGTCACAGCCTTCGTCGTGCAGGAAGTGGGCGATGCCATCGAGCGCGTCGCGCGATCCCAGGGCCTGGTATTTGCCCACGATGGCCACGTGCCGGAAACGCAACGGGGCGGCAGCGGGGCTGCTGGTGGCGGTGGACTGCGGGCGGGGCAATGTCATGTTTAAATTACAACACAGCTCTATTCCACACAAGCATGTTAGACGACCGTTCCAAGTTGTTGCTCAAGGCATTGGTCGAGCGCTATATCGCCGACGGCCAGCCCGTGGGCTCGCGCACCCTGGCCAAGGCCACCGGGCTGGAGTTGTCGCCGGCGACCATACGCAA